>NZ_JAPKNK010000003.1:0-478958 GCF_026343855.1 Kaistia nematophila | reverse complement strand
AGAGCAGAGCGGCCGCGGCCGCCCGTCATTGCCTTAGCGGAGGTTGCCGCAGAAGCGCTGGATGCGCGTGCAGGCTTCTTCCAGCGCCTCGGTCGAGGTGGCGTAGGAGATGCGGAAATAGGGCGCCAGGCCGAAGGCCGAGCCCTGCACCACCGCGACGCCTTCCTCTTCCAGCAGCGCCGTGACGAAGTCCTCGTCGGTCTTGAGCAGCTTGCCGCCGGCGGTCGTCTTGCCGAGCGTGCCGGCGCAGGACGGGAATACGTAGAACGCGCCTTCCGGGTTCGGGCAGACGATGCCGTTCGCCTGGTTCAGCATCGAGACGACGAGGTCGCGGCGCTTCTTGAAGATCTCGGCGTTCTTCGGGATGTAGTCCTGCGGGCCGTTCAGCGCCTCGACCGCCGCCCACTGCGAGATCGAGGACGGGTTCGAGGTCGACTGCGACTGGATCGTGCCGATCGCCTTGATCAGCTCGACCGGGCCGCCGGCATAGCCGATGCGCCAACCGGTCATGGCATAGGCCTTCGAGACTCCGTTCACCGTCAGCGTGCGGTCATAGAGCTTCGGCTCGACCTCGGCGATGGTCGAGAACTCGAAGCCGTCGAAGACGAGGTGCTCGTACATGTCGTCGGTCATGATCCAGACCTGCGGATACTTGAGCAGCACGTCGGCTAGCGCCCGCAGCTCGGCGCGCGTATAGCCCGCGCCCGAGGGGTTCGACGGCGAGTTCAGGATCAGCCACTTGGTCTTCGGCGTGATCGCGGCTTCGAGCGCCTCCGGGCCGATCTTGAAGCCGCTCGACTGCGGGCCGACGATCTCGACCGGCGTACCGCCGCCGAGCGCCACGATCTCCGGGTAGGACACCCAGTAAGGCGCCGGGATGATGACCTCGTCGCCGGGGTTCAGCGTCGCCATCAGCGCGTTGTAGAGCACCTGCTTGCCGCCTGTGCCGACCGTGATCTGGTTCGGGGCGTAGGTCAGGTTGTTCTCGCGCTTGAACTTGGCGGAGATCGCCGCCTTCAGCTCCGGAATGCCGTCGACGGCGGTGTACTTCGTCTTGCCCTCGCGGATCGCCGCGATCGCGGCTTCCTTGATGTTCTCCGGCGTGTCGAAGTCGGGCTCGCCGGCGCCGAGCCCGATGACGTCGCGACCGGCCGCTTTCAACTCGCGCGCCTTGTTCGTGACCGCGATGGTCGCGGACGGCTTGATGCGGGCGAGGCTATCGGCGAGGAAGGCCATTTGGGGCTCCGAAGGTGGAAAGAAGAGGGGTTTGTGCGGCGCGGAAACTAGTCTGGGAGGCGCGGGATGGCAAGGGAAGATGACTATCGCTTCCGCTTCCTCGCCGCCGCCAGGAGCCCCGGCGTCCACGTCAAAGTGATTTGACCTTCGTCTCGGACTTCCTAGTTGTTGGCCCGTGGGGCCAATCCTGAAATCTGGAGAGAACGATGCTCATTCGTCGCAAGCGCGGCTGGGAGATTCCGGAGAACCGCGCGACCCCCGAATCGGTCTTTCTCAATCGCCGCGAGATCCTGGCCGCGGCCGGCATGGGGGCGATCGGGCTTGCGGCCGGCTCGATGGTGCTGCCCGGCCTCGCCCGCGCCGCCGAAGCCGACCCGAGCGCCGGGCTTTACCCGGCGGCGCGCAATCCGCGCTACAAGATCGAGCGCGACGTGACGCCGGAAAAGATCAACGCGCACTACAACAACTTCTACGAATACAGCACCGACAAGGAGCTCGCCGACGCGGCGCAGGCGCTGAAGATCCGGCCCTGGACGATCCAGTTCGGGGGGCTCGTCGAGAAGGAGAAGACCGTCGGCATCGACGACCTCCTGAAGGCGATGAAGCTGGAAGAGCGGCTCTATCGCCATCGCTGCGTCGAGGCCTGGTCGATGACGGTGCCGTGGACCGGCTTCCCGCTCGCCGATCTCGTCGCCTTCGCCAAGCCGCTCTCGGGCGCGAAATACATCCAGATGGAGACCTTCCTGGATCCGGCGATGGCGCCGGGCCAGAACCAGCCCTTCTATCCCTGGCCCTATGTCGAGGGGCTCACCATGGCCGAGGCGACCAACGAGCTCGCCTTCATGGTGACGGGCGTCTACGGCAAGCCGCTGCTGAAGCAGATGGGCGCGCCGATCCGCCTGCACACGCCCTGGAAATATGGTTTCAAGTCGATGAAATCGATCGTCAAGGTGAGCTTCGTCGAGGAGCGGCCGGTCAATTTCTGGCAGCAGCTGCAATCCTCGGAATACGGCTTCTGGGCGAATGTGAATCCCGAGGTGCCGCATCCGCGCTGGAGCCAGGCGTCGGAGACCGTCATCGGCACGAACGAGCGGGTGCCGACGCAGCTCTTCAATGGCTATGGGGAATTCGTCGCCGGGCTCTACAAGGGGCTGGAGAGCGAAGCGCTCTATATGTGAGCATGCCTGATTTGTAGGCGATATCTGAGATCGGGCGCGCTGTCCGATCTCGAAAGTCGGCTCAGAAAAGAAAAGGCCGGGCACTCTTGCGAGGCCCGGCTAAGTCTTTGTTGCTGCGGCAGGGAAATGCGCAGCAAACACCTTCCAGAGGGGAACAGCTGAGGTCGAGCCCACCGCAGGGAGGAGGGAGCGGCGGCCCAACGCATCAACTGACCCGTATATGGATTGGTCAGGCTGCCTAATCAACCAGCAGACGTGCATCACAGCTATGCATTTCCGGCATAACGCAATGCCGTGTTCGTCTCGACGAGATATCTGCGCCCGAGGCGGGATATTTTGCTGACGATATGGAAAAATATTCCGCTTAGCGCCCTAAATCTGGAACCTTAGGGAAAACATTCAAAATGCCGCGCGGATCTGTCCGGGCATTGTCACAAAACTGTGCCTGGATTCAGGGCAGTGGCGGCTCAGAACTGCCAGTTCTGAGCCTTGGCCAGCATGAAATCGCGGAAAGCCGTCACTCTGGCGGAATTCTTGAGCTCCGACGGATAGCAGAAATAGGTCGGGAAGCTCGGCACCTGTGCCTCCGGCATCAGCTTCACGAGCGAGGAGCCTTCCTCGATCATGTAGTCCGGCAGGATGGCGATGCCCGTGCCGCGTTCGACGGCAGCCTTGATCGCGTAGATGTTGTTGATTCGAACCACCGGCTCGCGCGGGTTGTCCGAGGAACGGCCGGCGATCTCCAGCCAGTTCACGTCGCGGATATTGGGCGGCACCGGCACGCCGAAGGTGACGATGCGGTGGCCTTCGAGGTCGTCGAGCGTCTCGGGCTTGCCGAAGCGGGCGACGTAGTCCTCCGAGGCGTAGACGTGATAGTGCGCCGTGAACAGCCGGCGTTGGATCAGGTCCGGCTGCACCGGCTGGCGCAGGCGGATCGCCACGTCGGCCTGGCGCATGGTCAGGTCCAGCTCCTGGTCGTCGAGGATCAGGTGCAGGTTCAGGTCCGGATGCAGGTCGACGAATTCATTGATGCGCTGGGTCAGCCAGGTCGAGCCGAGCGCGACCGTGGTGGTGATGCGCAGCGTGCCGGTCGGCTTCTCGCGCGAATCCGTCAGGCGGATCTTCACGCCCTCGAGCTTCTGCATCACGTCCTGCGACGTGCGGTAGAGCAGCTCGCCCTGTTCGGACAGGATCAGGCCGCGGGCATGGCGGTGGAAGAGGGGGACGCCGAGATCCTGCTCCAGCGCGCCGACCTGGCGGCTGACGGCCGACTGGCTCATGCCCAGCGCCTCGCCGGCATGGGTGAAAGAGCCGGCCTGCGCTGCCGCGTGAAAAATCCTCAGTTTGTCCCAGTCCATGGATGGACAGCCCCCTCCGCAACCACCAGCCCTGTTATCGTTTCTATTCGGCGGCGGCTGCGGTCTCGGTCACAACCGGATTGGCCGCCAGCCAGCGTTCCGCCTCGAGTGCCGCCATGCAGCCCTGACCCGCCGCGGTCACCGCCTGCCGGAACGTCTCGTCCGTCACGTCGCCGGCGGCATAGACGCCGGGAATGCTGGTTGCGGTCGAATCGGGCGCCGTCCAGATATAGCCGGACGGCTTCAGGTCGAGCTGGCCGCGGACGATCTCGACCGCCGGCGCGTGGCCGATCGCCACGAACACGCCATGCGTCTCGCGCTCGCTGACCTCGCCGGTCACCACGTTGCGCAGCTTCACCCCCGTCACCGAAGGCGGGAATCCCGTCTTGCCGACGACCTCGTCGACGACGCTGTCCCAGATCACCTCGACATTGTCGAGGCCGAACAGGCGGTTCTGCAGGATCCGCTCGGCGCGGAAATGGTCGCGGCGGTGGACGATCGTCACCTTTTTCGCGATATGCGCCAGATAGAGCGCTTCCTCGACCGCCGTGTTGCCGCCGCCGACCACGACGACGTCCTTGTCGCGGTAGAAGAAGCCGTCACAGGTGGCGCAGGCGGAGACACCGAAGCCCTTGAACTTCTGCTCGCTGTCGATGCCGAGCCATTTCGCCTGCGCGCCGGTGGCGATCACCAGCGCGTCGGCGGCATAGACCTCGCCCGAATCGCCCTTCAGGATGAAGGGGCGCTGCGACAGGTCCGCCTCGACGATGTGGTCGGACACCATCTTGGTGCCGACATGCTCGGCCTGGGCGCGCATCTGCTCCATGAGCCAGGGGCCCTGGACGACGTCGGCGAAGCCCGGATAGTTCTCGACGTCGGTGGTGATGGTCAATTGCCCGCCGGGCTGGACGCCGGCGATCAGCATCGGCTCCAGCATGGCGCGGGCTGCATAGATGGCGGCGGTGTAGCCGGCGGGGCCGGATCCGACGATGATGAGCTTGGCGTGCTGCATGATGGGCCCAGACATAGTGTCGGGACATCCGCTTTTGAAGGCAGCGTCCCTGGAGGGGTGTGTGGAGCGCATACAGTTGTGCGAGCTATGCGATCCTGTGCGTTCTCGCGAACAATTGTTTCCGAATCAAGGCAATTGGGCCAGACTCGAATATCCGATTGCCGCCCTGCATCCCCGGCTTTCTTTCCTGAAAGAGATACTTTCGCCGTGAGGCCAGCGTGAAAGCCCGTTTAGACGCGATCGACTGGAAGATCCTGAAGGAATTGCAGGCTGACGGTCGCATCACCAATGTCGAGCTGGCGCGCCGCGCCGGCATCTCCGCGCCGCCCTGCCTGCGCCGCATGCGCGCGCTCGAGGAGGCGGGGATCATCGAGGGATACCGCGCGCTGGTCGACGAGGCGGCGCTTGGCTACGACGTCACCGCCTTCGCGATGATCGGGCTGTCCAGCCAGGCGGAGGCCGATCTCGCGGCGTTCGGCGCGCGCGTGCGCGACTGGTCGATCGTGCGCGAGTGCTACATGCTCTCGGGCGAGGCGGATTTCATCCTGAAATGCGTCGCTCCGACGCTGAAATCCTTCCAGGCCTTCGTCGAGGAACTGACGGCAGCGGCCAATGTCGCCAGCGTCCGCACGACGCTCACCATCCGCCGCATCAAGGACGAGCCCCTGGTTCCGATCGAATAGGGTAGCGAGCGCGATCCTCGGTCCCTATGGCTTCCAGCCGGTCGCGGCGTAGCGCCAGAACATCTCCTGCGCGTTTGCGGCCGCGGCCAGGAAGCCCGCGCGGCCATCCAGGAAGCCGCGCTTGATCACGTAGAGCCGGAAGAACAGCCAGACGGCGCGCAGCGCCGCTTTGCCGACGCCGCCCTTTCGGCCGCTCTTTTGCCGTTGCGCGGCGCCGGAGAGCGCATAGCGGCGCTGCTTGTCCAGCACCTCGTCGAAATCGACATAGCTCAGATGCGACATCTCGGTCGAAAGCTCGCCGACGGCGCCGTCGACGACCAGTTTCTCATGCACGAGATCCGGGGTGAAGCGGGCGACGTCGCGCCGCGCGAGCCGCAGATGGCGATCGGGATACCAGCCGCCATGGCGCAGCGGCTTGTCCAGGAAAGTGTTGAGACGATTGACGCGATAGCCGGCCGGTCCATCGGCCGTCGCCAGCGCCGCGCGGATCTCTGTCGCCAGAGCTGGCGGAATCCGTTCGTCGGCGTCGATCGACAGCACCCAGTCGCTGGTGGCTGCATCGAGAGCACGCTGTTTCTGCACTCCGAAACCAGCCCATTCGCTGCGGATCAGAACCCGGCAGCCGGCCGCCTCGGCGATCGTGACCGTCGCGTCCGTCGATCCGCTGTCGACGACGACGATCTCGTCGCAGAACGAAAGCGAGGCGAGGCAGGCCGGCAGATCGCGGGCCTCGTTCTTGGTGATGATGATCGCCGATAGCGACGCGACCTGGTTTGCCGAAAGCATGGATGGGTCCTGGGCGAACTCGCGTGGCGATTCCGCCGGCCTTGAAGAGGTGCAGGCCTTTGTGGGGCCTCAGCGCGCCAAGGTAAAGCGGATCGGGGCGCTTTCAGGGCCTGCGCCGCGCGACTTTCCGTCCTTGGGTTCTGTTCATGCGGGCAGGCGAGGTTGTGACCGCCGTCACTGTGGCGGGAGTGTGGCTCGGCTAAGACGCGACCAAAAGATCACGCCGTTGTGAATATTCACTGACGCAGCGGAATTCGGTTGAGCCAGGCGCCGGGTGTTGTGATTAATTTGAGAACAGTTCTACGATTCCGCGGCGGAATTGTCGAAATCCTTAATATACCGTAGGTTGTAATGGCAACCTGTGGTAGTTGGCCATTTGTTATTTTGGCCTTCGATCTTATTGGTTGTTTTTTTGTCTCGGCGGACCGCATGGTGCGATTGTTCGATTGTTTTCTGCTCTTCAATGAACTCGACTTGCTCGAGATCCGGCTGCATGAGATGGCGCCGTTTGTCGACCGTTTTGTTATTGCCGAAGCTACGACTACCTTCTCCGGGCAGCCCAAGCCGCTGCATTTCGAGCTCAATCGGGCGCGTTTCAAGGCTTTTGAAGACAAGATCGTCTACATCGTGGTCGATACCTCGGGCGGGCAGGAGGACGGCTGGGCACGCCGGCGCAAGCAGTGCGACGGATTGCTGGATGGGGTGCGCGATGCTGCGCCGGACGACATCGTCCTGCTCTCCGACCTCGATGAAATCCTGTCGGCCGAGACGCTGCGCCGCCTGAGGGCCGAGCCGCCGCGCGCGCGGGAGGTGCTCTGCTTCGAGCTGAGGATGTTCAACTACTTCCTGAATCTCGAACTGGACGCGTTCTGGTTGCGCAGCGGTCCGCGCGCCGTCCGTCGTGCCGATCTCCGGACCATGGAGCGCCTGCGCAAAGTCTATGGCCCTTCGCCTTCGTGGCGGCACGACATTCCGCGCGCGATCAAGGCGTCGCTGCAGATGCGCCAGATTGTCCGGCGCCGCGTCGTCCGCAATGCGGGCTGGCACTTCTCCTATCTCGGCGGCATCGATGCGATCCGGCGGAAGCTGAAGTCCTATGCCGCCCACAACACCGTGCCGGAAGACTATCTGAATTCGGACAAGCTCGAGCGCCTGCTCTCGGCCGGAATCGCGATCAGCGACATGGGGAGCCGCAGGCTGTTCCATCGCGACCTCGACGAGACCTTTCCCGCCTATGTGCGGGAGAACCAGGCGCTGTTCGCCCATCTGATCGCGCCGCCGCTGGAGACGCGCCCCGCACCGGCCCGCGCGCAGCGCGTTGCCCTGGGGGCCGCGTAATGCCGGAGGGGGCCTGGCTGCCGTCCCCCGACGTGCCGGATCCGGCCTCAGCGTGGCCAGTGGCGCAGATTGTAGAGCCAGCGAGCGGCCAGATCGGTCTGGCGGGTCCATTCCCTGCGGAATTTCGCCTTGCCGCGCCGGCGTTGCCGCCGCTCGCCGATCGCGCCCTCGATCTTGGCGCGGTCCATTTCCTCCAGCCGGTAGGGGAGGATCGCCTTGCTCGCGAGCCCGTGCAGCCAGAAGCGGTCGAGATAGTGATCGACCGGTTCGCTCCAGCGGTCGGCATGGGCGAGGAGGGCGGCGGCCCCATCCGGCGAGAGGCAGTAGCACTGCGTGCCGATCGGTCCGTGCAGGAATCGGACGAGGCGGTAGCCTGATGTCAGCTGTTCCAGATCCCGGGTCTTGCGAGCGTGTTTGCCGAACAGGCGGATCAGCCGATGTCGCTCGATGCGCGACGCCGCCAGTTGCAGCACCTCGGCAAAGCCTCGATGAAGCACGACGTCGTCCTCGAAAATCGCCAGGGGCTCGCCGCTTTCGCGGCAGAGCTGCCAAGCGGCATAGTGGCTCGCATAGCACGCGATCTCGGCCGGCTTTAGAGGCGCGCCGTAGCGGGCAAGGCTCGCCGCCTCGTCATAGCGCGACACCGGTATATGCGCGTCCTGGCGGGCGTCGAAGGCATCCAGAAAATCGAAGTCGAGCCCCTGGGCTCCGAACTGATCCGCGATCTGGGTCCGCCGCTCTTCCATTCTCGCGAGACTAATGACGACGGATCTCATTCGCTTGGCTCTTCGGCGGTTCGATTTCCGAGTTGTATGAAATATTGATTTGAACAAGTACAGATGATTTACGCAACAGGAGTCTGGTCATGCCCGATAATCACTTGATCGGATTGAGGCGTCTCGGGAAAGAATTGCATCTTCGCCGGGTAACGTTGCAGCATGGATTTCGCGCTGCCTTCAAGGGCAAGCCGCTTCCGCCTGGACGTCTGCGCATTCTCTCCAACACCGCGCTTGCCGATCAGATGCTGCTGATCAAGGAGTCGGAGCGGCTCGGGCCGATCTTCAAGGTCTGGTGGGGCGGCAAGTTCACGACCTGCATCGTGGGGCACGAGATCGGCCGCAAGTTCCTGAACGAGAACGAGGGCAAGACCCGCGCCGCGACGACCGATCTCAGCGACCTGTTCCCGTTCGGGTTCCTGCGGGCGATGGAAGGCGACACGCATCGCAAGTATCGCCGGATCTTCATCGATATCTTCAAGGGACTGAACCTGGCGGATCACGATGCGTTCATGCGGAGCGTGGTCCGCAAGACGTTGGTCGGTCTGTCCCGGATGGAGGGGCCGCTGTCCGCGGCGACCATTACCCACGCCTTCAAGAAGGCGACGACGGAAATCCAGCTGCGGCTCATCCTTGGCGTGAAGCGCGACAGTCCGTTCTACGAGCCGTTGGAGAACGCCTATAACGAATACGCGCCGAACGGGATCTTCCTGGTCGCCAAGGACAAGCACAGGGCAGCCTACAAGCGTCTGCGAACCATTGTCGGGCAGGTGATCGAGAAGGAGCACGGCGAGGGGAAGGACAGTGAAAGTCTGCTTGCCATCGCCTTGGCCAAGGGCGATCCCGACGAGACCGTCATCGGCAATTTGATCCAGATGACCGAGGCGTCGCGCTACGACCTGCACGGCCTCTGGTTCTGGATCATGAACATGCTGTCGCGGGATCCGTCGATCCTTCCCCGCGTTCGCGCGGCGGCGGCGGGGCCGGAACGGCGGGCGCTCGCCCGGTCGATGGCGCAGGAATCGCTGCGCATGGAGCAGAGCGAGTTCATTCATCGTGCCACCACCAGCGACATCGTGTTCAACGGCTTCTTCTTTCCCAAGGACACGCGCGTGCGGATCTGCGTCTGGGAAGGGCATCGCGACGCGAACAAGTTCGTCCAGCCATCGACCTTCGACCCGACCCGCTTCCTCGGCGAGAAGCAGTCGATGGATGCCTACGCGCCCTTCGGCATGGACAAGCACCGCTGCCTCGGCGGCGACTGGACCATCGAGACGAGCGCCGTCTTCATCGAGGAACTCGCCGCCACCCTGGACTGGGAGGTCGTCGCGGACGGTCCGCCAGTTCGCGGCGTGTTCCACTTCGAGCCGAGCAGCGCCTTCAGCGCCAGGCTGAAGCTGCTGGAGGACGCGTGATCCGACCGGCGGCCCGTTCTTGAAACACGTATCCATCCGACAGGACCGTCATGCGGAACGTCGTCTATTTCGTCGTCAATGACCGTTTCCTGCCCATCGCGCTTGCCGTCAGCAGCGCGCTGGTGCGGGAGCCCGGTCGCAATTTCGACGTCGCCATCCTGCTCGACGGCGAGCCCGCAGCGGGCTACCGGGTGCCGGACGGCGTCCGCATCCTCCCGAACGACCTCGGCCGCTATGTCCCGGAGGGGCTTGAGAACACCGGCGCGGCGTGGGCGCGCATGTCGTTCACGCGCATGTTCGCGCCGATGGTCTTCGCCGGGACCTATGACCGCGCCCTCTATCTCGACGCGGATGTCAGCGTACTGGGGCCGGTATCGCCCCTGTTCGAGATGGACATGCGCGGTCTTCCCCTCGCCGCGGGCGAGGGGATGATGGACGAGGGGGCGTCCCAGCACGGCTTCGATGTCGGGCTCTACAAGAAGCGTCTCGGCATCACCGACGGCAGGACATTCAACTCGGGCCTGCTGCTCATGGATGTCGAGAAGTGGAACGCGCTCGATCATCGGGCGATGCTGCAAAGCTATGCGGCGTTCAAGCGCGAGAGCGCGGGGCCCGGCATCGGCATGTCGGGCGACCAGGACTATCTCAACTTCAGCCTGAAGGGCGCGTGGAACTGCCTCTCGCCGAGGTGGAACTTCCAGACCTTCCTGCTCCGGCTGGAGCTTGAATCGCTGATCGATCCGGCGATCGTCCACTATGTCGGGCCGAGGCGTCCCTGGGATGCGCGCCTGTTTCCGTTCGGCGATCATCACATCGCCTTCTACGATCAGGGCTTCGAGCGCATCGGCCTGAAGGAGCGGTCCGGCTTCCGGGCCGGCTCCTATCACTGGCACGCATTCTGCGACCAGTTGCGGCAGGCCGTCTACAATCACGCGATGCCGGCACGGAAGCGCGAGATGTTCGAGGAATGGTCGCGGATGCGGCGCGTCTTCAAGCGGGCGATCCAGTCGCGGCTGGATGCGGGCCAGTATCAGGACGTGGTGCAGGGGATCAGCCGGATCGACCTGTCGGACGATCCGTTCGAGGCGACCGGCATCGAGGACGTGGTCTATTATCGCAAGCGCATACGCGTCAGGGCGGCAGTCTAGCGCGCGCCACGCCGCTTTCCGGCGCGAAGACTGTCCGGGCCGAATAGACGACGGGGCGGCCGCGCATCGATCGCGGCCGCCCCGGAGCCTGAATTATCCGCCTGTGGGCGGAAGCCCGCTTCTCAGCGGAACGCCACTTCGAGCACTTCGTAGGAGCGCTCGCCGCCGGGGGCGGTGACGGCGACTGTGTCGCCGGGGCCCTTGCCGATCAGGGCGCGCGCGATCGGCGACGAGATCGAGATGCGGCCGGAACGGACGTCGGCTTCGAGGTCGCCGACGATCTGGTAGATCCGCTCTTCCTCGGTGTCCTCGTCGACGAGCTTGACCGTGGCGCCGAACTTGATCGTCTCGCCGGTCAGCTTGCTCACGTCGATGATTTCGGCGCGCGAGAGCTTGTCCTCGAGCTCCGCGATGCGGCCCTCATTGTGGCTCTGCGCTTCCTTGGCCGAGTGATATTCGGCGTTCTCCGAAAGGTCGCCATGCGCGCGCGCTTCCGAAATCGCCGCGATGATGCGCGGGCGCTCTTCCGAGGTCAGACGCTTCAGCTCCACTTCGAGAGCCGCATGACCGCCAACGGTCATCGGAACCTTTTCCATGGTCTTTCTGGCCTTTTCTTCCTTCTTGGCCCCGGCCCAGAAGGGCAGAAGCACAATAATTCAGGTGCCGGCGCCCAAGGGAGCCAGCCACCTGACTTCAAAAAACCGGAGGCGGCGCCGCCAGGCGCGGCGCGCTAGCCTCCGGGTACTTGCACGGCAAATTCCGCCTGCGAGTGTCGTCCACGATTGCGGCAAGCGCAAGGGGGATGCTTGCGGGCCGGATCGCGGCCCGCAAGCCCTCGGACTACTCGAAATAGGCCTGAAGCGGCCGGACTTCCAGGGTTCCGGTCGCATAGGCCTCGATGCCGAGCGACGCGGCGACCGCTCCGGAAAGGGTCGTGTAGTACGGCACCTTGTGGAGAAGCGCGGCGCGGCGCATCGAACGGCTGTCGCCGAGCGCGCGGGCGCCCTCGGTGGTGTTGAAGACGAGCTGCACGTCGCCGTTCTTGATCGCGTCGACGATGTGCGGGCGGCCTTCGGCGACCTTGTTGATCTTCGCGCAGGCGATGCCCTGTTCCGCGAGGAAGCGCTGGGTGCCGCTGGTGGCGATGATCTTGAAGCCGAGCGCCTCGAGGCGGCGCATCGGCTCGACGATGCCGGCCTTGTCCGAATCGCGCATCGACACGAACACCGTGCCCGCCTTCGGCAGCGAGTTGCCGGCGCCGAGCTGGCTCTTGGCGAAGGCGACGGCGTAGTCGTAGTCGAGGCCCATGACCTCGCCGGTCGAGCGCATTTCCGGGCCGAGCAGCGTGTCGACGCCGGGGAAGCGGGCGAACGGGAAGACGGCTTCCTTGACCGCGATGTGGTCACGGCGCGCCGCCTTGAGATCGAAGCTCTCGAGGCTTTCGCCGGCCATGACGCGGGAGGCGATCTTCGCCACCGGCAGGCCGATGGTCTTGGCGACGAAGGGCACCGTGCGCGAGGCGCGCGGGTTCACTTCGAGCACGTAGATCTCGCCGTCCTTGATCGCGTACTGGACGTTCATCAGGCCGCCGACCTCGAGCGCCAGCGCCAGCTTGCGCGTCTGGTCCTCGAGGATGGCGATCGTCTCCTCGCTCAGCGAATGCGGCGGCAGCGAGCAGGCGCTGTCGCCCGAATGGATGCCGGCCTCCTCGATGTGCTCCATGATGCCGGCGACGAACACCGTCTTGCCGTCGGCGAGCGCGTCGACGTCGACCTCGGTCGCATCCGACAGGTAGCGGTCGAACAGCAGCGGGTTCTTGCCGAGCAGCGTGTTGATCTGGCCGGTCTTGTCGTTCGGGTAGCGGACCTTGACCTCTGCCGGCACCAGTTCCGGCAGCGTGCCGAGCAGGTAGTCGGACAGCGTGTCGTCGTCGCGGATGATCTGCATGGCGCGGCCGCCGAGCACGTAGGACGGGCGCACGACGAGCGGGTAGCCGAGATCGGCGACCACGAGGCGGGCCTGCTCGACCGAATAGGCGATGCCGTTCTTCGGCTGGCGGATGCCGAGCTTCACGAGCAGCTTCGAGAAGCGGTCGCGGTCCTCGGCGAGGTCGATCGCGTCGGGCGAGGTGCCGAGGATCGGCACGCCGGCCTCCTCGAGCGCCGCCGCCAGCTTCAGCGGGGTCTGGCCGCCGAACTGGACGATGACGCCGTGCAGCGTGCCGTTCGACTGCTCGACGCGGATGATCTCCAGCACGTCTTCCGACGTCAGCGGCTCGAAATAGAGCCGGTCCGACGTGTCGTAGTCGGTCGAGACGGTTTCCGGGTTGCAGTTGACCATGATCGCTTCATAGCCGGCATCCTTCAGCGCGAAGGCGGCATGGCAGCAGCAATAGTCGAACTCGATGCCCTGGCCGATGCGGTTGGGGCCGCCGCCGAGGATGATGACCTTCTTGCGGTCGGAGGGCTCGGCCTCGCTGACCGGCGCGCCGGTGAAGGGCGTCTCGTAGGTCGAGTACATGTAGGGGGTCGGCGAGGCGAACTCGGCCGCGCAGGTATCGATCCGCTTGTAGACCGGGTGGACGCCGAGCGAGACGCGCAGCGCCTTGATCTCGGCTGCGGTGGCGCCAGTCAGGTTGGCCAGCCGCTGGTCGGAGAAGCCCATCGACTTCAGGCGGCGGAAGCTGCCGGCCGTCTTCGGCAGGCCATGCGCGCGGACCTTCTGCTCCGTGTCGATGATCCCCTTGATTTCCTTGAGGAACCACGGATCGATCTTGCAGATCTCATGCACCTGCTCGACAGAGACGCCGAGGCGAAGCGCCTGGGCCGCCTTCAGCAGGCGGTCGGGCGTCGGCGTGCCGATGGCGGCGCGGATCGCGTTGGCGTCGTCGCCCTGGCCGAGGCCGGGGATCTCGATCTCGTCGAGGCCGGAAAGACCGGTCTCGAGGCCGCGCAGCGCTTTCTGCAGCGATTCCTGGAAGGTGCGGCCGATCGCCATGACTTCGCCGACCGACTTCATCGCGGTGGTCAGGACCGGCGAGGCGCCCGGGAACTTCTCGAAGGCGAAGCGCGGGATCTTGGTGACGACGTAGTCGATCGTCGGCTCGAACGAGGCCGGCGTGGCGCCGCCGGTGATGTCGTTCTCGAGCTCGTCGAGCGTGTAGCCGACGGCCAGCTTGGCCGCGACCTTGGCGATCGGGAAGCCGGTCGCCTTCGATGCCAGAGCGGAAGAGCGCGACACGCGCGGGTTCATCTCGATGACGATCAGCCGGCCGTCGGCCGGGTTGACGGCGAACTGCACGTTGGAGCCGCCCGTCTCGACGCCGATCTCGCGCAGCACCGCCAGCGAGGCGTCGCGCATGATTTGGTATTCCTTGTCGGTCAAGGTCAGCGCCGGCGCGACCGTGATCGAGTCGCCGGTATGGACGCCCATCGGATCGATGTTCTCGATCGAGCAGATGATGATGCAGTTGTCCTTCTTGTCGCGGACAACCTCCATCTCATACTCTTTCCAGCCGAGGACGCTTTCCTCGATCAGGACCTCGTCGGTCGGCGAGGCATCCACGCCGCTCTCGACGATGTCGATGAATTCCTCGCGCGTATAGGCGATGCCGCCGCCGGTGCCGCCCAGCGTGAAGGACGGACGGATGATGACCGGCAGGCCGATCTCTTCCAGAGCCGGCAGGGCCTCGGTGAGCGAATGGGCGAGACGCGAACGCGGCGTCTCCAGCCCGATCTTCGTCATCGCGTCGCGGAACCGCTCGCGGTCCTCGGCCTTGTCGATCGCTTCCGCCGTGGCGCCGATCATCTCGACGTTGAACTTGTCGAGCACGCCCATCTTCTTCAGCGACAGCGCGCAGTTCAGCGCCGTCTGGCCGCCCATCGTCGGGAGCAGCGCGTCGGGACGCTCCTTCTCGATGATCTTGGCCACGATTTCCGGCGTGATCGGCTCGATGTAGGTCGCGTGCGCCAGATCCGGATCGGTCATGATCGTCGCCGGATTCGAGTTCACGAGGATGATTCGGTACCCTTCGTCCTTCAGGGCCTTGCAGGCCTGGGTACCGGAATAATCGAACTCGCAAGCCTGGCCGATAATGATCGGGCCAGCTCCGATGATCAGGATCGATTGGATATCTGTACGTTTCGGCAATTTCGTCTCGCGCGTAGCAAAAGACCCGACGCGGGAGTGCGCGCGGGCCATCGAGCAGGGGGCGTGTATAGGCTAGAGCGGCCTTATAGGGGAAAAGGCCGGATGGGGGAACCCCTGCAGGCAACTGTATGGGCCGCGCTCGCGTTGGTTCCACTGGCGGCGGCGCGCTGGCGGGTCTAGTTTCGGCAGCATGCAACGCGCGGCGGCGTCCGCGACAAGAGGGAGATTGTCCATGCGTCTCGATGGACAGCGCGAAAGCGAGAACGTCGAAGATCGGCGCAGCGACGGATCCGGCGGGCTGGACGGAGGCTATCGCCCGGCCGGGATGGGCGGCGGACGCGGCATCCCGCTGCGCGGCGGATCGCTGGTGACGATCGCCCTGATCGTCGGCATAGGCTGGCTGGTTTTCGGCATCAACCCTATCCAGATGCTCATCATGGTGACAGGCGGCGGAGGCGGCGGCAGTTACACGCAGGACACCAGCTACCAGCAGGCGCCGACGCCGAGCCGCACCGGCTCCGGCAGCGAGGACGCCGGCAGGGCCTTCGTCTCCAAGGTGCTCGGCAGCACGGAGGACGTCTGGACCGACATCTTCAAATCGGCCGGCGAGACCTACGAGCCGACGCCGCTGGTGCTCTTCTCGGGCATGACGCGCTCGGCCTGCGGCCAGGCCAGCGCCGCTTCCGGCCCTTTCTATTGTCCACTCGACAAGAAGGTCTATATCGACCTCGCCTTCTATGACGAGCTGAAACGTCGCTTCGGCGCGCCCGGCGACTTCGCCCAGGCCTACGTGATCGCCCACGAGGTTGGCCACCACGTCCAGGATCTTCAGGGCATACTGCCGAAGTTCAACCAGATGCGGCAGAACATGAGCCGCGCGGACGCCAACGCGCTGTCCGTCAAGGTCGAGCTGCAGGCGGATTGCTATGCCGGCGTCTGGGCAAACCGCACCGACCAGAAAGGCATGCTGGAGGCCGGCGACATCGACGAGGCGTTGAACGCCGCGACCCAGATCGGCGACGACGCCATCCAGAAGCGCACCCAGGGCGTCGTCGTGCCCGAGAGCTTCACGCATGGCACCTCGGCGCAGCGCAGCGCCTGGTTCAAGCGTGGCTACCAGTCCGGCGACCTCAACCAGTGCAACACGTTCCAGGGTAATATCTGACGGGAAAGCGATCGCCGGCTAGGCGATCGCGTCTTCCCCGGCTCCGTCGCCCGGATGTTCCTCCGCCATCATCCTGAGGTGCTTCGCGTAAGCGAAGCCTCGAAGGAGGATCCAGAGGACGCTCGAGTCCTGCCCTTCTGGCCCCTCCTTCGAGGCCCGGCTCTGCCGGGCAGGATGATGGTCGAGCCTGTACGACGGGGCTAGGCTCTACAGCCCGCGCTGGTGCGGGAAGGCCCTACTTCCCGTCCGTCGTCAGCATCCAGTTCAGTGTCTCGCGCCAGTCGGTCATGCGGATCGGCGTGCCGTGGTTGCCGTCCTGGAACAGCACGAACTTGATCGGATAGCCCGGCATCTTCTTGTGCACGCTGTCGAAGAACGCCTGCTGCGTCTTCCAGTCGATGATCGGGTCGCGGCTGCCATGGCCGAGAAAGATCGGGATCGGGCGGCCGCCCTTCTTCATCGCCGCCGTCTTCAGGAAGCCGGGATCATTGAGCGAGCCGAGCAGGATCAGGCCGGAGATCATCGACGCCGCTTCCGGATCGCGCGCCAGCGACCAGCACAGCTTGCCGCCATAGGAGCCGCAGGCGACGAAGATCGGCGCGCCCGGCGAGCGGGCGGCGTAGTCCAGCATCAGCGCCTTTATCTCCGCCGTGCCGTTCGCTTCGAAATCCGAGAAATCGGGCGAGAGATAGGCGCCGCCGGCGGCGACCGTCATGTTTTTCACGCGATTGAAATTGCCGCCGAAGGTCCAGTCGTCGGCGCCCTGGAAGCGGGTGCCGTTCTGGCCATGCAGGTAGATGACGATCATGCGGGCCGGGCCCCTGGTCGCGCCGGCGCCGACATATTTGAGGCTGCGGCCGCCGACCTTGTAGGTCAGGTGGTCCTCGACCCGCTTGGTCTTGAGCGAGACGTACTTGCCCTGCGCCTTGCGCTCCGGGATCTCGTCGCGCCCGTTGATGTCGCGCAGCTCGTCATAGTCGACGATGCGGAAGTCGCCGTTCGATGCGCTCTCCAGCACCTTGCCGTACTGGAACAGCTCGTCCTTGTAGGGGGCGAGTCGCAGCCCGTCGGCAAGCGCCGGGGCGGGCAGGGCGGCCGGTAGCAGCAGCGTGGCCAGCAGCGCCAGCGCCCGCGCTCCGGCCATCGCCGACCCCTTGCTCAAAGCCCGATCCCCTGATGCCATTCGTCCCGTCTCTCCCGTCGTTCCGTCGCCGCGCAGGATGGCACCTCCGCGCCTCGCCGCCAATCGCCGGTGGTGCGGCATTCAGGGAACGTTCAGGCGCGGCGAGCGATTGAGGAAGCGACAATTGAGGCGCTTCGGCCGTTGAAATGGCCTTGATTGAGCCTCGCCCATGCCGTTTTCGCCGGGTGAAATCGGGGAAATGGCCCTGCTGACCGAGGTCGGCGCTTGGACGTGATTCGGTACGACCGGCCGCGAGGTCCGGAAACGACGGGAAGGTGACTATGAAACTCTTGGGTCTGGTTGGTGCCGCTCTGGCCGGCGGCGTCGTTGTCGCGGGGGCCGCCGTGGTGACCGGCGTCGTCGACATTCCCTACAGGCTGGAACTGCGCTCCAAGGCGCCCGCGGCGACCGACGAGAGCGCGCCCCCTGCCGATACCACCGACATGGATGAATACGACCAGTCGGCCGAGAATGGCGCGACGCAGGCGGAGGCCGAGCCGGTCCGCGTCGCGGATGCGCAGCCCGCCGCCACGCCGCCGGCGCCGCGCCCGAAGCCGGCGCAGGCCGCGCCGTCGCGGCCGCGCGCCCAGCCGGTTTCGAGCCGCCCGCGCGCCAGTCGCGCCTCGGGCGACGTCGGCTATTTCTTCGACCAGCTGCAGCCCTATGGCCGCTGGATCGAGGATGAGGATTACGGCTACGTCTTCGTGCCGAAGCGCCGTGGCGCCGGCTGGCGTCCGTATCAGGAAGGCCGCTGGACCTGGACCGACGATTATGGCTGGTACTGGGAGTCGAGCGAGCCGTTCGGCTGGGCCACCTATCACTATGGCCGCTGGGACTACAGCCCCGACTATGGATGGTACTGGGTGCCGGGCGATACCTGGTCGCCGGCCTGGGTGACCTTCCGTGTCGGCGGCGGCGCCGTCGGCTGGGCGCCGATCGCGCCCGACCGTTCGGGCTACCAGTATGGCGCGCCGCGCCGCTACGACCCGCCGGTCTCCGAGAGCTGGGTGTTCGTCGACGATCGTTATTTCGACGATGACGACATCGGCCGCCGCGCCGCCCCGGTGCGCGACATCGATCGCTATCTCGGCGAAGCGCGCGACGTGCGCCGGCCGAAATTCGAGGATGGCCGCTATTACAACGAGCCTGTCGGCCGCCGCGATCGTCCCGGCCGCGAGGTCGTCTATGTCGACGACCAGAGCGATATCTTCGACGACGATCAGGGCGGCCGCATCGGCGTGTTCCGTCCCCGCATCGACGACCAGCGCTTCGATGGCCGTCCTGACCGCTTCGACCGCGACGTGCCGCGCGACGATCGCACGCTGATCCACCAGTATGTCGAGCCCGACTCGAAGGCGGCCGTCGCCGGCGTCGTCTCGGCCGCGCTGCTTTCCGTGCTCAGCCCCGACGAGCGGCGCGACCTGCGCCGCGATCGCGACCAGCCGCAGCAGCGGGACCGCATGCAGGCGGAGATCGACAAGCTGAAGGCCGAGAAGGCCGACCTCGTCGAACAGCAGCGCAAGGCGGCCGACGCCCGCGCCGCCGAAATCGACGCGGCGACGAAGAAGGCGGCCGAGCAGCGCCAGGCCGAGCAGGAGCGCATTCGCCAGGAGCGCGCCGCCAGGGCCGACGAGGTGCTGAAGAAGGTCGAGGCCAATCCGCAGCCGCCCGAGCCGCAGGTCCCCGCCGACGGCAATCCGCCGCCGGTCGACCAGGGCCAGCCCGAGCGGCCGAACCGGCCGGATCGCGGTCCCGACCAGAAGCCTGCGCCGGACCAGGCGGGTCAGCAGCCCGACGGACAGCCGCAGGGCGAGCGTCCGCGCAAGGATCGTCCCGGAAAGCCGGCCGACGTGCAGCCGGCGCCTGCCGAGCAGCCTGCCGTCGAGCAGCCCGGAAACAAGCCGGACGTGCGTCCGGCGCAACCGCCGCAGGACGAGCCGGCCAAGCCCGAGCAGCCGCGCAAGGATCGCCCGGCCAAGCCGGCGGTCGAGGCGCCCGCCGCCGAACAGCCTGCGCCGGAGGCGAAGCCAGCACCGGAGGCGAAGCCCGCCCGCGAGCCCAAGCCTGCGCCAGACGCGAAGCCTGCTCCCGAAGCCGCGCCGAAGGCCGAGCAGCCTTCTGCCCCCGAGCCCGATGCTCAGCCGGAACCGCCGCGCAAGAAGCGTCCGGCCCAGCCGGCCGAGGAAGCGCAGCCGCGCCAGGAGCAGCCTGCTGCCGAGCCGCAGCCGGAGGCTCGTCCGCAGGATGAGGCCCAGCCGGAGGCGCCGCGCCGCAAGCGTCCGCAGGCCGAGCCCCAGGCGGAGCCGGAAGCGCCTGCCCAGGGCGAGGAAGCGCCGCGCCAGCGTCGCCAGCGCCCCCAGCAGGAGGAACTGCAGCCCCAGCCGGAGCCGCAGCAGGAGCGTCCGCGCCGTCAGCGCGAGCCGCAGATGGAGCAGCAGGGGCAGCCTGAGCAGCCGCAGGAGCAGCGCCAGCCCGAGCGCCGCGAGCGCCCGCGGCGTGGCGGCGACTGCCCCGAGGGCGCCGTCCAGCCGGATGGCAGCTGCGCCCAGTAGCGCCGCTTCCCGCAAAAACGAAAAAGCCGGCCGCGTTACCGCAGCCGGCTTTTTTGTGCGTGCGTCCTCAGTCCTCCGCGACGCGCGCCGGGAGAGGCGAGGGGGTCAGCTTGCGTCGAAGATCCGGTCGCCCTGCTCGTCGATGATTTGCTTGCCCTTGATCACGGCGAAATCGGCGGCGGCGTCGCGGCTGGTGTGCGAATCGACGCGGACGAAGCGGTAGGACTTTTCGACGCCGTCGATCGTCTTCTCGATATAGCCGGCCGTCTTGTACTGGCCGCCTTCCGAATAGGGGGCAGGGCGGATGTTGTAGCCCTTGTATTCGGTGGCTTCGCCCTTGGCCTCGGCCGGGCTCGAACCGCCGCCGCCACCGCCAAACAGCTTCTTCAGGAACGACATGGATGGACCCTCTGAGATGGATATCTGGGTCCGAGGCTTAGCGCGATCAGCCGCCGAGGTCGAGGTCGGCGAGGCGCAGCGCGAATTCGGCCGGCGCGAAGGCCGGCATGACGACATCCCGGGCCGTCCATGGCGTGATCGACCGGTAGCGCCCGTCGACCGGATCGCGGTGGACATGGATCGTGTTGGTGGTCGCGTCGATCACCCAGAGTTCCCGAATGCCGAAATGCGCGTAGACGAGCGCCTTGGGGCCGAGATCGAAGCCGAGCGAGCTGTCGGAGGTCCGATCTCGCTCATGCGCTCGACTTCTTTCACCGTGAAGCCACGGCGGGGGAGGCCGGCATTTTCGATGATGGCGCGGACGTTCATGGGCGTGATCCTAAAACAAAAGGGCCGCTCTCGCGAGCGGCCCTTTGGGAGCAGGCAGTAGCGGTCCCGGACGATCAGTTGTCCAGGAACGAGCGCAGCTTGCGCGAGCGGCTCGGGTGCTTGAGCTTGCGCAGCGCCTTCGCCTCGATCTGGCGGATGCGTTCGCGCGTCACCGAGAACTGCTGGCCGACTTCTTCCAGCGTGTGGTCGGTGTTCATGCCGATGCCGAAGCGCATGCGCAGCACTCTTTCCTCGCGCGGGGTCAACGACGCGAGAACTCGCGTCGTTGTTTCGCGAAGATTGCTCTGGATCGCGGCATCGATCGGCAGGATCGCCATCTTGTCCTCGATGAAATCACCGAGATGCGAATCCTCCTCGTCGCCGATCGGCGTTTCGAGCGAGATCGGCTCCTTGGCGATCTTCAGGACCTTGCGGACCTTTTCGAGCGGCATGGCCAGCTTCTCGGCCAGCTCTTCCGGGGTCGGCTCGCGGCCGATCTCGTGCAGCATCTGGCGCGAGGTGCGGACGATCTTGTTGATCGTCTCGATCATGTGGACCGGGATACGGATCGTGCGGGCCTGGTCGGCGATCGAACGGGTGATCGCCTGGCGGATCCACCAGGTCGCGTAGGTCGAGAACTTGTAGCCGCGGCGGTATTCGAACTTATCGACGGCCTTCATCAGGCCGATATTGCCTTCCTGGATCAGGTCAAGGAACTGCAGGCCGCGGTTGGTGTACTTCTTGGCGATCGAGATCACGAGGCGAAGGTTGGCCTCGACCATTTCCTTCTTGGCCTGGCGGGCTTCCTTCTCGCCCTTCTGCACCATGTGCACGATGCGGCGGTATTCGGTGATCTCCAGGCCCGTCTCGGTGGCGAGGTTCTGGATCTCGCCGCGCAGTTCGCGGATCCGGTCCTTGCCGTTGGTGACGAAGTCCTTCCAGCCGCGACCGCCGAGATTGGCGACCCGGCGCAGCCAGTTCGGATCGAGCTCCGAGCCCTGGTATTCGCGAAGGAACTCCTCGCGGCTGACGCGATAGCTCTCGGCGAGGCGCAGCAGCTTGCCCTCGGAACTGACCAGGCTCTTGTTGATCGTGTAGAGCTGCTCGACCAGCGAATCGATACGGTTCTGGTTGAGCGAGAGCGACTTCACCTCGAGGATGAGGTCGTCCTTCAGCTTCTTGTAGCGGCGCTCCTGCGAGGGCGAGAGTGTCTCGTTCTTGAGGCGGCCCTCGACCAATTGGTCCTGCAGGCGGCGCAGCTTCTTGTAGTTCTCGGCGACGTTCTCGAAGGTCTCGACGACCTTCGGCTTCAGCTCGGCCTCCATGGCGGCGAGCGACATGTTGTTTTCCATGTCGTCTTCGTCGTCGCCATCGCCCTCCGGCGGGCGCGGCATGGCGGCGTCGCCGTCTTCTTCCTCGCCTTCCTCGTTGAACGGCCCGTCACCGGGGCCGGCCATCGGTGCGTTCTTCGCCTCGGGGCCGGCATAGGTGGCCTCGAGGTCGATGATGTCGCGCAGCAGGATCTTGCCCTCGGCAAGCTCCTCCTTCCAGATGATGATGGCCTGGAAGGTGAGGGGGCTCTCGCAGAGCCCGGCGATCATGGTCTCGCGGCCGGCCTCGATGCGCTTGGCGATGGCGATTTCGCCTTCGCGCGACAGCAGCTCCACCGAACCCATTTCGCGCAGATACATGCGCACGGGGTCGTCGGTGCGGTCGGTCGGCTCCTTGGTCGTCGTCGTGCGGGCGACGGCGGTGCCGGTTGATTCGGCGAGCTCGCCCGCTTCCTCGTCGGCGTCGGCGCCGGTTTCCTCGGCCTCCTCGACCTCGTCGGCCTCGATCACATTGATGCCCATTTCGGAGAGCATCGAGAGAATGTCCTCGATCTGCTCCGACCCGACCTGCTCGGACGGAAGGACGGAATTCAGCTCTTCATAGGTCACGAAGCCGCGCTTTTTGGCGACCTTGATCATCCGCTTGACGGCGGCATCCGAGAGGTCGAGAAGCGGACCGTCCTGCGGTTCGGTCTGCGCGTCCTGGGCCTCTTCGTTTTCCTGAACCTTCGTCGCCATGCTGTTCTCCGTCTTGGCGGAGGCTTCGCGCCAGACGGTTCTCGTCCGTCGCGCTCGCTCACCACCGTTAAATCCTAGAGGCGGCAGGAGGAATTCCTCCCGCCGTCGGTCGCCCGTCAATTAGACTTCGTGTCTTAAGGCCCGCTTAACCTTACGCCGCCGCTTGTCGATCCCGTCCCGATCATCCTACATCGGCTTGGATCGTCTGCCCGAACTTAATCCGAAGCCCTCAATCAGGGCCTCCGTGCCTTCGCTGTTTGCCATCTGGTTCTGGATGTCGATCATCTGCGCCAAATTGGCGTCGCTGGGGTCGGTGGCTAGTGCCGCCTCGGCATCCTTGAGTTCCTTATGTAACGTTCGCGCCTTTCTGTGCAAGGTGAGAGCCTGCATCCAACCATCCGCTGCGTCACGATCCGACGCATCCGCCCTTGCCTGCCAGTTGCCGCAGCGCTCGATCTGTAGATCGAGCTTGCCGAGCAAGTCGCCGAAGCGCGCGGTAACCAGCCGGTCGCGCAACCCCCCGCTTTCGATATGAGGATCCTCGGCGGCAATCTCTAGGATTTGCGTGCGAAGGGAGTCAAGTTCGCGATTCGTCAACTCGATCTGGGCGAATTCATCCAGAAGGTCGGGGACAAGGCCCGGATGGTTTGCCATGGTCATGACGAGCACGACTTCGCGCAGCGGCGGCTGCACCCGGCCCGACAGCGTTGTCGACCGTTTCAGGCTCTCCGAGATGATCGGCGGCGGCTGCCGGAAGTTCCGCGCGCCATCGCCGCCGGCGCGATTGTTGGCGCCGTTGCGCCGGTCGCCGCCATTGCCGCCGCGCTGCTGGCGGTTGCCGCCCTTCTGGCCATAGCCGAAGAATTCGCGCGCCCGCTCGGCAAATGCCTGCTCGTAGTGATGACGGATGCTCTCGTCGGCGACGGTCTTGGCGATGTCGCGCAGCCGCGCCTCGAGCGCCGCGCGCCGCTCCGGCGTCTCGAATCCGCCGCCATCCGTCTCGCGCGTCCACACCATGTCGAAAAGCGGCCGCGCCGCGGCGAGCACCTGCGCCATCGCCTCGCGGCCGGCCGAGCGGATCAGGTCGTCAGGGTCCTGGCCTTCCGGCAGCAGAGCGAAGCGGACCGTCTTGCCAGGCTTCAGCGCCGCGAGCGCCAGGTCGGCGGCGCGGTAGGCGGCGCGCAGGCCCGCCTTGTCGCCGTCGAAGCAGAGAATCGGTTCCGGCGTCAGCCGCCAGAGCAGGTCCAGCTGGCGCTCGGTCAGCGCTGTGCCGAGCGGCGCCACCGTATGGCCGAAGCCCGCCGTCGCCATGGCGATGACGTCGACATAGCCCTCGACGGCGATGATCGTGCCGGCGTTCTGGACCGCCTTGCGCGCCTCGAAGCCGTTATAGAGCAGGTCGCCCTTGTGGAAGAGCACCGTCTCCGGCGAGTTCAGGTATTTCGCCGGCGCGTCGGCGGAAAGCGCGCGGCCGCCGAAGGCGACGATGCGGCCGCGAAAATCGGTGATCGGGAACATCACGCGGTCGCGGAAGCGGTCATAGGAGACCGGAATGTCCTCGCCCGAGATCAGCAGGCCCGTCGCCACCATGTCTTCGTGCGGCACGCCCTTCGCGGCGAGGAATTCCTTCAGCGCGTTGCGGCTCGCCCGCGCATAGCCGAGGCGGAAGCGGCGCTGGATGTCGGGGCCGAGGGCGCGGCCGTTCAGGTAGCCGCGAGCGCCGGCGCCGTCGCGCGATTGCAGCCCCTCCTCGAAGAAGCGGCAGGCGAGTTCCATCACCTCGTGCAACGAGGCGCGCTTGCGCTCCTCCGCCTCGGCATGGACGTCGCGCGCAGGCATGGAGAGGCCAGCCTCGCCGGCCAGCCGCTCGACCGCCTCGGGGAAGGAGAGGCCCTCGAGCTTCACCAGGAAGGTGAAATGGTCGCCTGATTCGCCGCAGCCGAAGCAGTGGTAGCGTCCCTTGCGGTCCTCGGCGTGGAAGGAAGGCGACTTCTCGCCATGGAACGGGCAGCAGGCCCAGAAATCGCCCTTCTGCGGCTGGGACTTTCGCCGGTCCCACGTCACACGCTGCCCGACGATCGAGGAGATCGGCAGGCGGGCGCGGATTTCATCGAGGAAGGAAGGCGAGAAGCGCATTGGATTCCGGAACGATGGTGACCTTTGAATTTAGGGCGTGGCAGCGCGAAGGGCAAAGGCTCCAGGCTACTTATGCCCGCTATGCAGGGCGGTTTGATGGCACTTCGGCACCGTGCCTCGGTTCCTCCCTGCCAGACCCTCGCCACGCCTCTGGCCATCGACCTCGCCCCGCGGGAGAGGTGAACCAAATCGTCCCCTAAACCTCGAGCGCGTCGCCCCAGTCGATCCGACGCGCCGCCTTGAACAGGTCGCCGTCGCGCTTGGTGATCAGGCGCGTCTCGGCGGCGCCGGAGGCGAGGCAGAGCTTCAAGCTGACCTTGCCGCTGCCGGCGCGCGGCGGCGCCAGCACCCGCGCCGGATGCTCCGCGACCGGCTCGCGTGTGGCGGCGAGGTAGATGAACTTCTCGTCCTCGAACGGCACCACGGCGCCCTTGCTGCGCAGATGGATCTTCGTTCGCGCCACGCGGCGGGAAAAATGGCACCAGTCGGGCGCCGCGATCGGGCAGGGCGCCTCATGCGCGCAGGGCGCCGCGATGTGGGCGCCGAGGTCCAGGAGCTGGGCGCGGCTGTCGAGGATGCGCTGCCAGCCGGCCGGCGTGCCGGGCTCGACGATCAGCAGCAGCGTGCCGGTCGCGCGCCAGGCGGCGTCGATCAGCGCCGCGCGGGCGCTGCTTTCCAGTTCGTCCAGCACATAGGCGATGGTGACGAGGTCGCGCGGCTCGATGGCGAGCGCTTCTTTCGAAAAATCCGCCGCGCGCCATTCGCGCCGGAACGGCGCGGCGGAGGCGGCGAGCGTCTCGCCCCAGCGCCGCATGGTCGGGCTGCCCTCGATCATCAGCGTGTCGTCGATCGTCGGCCAGGTGTCGCGCGCCGCCCACATGGCGGTGCCCGGTCCGGCGCCGAGATCGAGCAGGGATCCTGGCCGGAAGGTCTGCAATTGCGCTTCGGCCGCATCCATCGCCGCGCGCACGGCGGCGAAGGTGGCCGGCAGCCGCGCCGCCAGATAGGCGCGCGCGGCGTCGTCTTCCGACACGTGAAAGCGTCCGTCGCGCAGCTCGCTGCGATAGCGCTGCGAGAGCATGGCGGAAGCTTCGGCAAGGACTGCCGTCGAGGCGCCCTCGAGCGCCGCGTCGACGGCGTCGCGAAGGGCCGGCGGCAGTTCCATGGCGGTTCCTTAGCTGGAAAGGGCTGCCTTGACGGCGGCGCTCGCCTTGGCGAAGTCCATCTGGCCCGCATAGCGGGCCTTCAGCTCGGACATCACCTTGTTCATGTCGCGGATGCCCGTCGCGCCGGTCTCGGTGACGATGGCGGCGATGGCGGCCTTTGCCTCGTCCTCGTTCAACTGCTTGGGCAGGTATTCCTCGATGACGGCGATCTCCTCGCGCTCCTGCGCGGCGAGCTCGGGGCGGCCATTGTCTTCATAGATCTTCGCGGATTCGAGCCGCTGCTTGACCATCTTGGCGAGCAGGTCGATCAGCTCGGCATCCGTTGCCTGGCCGGAGCCGCCGGTGCGGGCGGCGATGTCGCGATCCTTGATGGCGGCCGAGATCAGGCGAAGCGTGCCGGTGCGCTTCTTGTCCTGGGCCAGCGTTGCGGCTTTCAGGGCTGCGGTGATGGTCTCGCGCATCGTCAATCTCCTTGAACGTTGCCGCAGCATAGAGAAGCTTGGCGCGTCCTTCAAGCGCATCCAATCTAACGTATTGAAATATATGGATTTTGTATTTTCTTCTTCGGGTTGACGGGTCCGGCGGCATGGCCTAGTTTCCGGACAAATGGGCGCGAGGCGGTGGATCCGGGAGATCCGCCGCGTTTTTGTGCGGCATGAGTTTGCCGGCACGCACCTGGCGCCCCATCTCGAGACCCGCAGGTAGACCATGGCCGAAACAATGCTGACCGACACGATCGCGGATGAAAACGTCTGGGCGGAGCCGAAGCCGACGGCGCTTCTGATCCTTGCCGATGGCACCGTGATCGAGGGCCGAGGGATCGGCGCGGTCGGCCACGCGGTCGGCGAGGTCTGCTTCAACACGGCGATGACCGGTTACCAGGAAATCCTGA
Source organism: Kaistia nematophila (assembly GCF_026343855.1). NCBI lineage: Bacteria > Pseudomonadati > Pseudomonadota > Alphaproteobacteria > Hyphomicrobiales > Kaistiaceae > Kaistia > Kaistia nematophila. The sequence continues at coordinate 451,948 of NZ_JAPKNK010000003.1, read as the reverse complement.
CCGACCCCTCCTATGCCGGCCAGATCATCACCTTCACTTTCCCGCATATCGGCAATGTCGGCACCAATGACGAGGACATCGAGACCGTCAACATGGCGTCGGCCTCGGGCGTGCGCGGCTGCGTGATCAAGACCGACATCACCGACCCGTCCAACTATCGCGCCCTGAAGAATTTCGACGCCTGGCTGAAGTCGCGCGGCATCGTCGGTATCGCCGGCGTCGATACGCGCGCGCTGACGGCGCTGATCCGCGAGAAAGGCATGCCGAATGCCGTGATCGCCCACGCGCCGGACGGCGCCTTCGATCAGCAGGCGATCGGCAAGGAAGCCGCCGCCTGGCCCGGCCTCGTCGGCATGGACCTCGCCAAGGACGTCACCACCGGCCAGACCTTCCGCTGGGACGAGACGACCTGGGTCTGGAACAAGGGCTATGGCCACGAGGAAAACCCGGTCCACAAGGTCGTGGCCGTCGACTACGGCATCAAGCGCAACATCCTGCGCCTGCTCGCCGATGCCGGCTGCGACGTGACCGTGCTGCCTGCGACGGCGACCGGCGAGGACATCCTGGCCCACAAGCCGGATGGCGTCTTCCTGTCGAACGGCCCGGGCGACCCGGCCGCCACCGGCGAATACGCCGTGCCGGCGATCCGGGACGTGATCGCGGCCGATGTGCCGCTGTTCGGCATCTGCCTCGGCCACCAGATGCTCGGCATCGCGCTCGGCGGCGAGACCAAGAAGATGCACCAGGGCCATCACGGCGCCAATCATCCGGTCCAGGACCGCACCACCGGCAAGGTCGAGATCACCTCGATGAACCACGGCTTCGCCGTCGACGCCGCCTCGCTGCCCGATAGCGTCGAGGAAACGCATGTCTCGCTGTTCGACGGCTCGAACTGTGGCCTGCGCGTCAAGGACAAGCCGATCTTCTCGGTGCAGTACCACCCCGAGGCGTCGCCCGGCCCGCAGGACAGCCACTACCTGTTCACGCGCTTCGTCAATCTGATGCGCGCCCGCAAGGGTCAGGAGCCGCTCCCCGAGCAGCCGGCTCCGGAAGCCGCCTGATCCCGCAGGGGCATTTGCGAACTGAAAGAATCCCGCCCCGAAAGGGCGGGATTTTTGTTGGCGGCCAGGCCGGCGGATCGAAGTGCTGCGGCTTGCATTGCCATGGGGCGACCGCCACCTTCAGGCGGTCCAGCCCGGAGGGATCGTGGCCGATACCGTCGTCATCCTCAACGCTCATGCCGGCACGATCCAGGATCGGGATCCGGCCGAAATCCGCGACATCGTGGAACGCGCCTTTGGCGAGCGCGGCCATTCGGCCGAGGTCATCCTCGCCGAAGGGAACCTGTTCCTGCAGGAGATCGAGCGCGCCGCCCGCTCGGGCCCGCCCACCGTGGTGGTCGGTGGCGGCGACGGTTCGGTCGGCCATGCGATCCGCAAGCTCGGCGAGGCGCGGGCGGATGGCGCCGAGCGGACGCTCGGCGTGCTGCCGCTCGGCACGATGAACCTGTTCGCGAAAAGCCTCGGCATGCCGGCCGAGCTCGAGGCGGCGCTGGCGGCGCTCGCCTCCGCCGCGCCGCGCCGCATCGACCTCGCCAGCGTCAACGGCCGCATCTTCCATACGCTCGCCGGGCTCGGCTATTTCGCGGAAGTGGCGCGCGGCCGCGCGCAATATCGCGGCGGTGGGTTGCCATTCGGCCGCTTCATCGCGGTCGCCCGATCGTCGCTGCGCGCCTTCAGCCGCGCCGGTGTGCTGCAACTGACGCTGGACACGGCGGGTGGCCGGCACGAGATCGAGGCCTATGCTCTTCTCGCCAGCAACAACCGCCTGTCGGAAAGCGGGATCGACCGGCCGCGGCTCGACGAGGGCCTGATCGAGATCCATTTCGCGGAAGGCGCGGAATTCGCCAGCCGCATGCAGGCCGGGCTCGACCTGCTGGCCGGACGCTGGCGCGACAATCCCGAGATCCAGTCGCTCGCCGTGCGGCGGGCGACGATCACAAGCCACCGGCCGCGCCTCTGGCTTTCGGTCGATGGCGAACTGGCGCGGATGCCAACGCCGCTGGTGCTGGAAAGCCTGCCGGCGGCGCTATCTGTGCTCGTGCCGGCAGGCTGACGGTTTGGCGCCTCCCGCGCGAAGGGGAGGCGCGCTTTCGCTTACTTCTTCAGCGGCTCGATCTGGTAGACGATCGTCGCGTTGGCGGTGATCTGCTGTTCGCCGCCCATCACGGGCGTCGAGGCATCGGCCTTCATCGCCATCTGCGCGCGGAAGATCGGCACGCCGCCGCCGTCGCTGGTCTGGATCGACTGGATCGGGCCGAGCTTGACGCCGGCCGCTTCCGCCATCAGTTCGGCGCGGCGGCGCGCCTCGGTGATCGCCGCCTTCATCGCCGCGTCGCGCAGCGAGGTCGCCTGGTCGATGTCGAAGTCGATGCCGGTGACGCGGTTGGCGCCGGCCGAGACGACCTGGTCAAGCAGCGGGCCGGACTTGGCGAGATCGCGGATCTTCACCGTCACCTGGTTCTGCACGCGATAGCCAGTGACGCGGGCCTGTCCGTTCGGGTCCTTGGACGGGTCGGAATAGACCGGATTGACCGAAAGGCCGCTGGTCGCGATGTCCTTGGTGGCAATGCCGGCGCCGGTGATCGCCGAGATCACGGCGTTCATGTCGGTGGCGTTGGCCGCAAGCGCATCCTTGGCGGTCGCGGCCTCCGAGACGACTCCGAGCGTGACGATGGCGATATCGGGCGCCGCGGTGGCGCTGCCATCGGCGAAGACGGTGAGGGTCGGCGGCTGCGGCGCGGATTGCGCGAGCGCCGGCGCCGCGAATGCTGCCTGCAGGGTCGAGGCCAGAATGGCGGTGCGGAGGAAGCCGGTACGTTTCGTGTTATGCATGGTCGCGTTTCCCTTGTCTCGAATTGCAGCACTACGTGGAGTTGTTAGGCGGGCATTGCGACGGGACTGCGACCGGTCGCGGGCAAGAAGATGGTTGCCCCGGGGATCGTTGCCCGGAGCGAGGTGTCCGCGGACGATAGACCCGTCCGCAACTGGAGAGGCAGCATGGCGGAGACCTCGAACCGGATCGTCGTGATCGGCGCGGGATTTGGCGGGCTGGAGGCGGCGATGCGGCTCGGCAACAGCGCCGCCCGGGTCACGGTCGTCGATCAGCGAAACCATCATCTGTTCCAGCCGCTGCTCTACCAGGTGGCGACGGCGCTGCTCGCCACCTCCGAGATCGCCTGGCCGATTCGCCATCTGCTGCGTCGCTACAGGAATATCGAGGTTCTGCTTGGCACCGTCGTCGGCGTCGACAAGGACGTGAAGACGGTTTTGCTGGAAGACGGCGCGGTACTGCCGTTCGACCAGCTGGTGATCGCGACCGGCGCGCGCCATGCCTATTTCGGCCATGACGAATGGGAGCCTTTCGCGCCGGGCCTGAAGACGCTGGAGGACGCCACGACGCTGCGCCGGCGCATCCTGACGGCATTCGAGCGGGCCGAGCGCGAGAAAGATCCCGCCCGCCGGGCCGCCTGGCTCACCTTCGTCATCGTCGGGGGCGGTCCTACCGGCGTCGAACTTGCCGGCACCATCGCTGAACTCGCTCGCAACACGCTTCCCGGCGATTTTCGCAATTTCGATCCGGCGGATGCTCGGGTGCTGCTGGTCGAGGCGGGACCGCGCGTGCTGGCGGCCTTCCGGCCGGAGCTTTCCGACTATGCGGCAAAGGCGCTTGCCAGGCTCGGCGTCGAGGTGCTGGCCGGGCAGGCGGTGACGGATGTGTCGTCCGGAAAGGTCGCGCTCGGCGAGCGCGTCATCGCGGCCGAGACGGTGATCTGGGCCGCCGGCGTGCAGGCGTCACCCGCCGCGGCGTGGCTCGGCCTGCCGCCGGCCGATCGCGCCGGGCGGGTCAAGGTCGAGCCGGATCTCAGCGTTCCCGGCTATCCCGACATCTTCGTCATCGGCGACACGGCAATGGTGATGTCGGAGGGCAGGCCCGTGCCGGGCGTGGCGCCGGCCGCCAAGCAGCAGGGCCGCCATGTCGGCGCGACGCTGCTGGCGCGGCTTGCGGGCGACCGGACGCCGCGCCCGTTCCGCTATCGCGACCAGGGCAGCCTCGCCACCATCGGGCGCAAGGCGGCCGTGGTCGATTTCGGCTGGATCCGCTTCCGGGGCGGCCTTGCCTGGTGGCTGTGGGGGATCGCCCACATCTTCTTCCTGATCGGCGTGCGCAACCGCCTCGCCGTGGCGCTCTCCTGGCTATGGATCCACACCACAGGAAGCCGTAGCGCCCGCCTGATCACCCAGCGCGACATCGCCCAGCGCGATCCGGCGGCCGAAGACGGCTGAGCGCGGCGGCGGGCGGAACATTTGCATTCGCAGGCCGTTTTCCGCTGCGCGCTTTCGCTGCATTCAAGGGAGATCCGAATGGAGCGCTATTTCGAGAATTTCGCCAATGCGACGGCCCGGGTGTCGGGCAGCGCGGCGGCCTTTCTCCTCTGCGTCGTCGTGGTGCTGGTCTGGGCCGGCTCCGGCCCCTTCTTCCACTTCTCCGAAACCTGGCAGCTGGTGATCAACACCGGCACGACGATCGTCACCTTCCTGATGGTGTTCCTGATCCAGAATACGCAGAATCGCGACAGCGAGGCGCTGCAGCTGAAGCTCGACGAGCTGATCCGTTCCTCCCAGGCGGAGAACGAATTCATGGGGATCGAGAAGCTGACCGACCAGGAACTGGCCGATCTGCACAAGCGCTGCATGGCCTCTGCCGATAGGGTCCATGCCCGGCTGAGCCGGCTGGCCGCCGAACGGGAAAGCCGCGGCCTACCCGGTGCGTGATCGGCCCTCGACGAGGCCTGGTCTACGGCGACGACTGGGGCTTCGAGGGCTCGGCCATCGGGGCGGCTGCATCGTCGGAATGGATCGGCGCGAGGGTGCGGGCGATGTTGAGCAACGTCGCCTTGCCGACTTCGTCCGGCGCCGCTTCCGCGAGCGCTTCCACTTCCGCCGCCAGTTTCGGATGGATCGTATTGGGCATTGACAGCAATCCTCAGCCTTGCAGGCGAGAGTGCACGTCGCTCCCAGCCATCGGCGCCCGGAAAAGCCTCAGCCGATGATGCAGGCATCATACAGCAATCCGGCCCAAATCATAGGCATGACCCGCCGCGACGGGCGGGATCGGCCGTGATGCCACACTATCTTCGCGCCGGGTTTGGTGTAGGGTGGTGAAATTGTCGACAGGCGACGCGTCAGCCGTTCAAAGCGAGCGTCGTGTGTTCTCGCCCGTTCCAGGGGAGAAGCGGATGTCGGACGTTGCGAGCGCTCTCCTGGACATGGACACCCCTTTGACAGATCACCCCGGCGGGGAACTGGAACGCCTGATCCGCTCTCTCGACTGGAGCCGCAGCCCGCTCGGGCCGCGCTCCTCGTGGCCGGAATGTCTCGACGCCGCCGTGGATCTGATTCTGCCGGCGCAGGCGCAGATCGTCATCTTTGCCGGTCCCGAGTTCGTCGCCATCTACAACGACGCCTACGCGCCTACGATCGGCGACAAGCATCCCCATGCGCTCGGCCGGCCGGCCCGCGAATACTGGAGCGAGCTCTGGTCCGACCTGGAGCCGCTGCTCCAGCATGTCCGCACCACCGGCGAGACGATCTCCGCCAAGGACCGGCGCTTCTACATCGAGCGGCACGGTTTTCCGGAATATGTCTATTTCGACATCTCCTACTCGCCCGTTCGCGACCATGCGGGCGTCGTGCAGGCCGTGCTCTGCATCGTCAGCGAGACGACGGCGCGCGTCGCGGCCCAGCACGCCCTGCAGGAGAGCGAGGCGCGGCTGCGCGCCCTGTTCCGCCAGGCGACGGGCGGCATCGCGCTGATCGATCTCGATGGCCGCTTCGCGATGGTCAATGACCGGTTCTGCGAGATCACCGGGCGCACCGAGGCGGAGCTGCTCCGGCTGCGGATGCAGGACATCACCTTTCGCGACGACCTGCCGGCGACGGTCGCCCAGTTCGACAAGCTGCTGCAGCGAGGCGAGAGCGTCTCGATCGAGAAGCGCCTGGTCCGCAAGGACGGATCGCTCGTCTGGATCTCCAATTCGCTCGGCGCCGTGCGCGACGAGGCGGGCAGCATCCGCCAGGCGAGCGCCATCATCCTCGACATATCCGACAGGCGGCGGACCGAGGCGCTGGAGCGGCGGCTCGCCGCCATCATCGCCTCCTCCGACGATGCCATCCTCGGCACCGATCTCGATATGCGGGTGACGAGCTGGAACAATGGCGCGGCGCATCTCTATGGCTATTCGGCCGAGGAGGTGCTCGGCCTGCCGGTGACCTTCCTGGTGCCGGCGGACCGGCCCGACGAGGAAACCGCGATCATCGCCCGCATACGCGAAGGCGAGCGCGTCGAGCCGCACGAGACCAAGCGCCGTCACAAGGACGGCAGGCTGATCGACGTTTCGCTCACCGTGTCGCCGATACGCGACGAGCACGGCCGGATCGTCGGCGCCTCCAAGATCGCGCGCGACATCACCGAGCGGAAGGCGGCCGAACGGCTGCAGCATGTGCTGATGGGCGAGCTGCAGCATCGGGTCAAGAACGTCCTCGCCACCGTGCAGGCGATCGCCCGCCAGACTTTCGGCAGGGCGGAGGGCGGCGCGACCGACACCTTCTTCGCCCGCCTGACCTCGCTCGCCCATGCGCATGATCTCCTGACCCGCGAGAACTGGAACGGCGCCGAGCTCTCCGCCGTGGTGGCGGACATCATCGCGCCCTATCGGCCGGAGCAGTTCGAGGCGGCCGGACCGTCGCTTCGCCTGCCGCCGCGCTCGGTGCTGACGGTGTCGCTCGCCATGCACGAGCTCGCGACCAACGCGGCCAAATATGGTGCGCTCTCCGTTCCTCAGGGGCGGGTGGAGGTTCGCTGGGCGCTGCGTCCGGACGACCCGTCGCATTTCGAGCTGCATTGGCGGGAGAGCGGCGGCCCGGCCGTGACTCCGCCGCTGCACAAGGGCTTCGGCACGCGGCTGATCCAGCAGGCGCTCGCCGCCGAGCTGCGCGGCGAGGTGCAGGTGATCTACGAGGCGGATGGCGTCGTCTGCCGCGTCCACGCGCCCGTGGTCAGCGACTGGGAACGCGGCGAATAGGGACGGGGCCGGCGGCCGGCGCCGGCCTATTCGCCCGGCTTCAGGTAGCCGCGCGCGACGCCCTCGGCGATGATCGCCTGCGCCGCTTCCCAGAGACTTGCCGACGACGCGCCGATCGGGCTCTTGCGTGCCGTGACGTCGACGCTGGTGACGCCGGGCGTGTGCCAGGTGCCACCGCCGGTGAAGAAATTGTGCAGCAGGGGCTGCAGCCGGTCGATGGCCCGCGCGAACCTGGCCTCGGCCGTCTCCCGCGCCTCGAATTCGTCCCAGAGTGCCCGGAGTTCCTCCGCCTGGTCCGCCGGCAGAAGCCCGAATATCCGATCGGCGGCGATCTTCTCGCGGGCTTCCTGATCGGTCAGCGCGGCTGCGTCATAGATGAACGTGTCGCCGGCATCGATCTCGACGATGTCGTGGATCAGCAGCATCTTCAGCACGCGCGGCAGGTCGACGGCCTCGTCGGCATGCTCCGCAAGCACCATGGCCATCAGCGCGAGCTGCCAGCTGTGCTCGGCGTCGTTTTCGCGCCGGGATCCGTCGAGGAGCGGCGTGCGGCGGAGCACCTGCTTGAGCGCCTCGACCTCCAGGATGAACAGGAACTGCGACCGCAGCCGCTCGTCGGGAAGCAGGTTCGCCATCTCGCACGCGTTCAGGGTCACCGGGGCGGGCTTGGCTGGATCGTTCATGGGCAGACCGTGGCAAGGGAGCGGGCAGTGGACGCGCAGAGGCGATGACGTGATCCGCGTAGTAGGCGCGGGAGGCGGTCCTGGCAAGAAGCCGGCCGCCGGTGCCCGCAGCCGTTCGGTCCCTGTTTGCCGGCTTACGAACCTGGAAGCGGACCGTTATGAGTGGCCCGCTCTGATCATCATCAGGCAGCATGATCGCGATCGTCGGGCCGTCTCGCCATGGCGGCGAGTTCTGCGCTACGGTGTTGATCCTCTCCGGAAAAGGTCCTTCAGATGGCTCTGAGCATTCTCTTCGTCGGCGGCACCGGTCAGATCTCCTATCCCTGCGTCGAGCGCGCGGTGGCCGAGGGGCACGACGTCAGCGTCTTCAACCGCGGCAAGCGGGAGAGCGCGCTGCCGGCGGGCGTCACCTCCATCGTCGGCGACCTCGCCGGGCCGGAATATGCCGAGCTGGCCAGGAAGAATTTCGACGTCGTCTGCCAGTTCATCGCCTTCACGCCCGACCAGGTGGCGCGGGACATCGAGATCTTCACCGGCCATTGCGGCCAATACATCTTCATCTCGTCGGCATCGGTCTATGAAAAGCCGGCGCGTCATTACGTGATCACCGAGAAGACGCCGGCGATCAATCCGTATTGGCCTTATAGCCAGGCCAAGATCGCCTGCGAGAAGCTGCTGGAGGCGGCCAAGGGGCTGGACTGGACCATCGTGCGTCCGAGCCATACGGTCCGCACCGGCCTGCCGATCATGATCGGCGACAGCGATGTCATGGCGCGCCGCATGCTCGACGGCGAGCCCACCATCGTCGCCGGCGACGGCCACACGCCCTGGACGCTGACCCGCTCGGTCGATTTCGCCGTGCCGTTCGTCGGCCTGTTCGGTAAGAAGGCGGCGCTGAACGACGTCTTCCACATCACCGGCGACCGGGCCCATATCTGGGACGACATCCAGAAGGCGATTGGCCGGCTGCTTGGCGTCGAGGCGAAGATCGTGCATGTCCCGACCGACACGCTGGTTCGTTACAATCCGGAGTGGATCGGTCCGCTGACCGGCGACAAGGCGTGGACGGCGATCTTCGACAATTCCAAGGTCAAGAGCGTGGCGGGCGATTTCCAGTGCGCCGAGAGCCTCGACGAGATCCTGGCCGAGCCGATCCGGCACCTGAAGCAGCGCCTCGCCGTCCAGCGCCCGCCACGCGGTGAGTTCGACGCGCTCGTCGACCGGATCTGCCGCGAACAGGCGGCGCTGGGCTAGGTCGCCAGCCGTGGTTGAAGCGTCGCGGCTTCCTGCCGATCGGCGACCGAACCGCCGAAGCGGATTCATTCGCGCCGGCAACCGTCAGGCGATGGCGCGCAGGGCCGGGGCCGGAGTTGGCGCTGGCTGGTAGCGAAGATCGACCACCTCGTCGACGCTCAGCCGGCGTTCGGTGGAGCCGATCCGATACTGCAGGTCGAGCGCACGCTCGAGACCCGGGCCGTCGATCTGCCCGTCAAAATGCAGGTAAGGCAGCTCATAGCCGATCGATCGCGCCGCGATCTCGTCGCTGACGTCGAACAGCCGGGCGACGAAAGCCCGCCATTCGTCTGGGTTATCGCGCACATAGTGGCCGGTGCGCCGCACGATCTCGAGTACGTCGCGGAGCAGTTCGGGCTCGCGAGCGATGAAAGCCTCGCTGGCGATCTGGATGCTCCACTGGATCGAAGGCACATCCGCGAGCGTCTGCGGTCCGCCCCAGTTCCGGACGATTCCCTGCTGTTCGCCGAGGGCGACATAGGTTCCGCCCGCCAGCAGCGCGACGATCTCGCCGGCGGCAATGAGGTCGAGCTGGCGATCGAACTCCGCGCCGAGATGGCGGAAGGTGACGTCCCTGTCCGGATCGACGCCGTGCTGGGCGAGGATGTCGCGCAGATACCAGTAGCCGCAGCTGCCCTTGGAAAGCGCCGCGACGGTCTTGCCTCGAAAGTCAGGCCAGTCGCGGATTTCCGGATGGGCGATGAGGAAGAAGGCGAGTCCGCGATCGAGGGCGCTGCCGACGATCCGGATCCTTCTGCCTTGGCCGATCGCCGTCAGGCCGGGCGGTGTGCCGACCTCGCCGACGTCCACCTCGCCGCGCTCGACGGCGGCCGACATTTCCGGGCCGCCATAGACATTCTCGATGGTGAGGGTGATGCCTTCGCGGGCGAAGAAGCCGGCCTCGGCGCCAAAGCGGGCGAGGACCGCGGCGTGCTTCGTGACGGCGCCATATCGGAACGATCGGGTCATGCCTGTTACCTCTGCGAATGGGGAAGTGGCGGGCGCGCTGGCAATTCGCGCAGCCGCTCGAGCGGCGAACGGAGACTGCCGGCGGAGTCGAGAGACGCGTCAGCCATCTGAAGTCAGCTCTCGCTCGCGCCTGGCGACGTCCGTCCGTCTTGCGAGAATTCGCTGGGCATTGCCGGAGGCGATCTTCCGGCGGTCGGCGCCAGCAACGCCGGCGGCGTCGAAGACGGCCGAGAGCCTGGCGTGCGTCACAGGCTCCCAGATCGGCCAGTCGCTGCCGACCAGCACGCGATCGACGCCGAGCACGGAAACGGCGAAGGCGAGGACGGCTGGATCGAGCCCCATGAAATCGAAATGGATGCGTGGTCGTGCGATGCCCCGTTCGCGCGCCGTCAGGCTGTACTGGGGCAGTTCGGCTGCCGCGATCACCAGCGCGCCCAGCCCGATGCCGGTGAAGACGAGGTCGAGATCCGGGTATTGCTCGACGATGCCGTTCTCCAGCACGGTGAGGAACGCCGTGCCGTTGACATGGCCGCGACCGAACGAATTGCCGGGCCGGCCGGCCGAGCGCGTCAATGCTTCCGTCGTTTCGGCGGCGACCGGGTGGACGAGGATCGGCACACCGAGCCGGTCCGCCGCCTCGAAGACCGGCCACGTCGAGGGATGTCCCGCATAGACGCCGTCGCGGGCGGAATCGATGACGATGCCGACATGGCCGAGTTCGCGGATGGCGCGCTCCGCCTCAAGGGCAGCGGCCTCGCCGGAAAAGGCATCGACGGCGGCCAGGGCCGCGAGCCGGCCGGGATGCGCCGTCGCCAGCTCGGCCAGATAGTCGTTGTGCCGGCGGACCTCCTCATGATCGACCGGGCCGCGAATGCCGCTGATGCCCTCGATCGTCGAACTGAGCAGATTGAGCGCCACGCCGGCCTCGGCGCTCTCGCGCAGGAGGGCTTCTGGCGCGGTCAGCTTCGACACCCACGCCGCCTGCCAGGCGGCGTCCCGGGTGTTGGTGGCGATGGGCCGCGGCGCGCGCCACCATGGCGGCCGGATGTGGACGTGGAAGTCGATGACGGTCAGCGGGCCGTTGGACGCGTCTTGGGTCACGATCATTCCTTCACCATTGGGTAGTTCAGACGGCGACACGGGCGAGGCCGGCGAGCGAGGCCAGGTCGGGCGAGAGGGCGCCGTTCAGTGCGAAATCGCCGACATAGGATTGGCGCCACCGCACAGGGTCATGCAGCGAATGGGTCCGAGAATTGCGCCACAGGCGATCGAGCCTGCGTCGTTCGGGATCGCCGGCCCGGGCCCTGAAATGCGCGATTTCCGCGGTGAGGGCAGGGGAGAGTTCATAGGCGATGCTCTTGGCCTCGTCGGTCGCGATGAAGGCCTCGACGGCCGCTTCGACCGTCGCCTGCGGGCTGGAAAGCACGCCGTCCACCAGGCGCGCGGCCCGGAGCGTCAACGTCCGCGCCGCGCGGGTCCGCACGGAAAATTCGCCGAGGCGGGCGAGATCGCTTTCCCGGCGGGTTGCGGCGCGCGACAGGATGCGGGCGGCTGTTTCGATCGCGCCTGCCGCGGCGCCTGCCTCGATCGCTGCGTGGATGAGCTGGTTGCCGGCGAACTGCGCGACGAGCAGGGCACGATCGCCCACCGACCGGTCCACAACCTGCGAGGACGGCACCCAGGCATTGTCGAGGATGGTCGTGCCGCTGAAGGTGCCCCGCTGGCCGAAGGCATCCCAGTCGGCCCGGACGTCGAGTCCCGGCGTATCGCGGCGCACGTAGGCGGTCAGGATGCGGCCGTCCGCATGCTTGCCGAAGACGGGCACCCATTGCGCCGTCAAGGCACCGGTCGAGAAGAACTTCCTGCCGTTCAGCCGATACCCTTCGCCGTCCTCGACGATGGTCGTGGCGATCTCGCGGCGCGACGGGCGGCCGGGCTCGGCGATGGCATTGCCGAAGCGGGCGCCGCGCAGCACTTCGCCATAGAGGAGGGCGCGCGTCTCCGGCGCGGCGACCAGCAGCGTGTCGACGAAGTCGAAATGGTTCTGCGGCACCTGCGCCAGCGACGTGTCGGTCGCGGCGAGGATCAGGAAGATCTCGATCAGCGTCTCCGTCGTGAGGCCAGGTCCGCCGAATTCGCGCGGCACCGTGACTGCGAGCAGCCCGGAGCGCGACAGCGCCGCGAGTTCGGCGCGCGGAATCCGACGCTCGGCATCGACGCTTGCGGCAGTCTGGGACCAGAGCCGCGCGAGCTCGCGGGCAGCGGTGATCGCCTCGGCGGCGGTGGTCAGAATGCGGGTCGGGGCAATCGCGGTTGGCGTCGGCGCGGTCACAGTGCGACCTCCCAATGCTGCCTGGCTTCGGATTCGGATGGCGCCTTCTGTTGCGCGAAGCGGCTTGGCGGACGCGGTAGCCCGTAGTGATCGCGCAGCGTGGTTCCCTCATACTCGCGCCGGAACAGCCCGCGCTTCTGAAGTTCCGGCACCACATGCTCGACGAAGGCGGCCAGGCCGGACGGGAAGACATCGCACATGATGTTGAAGCCGTCGGCTGCGCGCTCCTGCACCCAGTGTTGGATGGTGTCGGCGATCTGCTCGGGCCCGCCGACGACCAGGCGATGGGCCCCGCCGCCGCGAGCGATGATGTCGCGCACCGTCAGTGAACGGTTGCGGGCAAGCGACAGCGTCGCCTCGACGAAGCCGCGTGTCCCCATGTAGCCGTTGATCTTTTCCAGCAGGTGCTCCGGCACCGGCCTGTCGAGGTCCAGTTGCGCGGGATCGAGCCCGAGCTGGCCGGCGAAGCGTCTCAGGACTGTCGCCTCGCCCGCGATCTCGTCGAGCTGCTTGCGTCGGCTGTGGGCCTCTTCCTCGGTCGAGCCGACGATGACGAACAGGCCCGGAAGGATGGCGATCTTGTCGGGATCGCGTCCGTAGCGGGCGGCGCGGCCCTTGACGTCGGCATAGTAGGCCTTCGCCTCGCCGAGATCCTGCTGCACGGAGAAGATCGCTTCCGCATAGCGGGCGGCGAGATCGCGCCCCTGCTCCGAGCTGCCGGCCTGAACCAGCAGTGGTCGTCCCTGCGGCGAGCGGGGGATCTGCAAGGGACCGGCGACGGAGAAGTGCGGACCCTGGTGGTTGATCGCGTGGATCTTGGCGGCGTCGGCGAAGCGGCCGGCTTCGCGGTCGAGTACCAGCGCGTCGTCCTCCCAGCTGTCCCACAGCGATTGCACGACATCGACGAATTCGACCGCCCGTCCGTAGCGATCCGCGTGCACGGGCAGGTTCTTGTCGCCGAAATTGGGAGCGGCCCGTTCGTCATAGGTGGTGACGACGTTCCAGCCGACCCGGCCATGGCTGGCGTGGTCCAGCGACGCGAAGGTGCGGGCGATGTTGTAGGGGTGCGAATAGGTGGTCGAGGCGCTGGCGATGAAGCCGATCCGGCTTGTCACCGCCGCCATGCCGGCCACGATCACCGCCGGGTCCAGCGCCCAGCTCGGATTCGTGCGCGGATCGAAGGCGATGGCGAGGGCGTCCGCCAGGAAGACCGCGTCGAGCCGGCCGCGCTCGGCGATGCGCGCGATCTCCTGGTAATGCTCGATCTGGACATAGCCGAGCGGATTGCCATCGGCCGCGCGCCAGCTGGCGCCATGCGAGCCGGAACTCAGCACGTTGACGTTTAGGTGAATGGACCGCGCGCTCATGCGAAAGGCTCCTCGAGGCTGGGATGGGCGAGGCGCCGGCCGATGCTTTCAAGGGGCCAGTGCGGCGGGTGGGCGACCGCGTGGGCGGTAAAGTCGCGCCAGTAGAGGTCGAAGCCGTAGCGGCTGCTCGTGGCGCCGGCGCCGAGAAGCTCGATCGTTCCGCCGATCAGGGTCCGACCGGCGAGAAGCAGGTAGGCCCGCGCGGCGCTGACGGCGTCGATCGTGCCGGGCAGCGCCGGGATGCTCGTTACGGCGTCGACGGCCTCCTTGAACAGGCCCTGTGCCGCGTGGACCGTCGCGGTGTATTTGCCGTAGCGGCGCAGCAGGTGCGGGTCGTCGGTGGCCTTGGCGAGCGACTGACCCTGCCAGGGACGGGTGCGGGTGGTGATATGCGCGCGCGCGGCGTCCCAGAAGCCTTCGAGAATGCCAAGGTCGAGCGCCGCATGAAGCAACTCTTCGGCCAGCACGATCCTCCGCAAGGCTGGTTGCAGCGTCGCGGCAGGGAATATCGAGATCGGCGCGAAGAACTGTGGCTCGGCGAGCTCGATCCAGCGCTGACGGAAGCCAGGCCGGTCGAAGATGGCTTCGTCGACGCGGAGATGCGGACCGGCGTCGAGCCGAAGCAGGTAGCCATCGCCGCCCTTGTCCGGGGCAATCAGCAGGATCGCGCCCTCGGCCGATCCGATTGCAGCGACGGGCTGGCAGCCGGAGAGTTTTTTGCCAGGTGGCTCGACGGCCAGGGTTCGCTCGTCCTGGGCGGGGTCGCCAGACGGGTTCGGCCGCGACCAGCCTGCGAGAGAGCCCTCCGGTGGCGTCGCATCGAGAAGCTTGAGCGCGTATCGGAGCGTTGTTCCGTTCAGGAGCGTGAGCGCCGCCGCCGGATCGCGCCGTGCCGTCTCCCGGACGGCAGCCGCGGTTGCCCCCGGCTCGAACTCCGCGGCAACGGGTTCGCCAACGACCGACGGTGGATCGATGACCGCGGACGAGAGTTCGGCTGTCATGAGGCGTTCCTTGAGAGATTTCCGGGAATGGAAGCGAGCAGGAGCCGCGTGTAGTCGTGCTCCGGCGCTTCGAAGACGGCATCGGCGGGCCCCACCTCGACGATCCGGCCGTCCTTCATGACGGCGACGCGATCGGCGATCTGCCGTACCACGGCGAGGTCGTGCGAGATGAACAGGTAGCTGAGGCCGTGCGTAGCCTGCAGCCTTTCAAGGAGTTCGAGGATCTGCGCCTGGATCGAGACATCGAGCGCGGAGACGGGCTCGTCGCATACCAGCAGCGCCGGTTCCGGCGCGAGCGCTCGCGCGATCGCCACGCGCTGGCGCTGGCCGCCCGACAACTCAGCCGGGTAACGATGCAGCAACGGGGATGCGAGGCCGACCTGATCGATCAGTTCCCAGACGCGGCGCCGTCGCCATGCCCGATCGCCGAGCCGGAAGCCCTGCAAGGGCTCCTCGACGATCTCCGCCACCGTCAGGCGCGGGGACAGCGAGGCGTATGGATTCTGGTAGATCGGCTGCACCAGGCGCCGCATGCCGCGCAGCCCCTTGCGATCGAAGCTGCCGATATCATTGCCTTCGAAGAGGACGCTGCCGCTATCCGGCCGGGTCAGGCCTAGCGCGAGCCGCGCCGCCGTCGACTTGCCGGAACCGGATTCGCCAACCAGCGCCAGCGTCTCGCCGCGTCCGATATGGAGGCTGACCTCGGCGACGGCCTGGACGACATGACCTTCGCTGCGGCCCGTCGCCACCGTGAAGCTGCGCGAGACGTTGCGGAGCGCCAGGATCGGCTCCGTCGCCGTCGCGGCGGACGCATCCCCGGCTGCGGCGGAAGATCTGCGGCGCCCCGCCGCGACGTTGGGAGCGCTGGCGATCAGCATCCGCGTATAGTCGGCCTTGGGCGCGCGCAGCACATCGGCTGCGTTGCCTTCCTCGACGATGCGCCCTTCCTTCAGCACGATCACGCGGTCGGCTCGATCGGCTGCCATGGCGAGGTCGTGCGTGATCAGCAACATCGCCATGCCGGACGAGGCGACGAGGGCGCCGATGTCGTCGAGGATCGTCTTCTGGACGGTCACGTCGAGAGCGGTCGTCGGCTCGTCGGCGATGATCAGGCCGGGTTGCGGGCCGATCGCTCCGGCGATCAGAACGCGTTGCCGCATGCCGCCGGATAGCTCGTGCGGGAACTGATGCGCCCGGATCTCCGGGTCCGCGATGCGCACCCTGTGGAGCAGGGCGACGACGGCTTCGTCGAGCGCTCCGGATGCGACCAGCTTGTGGATCCGAAGCGGCTCCGCCACCTGCCGTCCCACCCGGTGAAGTGGGTTCAGCGCCACCATCGGATCCTGCGGGATCCATCCGACCTCGAGGCCGCGAATCCGGTTGAGCTCCCTTTCGCCGAGCGCGAGGAGTTCGCGCCCTGCGAGCTCGATCGAGCCGCCGACAATGCGGGCTGCCTCCGGCAGCATGCCCATGGCCGCCAGGGCGATCGTGCTCTTGCCGGAACCGGACTCGCCGACCAGCGCGACGACCTCGCCCTGCCTGACGTCGAGGCTGGCGCCGCGCAACGCGGCGAAGCGGCGGCCGCGAGCGGCGTATTCGACCGCGAGGTCGCGGATCCGCAGCAGCGGGCTGCCGTCGGTGTCCGGTTGCGACGGCGGAGCATCAGCCGCTGCGGCGCGCCGGAATGGTGCGGGCGTCATGACGCGCTCATCTCGCGGCCGGAGAGCGACTGCGCCACGCGGTTGGCGGCAAGTACTGTGGCGAGAATGACGAGCCCTGGCATGGTGGTGAGCCACCATGCGGCGGTCATGTAGTCCCTGCCGCCTGCTACCAGCAGGCCCCATTCGGGCGTGGGTGGCGGAGGGCCGAAGCCGAGGAAGGACAGCG
Source organism: Kaistia nematophila (assembly GCF_026343855.1). Classification (NCBI taxonomy): domain Bacteria; kingdom Pseudomonadati; phylum Pseudomonadota; class Alphaproteobacteria; order Hyphomicrobiales; family Kaistiaceae; genus Kaistia; species Kaistia nematophila. The sequence continues at coordinate 435,272 of NZ_JAPKNK010000003.1, read as the reverse complement.
CCGACACGCTCAGGATGGCCCAGCCCAGTTCCAGGGTCGCGAGGACGACGACAGGGCCTAGCGCATTTGGGATGATGTGTCGGCGCAGCACTGTGAGACGGCTAATTCCGGCGAATAGCGTCGCTTCCACGAAGGCGCCGGACCGGATCTTCAGCACCTGCGCCCGCGTCACGCGGGCGAAGCCGGCGACGCTGCCGATGCCGACGGCAATCGCGATGTTGACCATGCCGAAGCCGAGCGCATTGATGATTGCAAGCGAGATCAGCAGCATCGGTACGGACAGGAGCACGTCCATCAGCCGCATCAGGATGTCGTCGACCCAACGCCCGACATAGCCGGCCGCGAGCCCGATGCCGCATCCGACCAACATGCCGATGCCGACGGCCAGCACGACCGCCTTCAGGGACTGACGGGTGCCGTAGACGACGCGCGTGAACAGATCGCGGCCCATCTGGTCGGTGCCGAACCGGTGTTCCGCGCTGGGCGGCTTCAGCCGTGCGCCGCCCTGGCCGCGAATCGGGTTGTAGGAGGTGAGGAGTTCTGGAAACAGCGCAGCGAGCGCGATGACGGCGAGGACGATGACGGCGAGCGACAGCCCCGGTTGCCGGAGGGCGGCCCGCGCGAGGCGGCTGGCGAGGTCCCCGGCGGCCCTGACGGCGGCTGGTCCGCGCGATGGCCGGTCGGCGAGATCGCCGTCGCGTGGCTCGGTGACGCCGATGCTGCTCATGAGCGGCCTCCCGCGCCTGCCGTGCGTCGCACGCCGATTTCGATGCGCGGATCGATCAGCGGATAAAGGATGTCGACGATGAGATTGACCGTGACGAAGACCGAGGCGGCGAAGAGGACCGCGACCAGCACGATAGGCGTATCCTGGAAGAGGACCGCCTTGACCGTCAGCAGGCCGATCCCCGAGCGGGAGAACACGGTCTCGACAACGACCGAGCCGGCGATGAGCTGGCCGCTCGCCATGCCAAGGGCGGTGACGACCGGGATGACCGAGTTCCGGAACGCATGTCCAAAGATGAGCCGGGCCCGGCTCGCGCCGCGTCCCTGCGCGGTCGCGACATAGGCGGAGCCCAGCGCCGAACGCAGGCCGCGCGACAGGATCTGCGCGATCAGCGCGGTGGTCGGAATGGCGAGGACGAAGGCCGGCAGGATGAGATTGGCCAGGCCTTCATTGCCCATGCCGGGCAGCAGTCTCAGCTTGAACGAGAAGATCTGCAGCAGGACGAGGCCGATCCAGAAGGAGGGCATCGAAACCCCGATCACCGGAAGCGCCTGCAGTGCATGGCGAAGCTTTTGGGAGCGGACATAGGCCGTCAACAGCGACAGGCCGGTGCCGAGCAGGAGCGCGAAGACGAGTGCCAGCGCCGCGAGCTTTAGCGTTTCGGGCACGGCTTGCGCGAACATCGGCAGCGCGCCTTGCCCCGTCTGCACCGAGACGCCGAAATCTCCATGCAGCGCCGCTGCGAGGGCGCGCAGATATTGAACCAGGACCGATCGGTCCAGTCCCATCTCGGCGCGCATCCTTTCCAGCGCCTCGGCCGAGAACCCGCTGCCGCCTGCGCCCAGGTTCATCTTGCTGAGCGCCGCATCGCCGGGAAGCACGTAGAGAAGAAGGAATGCCGCGGTGAAGGTCGCCCAGAGGACGCCCAAGGCATGAAGCGCTCGTTTCAGAACGAAGCTTCCCATCGTTTCGGTATCCGCATTGCAGGAAAAGAAGGCGGGCGGGACAAAGGCTCCCGCCCGTCATGCGCGCGTCAGTTGGAGGCGGCCGTATCGACGGTCGCGTCATAGAGGATCTGGCTGGTCGAACCGGCGCCCGGACCGCCCCAGTCGACGCCCTTCACCTTGCCGTTCTCGGACCAGAGTTCCTGGGTGAAGAACACCGGAACGGCGAAGGCCTGTTCCAGGATCGTCTTCTGCACGGCGTCGGTCAGCTTCCTGCGCTCGGACGGATCCTTGGTCGCGCGCTGCGCCTCGAGCGGCGCGTCGATCGCGTTCTCGGCCGGCAGGCGGAAGCGGTTCAAGGCCTTGGTCGAATAGAGCTGGCGCAGCACGTCCGGGTCGCCCAGTGACCATTCCCAGCGATGCAGGTCGTAGTCGCCGGCCAGCAGCGCTTCGTCATAGGCGCCGCCGGTCAGCGGACGCAGCTTGAGTTCGAAGCCCGCGTCGCGGACCTGCTGCTGCACCACCTCGAGGAAGGCCTGATTGATCGGCGCGGCATAGAACGAGATCGTGATGCTGAGCGGCTTGCCGTCCTTGACGCGGATGCCGTCGCCGCCCGGGACCCATCCGGCTTCGTCGAGCAGCTTCTTCGCGCCGTCGAGGTCAAAGGCGAGGAGTTCGCTCTGGTCGAGATAGCCCGGGGTCTTGCGGGTCAGGACACCCGAAGCGGGGATCTTGTAGCCGGAGAAGGCGAGGTCGACGACCTCCTGGCGATTGATGGCCTTGCTGAAGGCGAGCCGCACCGGCTGGTCGGCGAGGATGCCGCGCGACGTATTGATGAGCAGGTTGACGGCCGTGCCGAGCGACTCGATCTTGCTGAGCGGGAAACCTTCCTGCTCGAGCGTCGCCGCATCGTCATAGCCGGTGGCCTGGATGATATCGACCTGGCCACTGCGGAGCGCGCCGGTGCGGACCGTCGCTTCCGGGATGATGCGATAGACGATGCGGTCGAGATGCGCCTCGCCGCCATGCTTGCGCAGCGCCGACGGCCAGTTGTAGCCGGCGCGCTTCACGAGTTCGGTCTTCTCGTTCAGCTTGACGTCGTCGAGCACGAACGGGCCGGAGCCGACGACGCCTTCATGGCACCGCTGCTCGGGCGTCTTGGCCAGCGTCGCGGGCGAGACGATGCCGAGTTCGCCCGTCGAGGTGGCGGCGAGAAAGGGCACGTTCGGCTGGTCGAAATCGATCCGGATCGTGTGGTCGTCGACGACGTTGATCGCCTTCGTTCCCTTGAAATACGAGGCGCCGGCCGCGCCGGGGATCTTCGAGACCGTATCGAAATTCGCCTTCACCACATTCGCGTCGAGCTTGCTGCCGTCGCTGAAGGTCACATCCTGGCGCAGATGGAACGTGTAGCTCGTCGCGTCATCGCTGATGTCCCAGGACTGGGCCAGCCAGGGCACGATCCTCGACGGGTCTTCGTAGCTCTGGTCCGTCAGGGAATCGACAAGGCCTCGGCCTTCGATCGCGGCGTAGCCGTAGTTGTCCTGCTGCGGATCGATGCACTGCGACTGCTCGGCCAGGCCGATGGTAAGCACGCGCTGTTCCTGGCCGGCAGCCGATGCCAGGGGCGGGAAAGCCAGCAGGGCCGCCAGCGCCACGCCGTAGCGCGCGCCTGCGGGCGTGACAAACAGGACCTTTTTCATTTTGATGTCTCCGGCGAAATCGGCGCGGCCCCGGGGAGGGGAGCTTCATTACGGAGAGAATAGAGATAGACGACTATCTCTACAGACTTGATAGACTAAAGAATGCGCCGTGGACGGAAAATGCTCCTGCCTATCGGGATCGCCTGAGGCGGTGGGGCGCTGACGACGGTTTCTTGCCACTATCCGCCGCCTCGCTGTGAAGCCCCGGATCCGATGGGGCCTGGAGGGAGGGCGTTCACGCGGATGCACAGCAAGGTTCCCGGCCGGAGCGGACGCTTTTTCCGCGAGCTTGGTCGTCTCGCACAACCCCTTCGGCTTCGCGCGTCATCCGGGTCGACAAGCCCCTTCAAAGGCGATACGGAAGGCCACGGGGGCCTATAGCTCAATGGTTAGAGCCGACCGCTCATAACGGTCTGGTTCCAGGTTCGAGTCCTGGTGGGCCCACCAATCTTTTCAGATATTTATAGGAAATTCTTAGATCTATTCTATTTTGCGGCAATCATTACGGCAATCATTGCCGCGTTAGCGCGCCTTCCGTTTGCCCGTAATCGCGCTCGCCGCATTGCGCATAAACGCTGGATGATGGTGGCCGTAGACACGCCGAAGCACCTCCTCGCTCATGCCGAGGTAGCCTGCCGCCTCCCAGGTATCCACACCATTCTGCATCAGCCAAGTCGCCGCCGTGTGGCGTAGGGTGTGGGGTGTTGCCCCCTTGTCGATGCCCGCGAGCGCCAGAGCGCTAGCCCACCCAACCTTGATCGACTTGACCGGTAGCCCGTCCCACTCGACCACGTACTGGCTGATGACCCCAAGGCGCTTCCAGCGACGCAGGTGGGTGAGCAGCCGATCGGGGATCGGGGCCGGCGGTTGGCGCTTGTTCGTCTCCGCGGCGCCGTCAGCCAGGCGGTAGAAGATGCCGCTATCTAGGTCAACGAAACTCCGGTTGGACCCGGCGTAGATCGACGACGAGAAAATTGCTCCGGAACGAGAGCCGGTATAGACGCCCATCAGGATGAACCGCGCGATGTGGCGAAGGTCGTGGAATTTGGACTCGACGGTTTCGCCTTTGCGGGATCCCTTGGGCAGCTTGACCGCGCGGCCATGGCGCCAGCACACCCAGATCAACCGCGCCACCTCGCTCCGGGTCAGCCAAGTCGGGCGCGGGCTTCCCTTCGCTGGCAACGCGACTTCGATCACCCCGCTATGAAGATTCCGTTTGGCGTGATGATTGATAGCGGATCGGAGGTCTTCGAGGTCGCGGCGGGACCCGCCCGTCGTGTTGCCGCGGGGCTCCTTGGCCTTTGACTTACGGCCGGCCGCCAAGGCGGCCTTTCGGGCATCAGCGCGGCGCTTCCGTTCCGCCTCTCTCCGGTGGGCGGCATATTGGTCGCAGGACTGTTGCGTGACTTCGGAGAGCCGCTTTTCGCCCCACCATTCGAGCAGCCGACCGACCCTATCGCTGGCCTGTTTCGGCCGCGCCTGCTTTGGCACCACATCGTCCAGATAGACCGACAGGACGTCGGCTATCAGGACTTCAGTGGGATGACGTCGGCCTGACGCGACCGGGTTGTGCTTTGCTGCGATGTGTTCGGCGAGGCGCCGCTCAGCTTCTGCACGCGCATCTTCGCTGCAGCCAGTGCTATACTGGCGTCGCCTGTCGATGATGATCCAGGTCGCTTCTCGGTCGCCGGCTGCGGGTCGGAGCCAGAGGCGGGCAGGGAGTGAGGGACGAGGCAAAGTTCCACCATCTTCTCGATCTCGGAAAGGGTGGTCATATCCTTCCCAGCGATTCTCCATACACGAAGGCGGCCACGCGCGGCCTCTCTTCGAAGGCTTGATATTCCGATTGAGCCGTCAGGAAATGCCAAGCGAGCGGCGATGTCCAGCCGGATCGGAGTGGTGTCGGCGATATCCTCGCGACGGATTGCGGCGGAACGGTCCCCCATCATCCCTCTCTCACTTCGATGCCGGCCGCTTTGGCGCGGCGGATCATGTCAGCCGTTCCGCGGCCGCCGGGGAAGGCAATCACCAGATCAGGCTTACCCTCATCGATCATGCGCTGATTGCGGATAGGGCCTGCGGCGCGGCCGTGTGTCTTCCAGTCGGCCATGTAGCGCTCGCAAGGGAAGTGGTTCGTCCAACCCCAATCCCAAGCCATCGTGTCCGCTCCCGGCGCTCCGCCACTCATCAGAGCCGACATCTTGTTGCGCAAGGGATCTAGGGCGCGGGCCATCGCGGCCCGGTCGCGAAAGTCCCTGCCACCACAAACGAGAACGCGCATCATCCCTCCTGCACTGGAATGCCGGCGGGATTGGCGCGGAGATGACCCTTGCCAACGTTGTTTGCCGCCATGGTCATTCTCCGTCGTGCTCGATGAACTGCTCGGTCGGATCATCGTCCTCGCCAATGAGGTAGAGGTAGAACCCTCCATGCTCATTGATCGCGTGCTGGATCACATCCGGCGTGGTGTTGAAGGCCAGCGCTGCCTCCGCGACCGAGACGCTGCGCTGTTGCATGCATGACCACGTCGCGACGGATTGGCATAGGTGGGCGACGGTCAGCCCGCCATCGTCGCTGTCATCATCAAAATCTTGGATTGCCCAAGGCTTCGCGTCTTCGCTCATCCCTCATCCCCCTGTGCCGCAGCCGGAGGGGCGGGGAGGGGCATCCAGTGGGTGGCCAAGATTGTGCTGTGCTTCGACCAGTCGTAGCCGGCGGGGTGCGTCTCTACGATCGGCGGCGAGGTGCTAAGCCCTGTCCACCACTGATGTCGCCAAGACAGATCCGCACGACAGCGAAGAAGCTCGTACCAGCCGTTGGAAAGCAGGGCGAGGAATTGTGTCCCATCCTTCGGCGCAGTCTCGATCGGCTGCCAGCTCATTCCGTGATCTCCTTCATCTGCTCGATGCGGGCGCGGGGCGGGGCTACGGTGATGTGACCGTCCTCGACCTCCAGCGTGATCGAGCGGCGGACGAGGACAATGCGGAACTTCGAGAGGCTGGCCTTCGAGATGTCCTTCCAGAAGTTGCGGAGGTAACTCTCTGCTTCTGCCGGCGATTCGAACGTCTGGTCAGTCCACAGCGATCCATACGGGTTCATGATGCCCCACAGGGCGCGTGTCTCGTACGGACCCGGGTCTCGCTTCAGGGGGGCCCTCTCCCATGCTTCAGTGCTCATCGCCGGGCTCCTTCAGCGCGCGGATGGCGGTGGCGGATGGCGGAGGCGACAGATGCCTCCAAGCATCATAATCGCTGATGTTCCAGCCTTGTTCGCAATCGGGGTGAACATCCCCGTCTTCGTCATCCAGCCAAATGATGTGCTGCTCCCACCAACTCCGTCCATCAGTGTGGCGAACCTTGATGGCCGCGATGAAGTGGCTGTCGGTCGGTGCTGTCTCGATCGGCATCCAGCCGTCGGCTTCGGGGCGGGTGGCGGGAGGGCCGAGGTAGAGCGCGACATCCGTCGGCGTGCCAGGCTTCATCGCCCAGATCGAGGCCGTACCTCCACGCCGCGCGAGGGCGTCGAGCCAACCCTGTGTCGTCCACGCCGCCGGCTCTTCGCTCCGGGTGGCGGGAGGCTCGGGCGCGGCGGCGAGTATGGCATCCCAAAGCGGTTGCATCTCGACAACGCCAGCGACGGCTTTAACATGCCGTACTGCCCAAATCGCTTGGCCTATGAATCGATCGCATTTGATAGGAACGATCTTCCACCCCTCCGGCACCGCCACGGCTGGCGCGGGCGGGGAGGCGTAGAGCGGGCGCACGCCGTTGTAACGGCACTTGCTCGCCCATCCCCTTGCTGCTTCCTCGTCGTCGAACTCCTCCCACGACGGCTTGCCGGTATCCTCCCAATCATTGGACCGCCACGCCTGCCAAAGCACCGGCACAGCGGCGCAGTAGGGGCAGGGCTCCGCGACCCGGCCGACCTCGTACAGGTGCCGGGTTCCGAGGCAGTGGGGGCACTCCGCAGCCTCGACGCGGCGGTCCATGGCGAGGATCGCGGCGCGGAGGTGCTTGGCAGCGCGCGTCATTGCCGCGCTGGCTTCAATCTTCGCGGCCTTGCTGGATGCGGTGACAATCACATCCGCCAGTGCTTCAAGCTCGTCGGCCACCCGCTCGATCTCGTCGGCGCTCGGCTCAATTGCGGTCGTCATTTCGGTTGGGCTCCGGGGTGAGGATTGGGATGGCGAGGACGCGCTGCCAATGGCCATCCTCGAAGGAGAGATCGCCGCCCGGCAGGTCCGTGAACCTGTGCGACCAGCCGAAAGCCCAAGGCGTCAATCGGACAGTTGCCGGGTAGCCATCGAGCATCGTGAGGCGCGCTGTGATGGTTCGTGACCGTCCGCGACCTTCGTAGGTGGCGCCGTCGATGCTCTTGAACGACGGCGGTACGCCTGGCGGCAAGCAGGCGAGGAGTGTTTCGCGCACGATGCGGCTGGCGTCAGTCTGCCTCGCCATGCTCAGCGCCCCTCCTGTTCGAGGGCGGGCGCATCGCAGATGAAGACGCGCGGCGCGATGTGCCGGCATTCATAGCCGTCGTCATCGTCATCGAACTCTTCTTCGGCCCGGCAATCGGGCTCGTCGCACCAATCGCAGCCGCAGCCCGAGAAAAGATCCCAGGCGCAGCACAGGAAGCCACAGGCGTTACACATGGTCCCGCCCCTCCTGTTCGAGGGCGGGTGCATCGAATGCGAAGAAGCTTGGCTGTGACCCCCACCCCCATGCGGCTGCGATAGCGATGCAGATCACCGCCAGATACACGGACGCAGCAGGGATCTCGGCGAGGTTGGAACGGAGGGTGGAGCGGGTCATGCTGCCACCTCTCTGTTTGCAAGCTCCAGCAGAACATCGGCGTGGCAAGGCTGATCCAGCCGGCACCAGCAGGCGAGGTTCTTGCCGCGCAGTTTCAGTAGTGCATCGACCGTGTCATCTGACTTGGCCGCATGTTTGATGAGAAGCTTTCGGTATAGCGCGACAGCGTGCTCTGCATCGCGCACCGTGGGATCGCCCGCCATATAGTCGGCGAACGCCTGACCGGGCCATTCTCCGACCACGAACGGATTGCCGTAGCCGGTAGCCCGGTCGACCTTCACCGTATTGAACGGCATGCGCCAGCCTTTGCGCCGGGAGAGCTGCACCCGGATAGGGCTCCCGCTCATGCTTCACCTGTGGGGCTGGAGAGGGCGGCTCGGCCGGCGTCGTTGACCGAGAAAATCGGCCCTAGGCTATTCTCTCCGAGTGTACCAAGCCCCCTTTCGTCGAGAGAGGCCGCGACCTCAAGAAGTTCGGTGTCGTAGCCGCAGTAAACCCAAGGGTCTCCAAATAGGAGAAGTTCGAATTCAGTTTCTGTCAGCTTCTCACACACGCCCCACCTCCAGCCCCTGGCTGCGGGGAGTGAGGCGCTCGGAGGCGTAGGGGGAGGGCACCATCTTTCGGGCGGTTTCCTGGGCCGTCCGAATGATGATCTCGGCCTGTTCGTCATCGCCGGAGACGCCATAGAGCGCGGCCGCGACCTTGCACGGGTCGATCCCGTATTTGGCCCAGAACAGGCGCTCGCTGCCAGCGTGCTGCTCGCGATGGAGCATCGGCGAGAGCGGGAGGGCCCAGCGGTCGTCTGGCTTCTCGGCCATCCCGGTCTCGCGCTTGCCATATGCCGGGTCGCTGAACCGTATATGCGCAGCCTCGACCGGTCGCTTGCCGCTTATCACGCAGGGCAGGGCGCGCAGCCAGCGCAGATGCTGTTCGTCGGTCACGCGCTTCCGCTTGACGCCGCGCGCGGGGGCATTGGCGAAAGCTGTGTCGGGCCGCTGGATCTTGAAGGCCATCATCGTGTTGCCTCCCGGCAGCGCTTGTCGCATTCGTCGATGGTGATCTCGGCCGTCACCCGCTTACGGTGCGCGTCGGTGATGGCGCCAGCGGCGGTGGCCAGAGCCGAGCCCTTCTCGAGCCCCTTGCCCTTCCAGAACCGAGTGCGAACCTCCTCGATCGCATAGTCCGCGCGCTCGGCTTCGAGCTCTTCGACATAGAAGCGGAGCAGTTCGCGATCGTCGGAAGAGAGGCCGACCGAGGGGGATTCCGCCGGCCTCTCTTCCACGCCAGCCGAGCCTTCAGGGGGCACCAGCTCGGCAGGTTCGGATTGGGTTGGGGCGGTGGACACGTTATCTCGGTCCTGCACCGCCCCGGCGTCTCCTGCTTCAGGTGACGCCTGCTCCAAGGTCTTTGCGGTCGCAGGGTTTTCTACTGCGGTGGCTGTGGCCTGGTCCGCTCCGGGCGACGTAGGAGCCTTGGTGATTGCCTTGGAGATCTCCGCCTCGACGTTGGCGGATGAGAAGCCAGCGTCGGCTTGGCGCGCGACGGCAAGCCGCTCTGCCATAGACGACGCCGGTCGGGCACGAGTCGCCCGGGCATTGTCTGAGAGATCCATCATCTCGTCTTCGGTGTAGACGCCGAGCATGAGCGCAGGCTCATAAATCCGGGTCCAGTCGCGCGTGCCTCGGTAGATGAGCATCCGATCCGAGTTTTTCGGAGACCAGGGCGTGCCGGCGCCGGTCGTTTTCCACTCGGCGACCGATCCATCGAACATGCGAGTGCCGAGCGGGCGCACGCCTGGTTTGAGCTGGCTGACGATCTCGGCGGTGAATTCGACATCCGACACATAGATGCGCCGGCTTTCCCCTTCGCCCACGAAGAAGTGCTTGAGCCGGATGCCGGCCTTGGCCTCGATCACAGCCGCCACGAGCTTGCCTTCGTAGCAAAGCTTGCCGTGGACGACCGAGACGCACTGGGCGACGGCGAAAGGATCGAGGCCCCATCGAACGGCTTGGTTCACAACGAGAAATGTGTTGGCCAGGACCTGCTCGAACGGCAGCGGCTCCTTGGCCTCCTTCTTGCCAATCATCGTCAACGAGTCGGGGAGCAGGCTGGACTTCGCCATCACGGACGCAATGCGCTGCATGTGCTCGAACCGCGAAGTGTCGAGAACCGGGATCGGGTCGATGACCTCGATCGATTGCCGCGGGGGCCGCGGCTGCTCGGGAATAACTGCGACGTTGCTCATGCTGCGATCTCTTGCTGGATGAAGGCGCGGCGGTCGGCGGCGCGGCGGCGGGCGAAGTCGGAAAGGCCAATCGGGGCGGGGTCCACGCTGGTGCCGCCGGGACCCGGCCAGGTATTCGTCTTCAAACACTTGGCGAACAGGCGGATCGCCGCGCGCAGGTCGCCCTCGGCCTCCTCAATGTGGTCTGGCCGGATGACCCGCACTTCGACACAATGCGGCGGCGTCTTCTCCACGAAGACGAGGGCGAAGTCGTTCATCTCGATGCCAAGGACAGCCTTGGCGCCCCACTTCACGAGAGCGGCCTGCATGTCGAGCCGGCCGTCGGAGACAGCGCGGGACAGATCTTCCGGCGCGACGCCGGCGGCGGTTTTGAGGTCCGCGAAGTCGCCAGAGGCCGTCGGGATCGCGTCCGGCCGGGCCTTGAGCCAGATCCCGGTCTCTTCGTCCTGCCAGATCATGCTGTGCTCAATCGCGCCGTCGAGGATGCCGGCGGTGATCAAGGGATGAGCCTGAAGAGAGGCGTGCATGCCTCGGATGGCTTCGATCTGGCCGGACGTGAGCACGGTCAGTCCAGCATGTGCCTGTTCCGCGAGCCATGCCCGGCAAGACGCGTTGTTGCCGTTCCAATCCCGACCATCTGGGGCTTTCGCCAGGCGCACAGTGAACAGGCGCCCGAAGTCGCGCTCTCCCAAGAGAAGGTGGTGGGCTGCCTTGCCCAGAACCATGGGCTCGGTCGGCACATAGGGTATGCGGTTGGGATTGATGGCCGACGACTTCCAGTAGTGTGCCGGGCTGTCGATGAATATGGTCCGCAGTCCGCTCGAGCTGATGCTCGGGCCGTCGGTGCACTGGCCGTGGTAGCGCTCGATGTCGAGGTCGACATAGCAGCCCTTGGACGTGATGACGCCGTCGGGCGCCGGGATGGCTTGAACCAACATGGGATGCCTCGGTGCGTTTAAGGTTCGTCGCGCCAGAGCGCGTTGAACTCCGAAGGGTCTTCGTCCGGCTCGTGGTTCAGCCATTCGAAGACGACAGCAGTGAGCAGGGTGAAGAGGGCGAGACCGCCGATCAGGTAGAGGGCGATGTCGCCCTTGGAGAACGTCATGCGGTGGCGCGCCTTCCTTCGACGTGGTCTTGGCCGGCGAGGTCGAGATCGGTCGCGCGAAGCTCCTCTCGCCATGCCTGGAGCCGGCCGAGCGTCAGGGAACTGGTCCGCTGCGCCGGCAGGTTGACGAGTCCGCCCTTGGCCTCCTGGTGCAGCTTTTCGATCCAGTCCTCCTGGATCTCGATCGCCCTCTCGACGAACCGGGCCTGCTTGGCGCGGTCGCCGGCCTCGCCTTCCATGACGCAGATCATCCCGAAGATGCCGGCCAGGTAGGCGTCAGCGGTCTCGTCTCCGGTGTCGCCGACGGGCGGCTTGGTCCGGGAGCGGAGTACCGGGTGTGGGACAAATGCGTCGCGGGAGAGCGCGGCGAGCAGAGTTTTGGTGCCGGGAAGGGGGCGCTTCATTCCGCGGCCTCCAGCATCGGCTCGTCGACCGGGTCGGTGAACGCGGCCTTGATCCCGGCAGCGATGCGATCGGCGTACTCGGCGCAGTCGGCCGGCATGTAGACCGGGACCATCACGGAATCGTCCGGTCCGCTGGCGAACTGCAGCATCAGCGTGACGCCAGCCTGGAGAGCGCCGGGCTTGTGGCGGAAGACGCTGGCCGTGATCTCGGTCACGTCGTGGATTGACGGTTCAGAGAAGCGGGCCATCACGCGGCCACCAGCTGGCTTTCGGCGCCGTAGGGGCGGGTCCAGTCGCCGGCGACGAACTCGGGGATCCACCGATCTCCGTCCAAGACGAGTCCGAGGGCGCGCTCTACGAAGTCGATCGCCGCCTCGTGGTCATCGCTCTCGTCCGGGAGAAAGTCCCCGAGCCGGGCCTGTACGGCAACCGCGATCTCGATCGTGGCCGGAACCGACGTGAACGTGTCCAGGTCCATCTTGGAGCAGCCGATGATGCGCTCGCCGTTGTAGACTCCGCGCATGATCACCTCGGCGACGCGCTCCGGCGTCGTCATCCCATCCTGCTCGGAACCCTCGACCGACCGGCCTTCGCAAAGCCGCGGCGTCGCTTCGTTCTCGCAGATCAGCATGTAGAGCTGGTTGGTCGGGGTCGTCATGGTGGGTGCCCTCACCGGTGTTGATGACCAATAATTGCGGCAATCGCAAATCTATGTCAAACGGAAAATTGCGATTGACGCAAATTTAGATTTGGGCGAGACATGACGCATCCGCCGCCATTGCCGTGTCGAGGAATCGACGGGGCTCACTCAGCGAGGGCGGATCGTGCGGGGGTCGAAAGTCCTACGGTGCGGCTGAGGAAACTGAGGACGGGCAGGCCGAGAGGCTGTCCTGCCGTAAGCGACCGACCGAAGTGACGGTTCTTGTCGCTGGCATCGATTCCCTCCCGCGTGGCTTCGGCCATGGGGGTAGGGGGTCTTTGCCTGCTCCCTCCCTCAGATCGGGTTCTTGAAGAGAAGAAATTCCTATGAACTTCCCGTTCATAGGTTATGATTCACCATAGCGGTTCAGGAGATTTCTCATGGCCGACACATCGATCGAATGGACAGACGCGACATGGAATCCCGTTGCCGGGTGCACGATCCTCTCGGCAGGCTGCACCAACTGCTACGCGATGCGGATGGCCGCCCGGCTCGAGGCGATGGGCGTTGAGAAGTACGAAGGCCTGACGCGAAAAACCGGCGGCCGCGCGAAGTGGACCGGCAAGATTGCTCTTGACGAGTCGTCGCTGTCGGCGCCGGCCAAATGGGCGAAAGCGCGCCGGGTCTTCGTGAACTCCATGTCGGACCTGTTCCATGAGGATGTGCCGGTCGAATTCATCCGCCGGGTCTGGGGGGTGATGGAAGACACGCCGCGCCACACCTATCAGATCCTGACCAAGCGTCCGGATCGGATGCTTGAGGTGCTGAGCAATTCTCAATTCCCTGTTTTGCCGAACGTCTGGCTCGGCACGAGCGTTGAGGATGGGCGGGTCGTTCACCGGTTGGATGACTTGCGGCGCGTACCGGCGGCAATTCGCTTCGTGTCGTTCGAGCCGCTGATCGGCTCCGTCGCGGACGCGAACTTGTCTGGGATCCACTGGGCGATCGTCGGAGGCGAAAGCGGCCCGAAGGCCCGGCCGATGGATCCGGCATGGGTCGACGAGATCGCCGACATGTGCTCGGAGGGTGACGTCGCCTTCTTCTTCAAACAGTGGGGCGGGCGCAACAAGAAGGCTACTGGACGGCTCTATCAGGGCCGTACCTGGGATTTCTTGCCTGAGTTGAGGACGTGATTGCCCAAGCGGCGAGCGAGGGCGATTGCCTTTGGCTCCTTGTTGGCGACGGCCATGAACAGAGAGAAGCGCTGGGGGCCTCTGTCCAGAGGTAAAGGGAAGGGCTCCAAAACAAGCGGGAACAGCGTCTCCAAACGTCGCTTGACGTAGGCTTCGAGCGATTTCACATCCGCAAGCCTCTGTGCGACCTCCGGTTCATCCAGGATGGAGAGAAGATCACGCTGCGGCGGCGGAGCGTATAGCTCCTTCTCCCATTCGTCAGTTCCTAGCATGCGCGTGATGGCTGCACGCTTAGACGCATCGATCGATGACACTTTTCGTGCTGCTTGCCGGAACAGCCCGGACAGAGAAAAAAGATACCAGACGTCTATGGCGCGGGTGTCGGCGATGGCTTTGAGTGTCGTCCAATCGACCTCCATCCCGTAAGGGTCAATGAACATGACCGCGCGGGTTTTCCGCCAGCCGTCCCAGTCGATTTCGCTGCGGATCAGCTCATTGGCATCGCCCTGTAGGATATCGATCTGTCTGCCGGGGAAGTCAGCCTTCAGCGCCTCAAGAGCCTGGCAGTGGAGGGGGTTCTGCTCCATGAAAACCAGCCTGTCGAAGTGCGGCTGAACCTCGAGCGCGATGCGCGCAGACCCGCGTCGTTCTTCGATCATCTCCGCGACCGGCTCTTCGAACAGAGTGCCATCCCGCGCGGCAACTCTGACGGTCCGAGACCCCGTTCCCGCGAAAGCGTCGATGTACCAAAGTGCCGGCCATCTGGATCTGAGGGCCTTGGTGTAGAGCTGCAGGTAGCCCTCGACGATCGAAAGCTTCAACTCTGTGTGCTGACTGCCGAACTCATGCTGTACGGCCAGCGTCGTCGCATCTGCCATCCCCCGTCCCCCCGAATCAGGCTGCGCGATCAGCTTCCGGCACCTTCAACCCGAAGTCGAGAAAGTCAGGAGATCGGACCGTGTTCGTCTGGCGGGCTTGTGCGCGAACCCTGGAGATAAAGGCGGCGCCACTCGACCAGGTCATCGATCAGCGGGAGCAGGGCGTTCAATCCGACAGTCACCCCGACGTGGAACTTGGCGGTCTCGCGCTGCAGCAGGTCCGGGCTCGTTGGTGCGCCCTTGCGGCCGAATGCGAACCGGACGTGGTTGCCGTCGGAGTAGACGACGACCCGATCCGAGAATACTTCCTTGACGTCGTCCGCATAGGCCGCCTGCCACTCGGCCTTGCTCACCTTGCCCAACATTTCGTCGCCGCTCATTCGGCCCTGTCTCCTTCTTCGGCCGCCGTCATCGGCCCCAGTACGGCGCCCGCCAGCCGGCCTTGATTGCCTCACCCTCGTCGCAGAACCACCGCTCGCCGTTCTCAACGCTGACCTTGGTCCGGCTGTACCAGGGCGACCAGGGCGCATGGTAAATGTGCTCGCCCTTCTTGTTGATGTTGCCCTTGATCGGACAGCCCTCCGGCGCCTTCTGAGCGGCGACATCCCAGCGATGCTGGCGGAACTCCCACGGGGCCTCGCTCTCCTGCTCCCAGATGCCTACCGCCGCGGCGCGCGCTTCGTCCTCGGCGTCGACGTAGTCCTCGGAATAGCGGCGGAAGGCCCAGGCCAGCCCCTCCTTGACCATGAGGCGGCCGAGGTCGAGGCCGGCGATCTTGCAGACGCCGAGCGTGCGGCCGTAGACGTCCAGCCCTCGGTCGTCGCAGGTGACATCGCCCTCGGCGACGGCCTTCTCCATCTGGCTGATTGCAGCCTGGCCGCATTGCCATGTGCCCCCGCCGGGCTTCCTGCAGCTCTGGCCGGCCTCGGGCGCATCGATGCCGAAGATGCGGATCGTCTTGCCGTCGACCCTCAGTGTATCGCCGTCGATGACGTGCACCTCGGCCGCAAGAGCCACGCCGGTGAAGATCGCGTATGCGGCGAGCGCCGCCATGATGGATCTGCGCATTTCTGAGGTCCCCCCGAACCATAGCGACGCGATGCACCGCCATGCCAGCCCTAGATGCCTGGCGCGCCGCCGTCGCAACTCGGGCAGCGGCGACGATGAAAGTCCGACCCGTTGGCGCCGTAGACGTGTCCGCAGTCCGTCCGCTCGCATTGGAGCGCCCAGATCTTCTGGTTGTGGTCGGTCCCTTTGAACGCTGTCTTTCGGAGCAGTCGCTGCTCGTTCCTGTTCAGGTCGTCGACTTCGGCCATCTCAGCTCCTCAACCGCCCGCATCCCCAGTCTCATCGAACCAGTCCGGTATCGTCCCCAAGCGCACCAGAATGACCGGCTCGCCATAGTCCCCGGTGTCGGGATCGAACGTCCGCGACCAGGCAATGGCGCCGGCGTGCGTGGCCGCCAGGATCTTCGCCCGCTGCGTCGCCTGGCCGGCCGACGGCAGCTGCTGCGGCGGCTCCGCGGCGATTGTGTCTTCGTCATCCTCGAGGCGCTTGAAGGCCACGACGACGTGGATGGTGAGGGGCTGGGTCATCCTATTTCCACCCGCATGCCGATTTGACCTCGCCGATCTGCTTGTCGAGCCCGGTGATAGGGAAGACAGTCTCCGCAGGGTCTTCGCCGTAGGGGATGACCCTCATCGCGATCCGGTTCTTGCCGAGCAGTGTTCGGATGAACGGGATTGCACTGGCACCAGTCCAAAGGCCGACCGCCTCCCTATCGCTCGAAATGCGCCAAGAGCCAGTCGATCGGCCGCCTTCGTCGATGCGCCACTCCACACGGGTCTCGTCCAGTCCGAGGTATGAGCCCCACACCACCATGACGCCGGTCTTTTTTTCGTGGCAGCGCACCCACAGCACCGGCACGACATTCTTTCCGTAGCGGCCCCGATAAGGCGTGCCCCAAACCGACAGGAAGACGTCGTCCGTCCCCGCAATCTCAGAACGTTGTCGACCGATCTCCCAAACCCCTGCTTTGGTGTCGGTCTTGCTCGGTGGTGGTACGATTGTAGGCTTGGATGTGCCTGCTTCGACCGAGAGCTTCTGGTTGGCGCTGTTGACGCCAGGGTCTGCATCGGCGGCCCGATCGAAGCATGCCAACCGCTGCCCGTCGTCGACCAAACGAGCGCAAATGGCAAGCTTTTCGGGGAGTGTCTGAGCCAGAGCAGGGGCTGCAATGCCCGAACCTAAGACCGTCCCGCCAACTAGCGTAAGGGCCCATGCATTTAGCACCCGACAGGCCGCGCTCCGGCGGCTGCTTCTACAGCGGAAACGCGCGAGCATTGTTCAAGTTGCCGAGGGGGAAGGGCACTGGTAACGAACCTCATAGGCGGCTTTCGCCACCGCTGTGGTGCTGTCCGCCTTGCAAGGCCTCCCTTGCGCTGCAAGCCATTTCTCTGCAGCGTCACGGTAGACAACAGGGGCGGGGTCCGTGGAAATTCCGTATCCTATTAGGCCAGCGGCAACCCCGGACATGACAGCCGTGGAGGTCGGCGACGAAATCAGTAGTTTTGACTGCGCCGGAGCGTCATAGATTTTGTAAGAACGTGCGCGATCCTCTGTCGTTCCGGTCGTAGCGTTCTGGACGTACCGTTGCCCCTCCGGCAGAACGGTATAGTCGACAGCCGGCACATCTTTGTAGTTTTGGGTCATGTAATCGGCGCTTTGGCAACCGGCCAATGCGAAAACGAACCACAGCCAAACGATCGGCCTTCTATTCATTTCCCCTCCCCCTCGACTGTCGCGCTGCTAAAATCTTCGGAATGACCCTATAACAAGATCGGTGATCTCAACGGAAACATCATCCGGCGCATCACTGTCTTTCAAAATCACTATGGGGGCCTGAAAACGCGGGTCAGATGAGCGCGGCCACAGCTCGACCCTATCGGGGAATACCTGGATCTCTTTGATTGTCCGCTCGGCCAAGTCGCCTTTACGGCGGGTGACGATGACCAGATCGCCGTCAACAGGGGCCTCGCGAACCATCCAGTATTTGACAGCGATAGCGAAATCGCCGTCGAATATCCTCATCTGGTCGACGGACGGCCCCCTCACGAGGTAGGCGCGCTGCTCCAGGTTCGCGTATCGGCCGGGGACGACAGGAATGGGGTCATATTTTTCGACGTCCCAAATTTCCTCCTCCTGCCAGACTCCAGCTGCGACTTCGCCCGCAACGGCAGCAAACCGGACGATTGGCAAGAGGCCGTCTGAAGCACTCTCGTCGCCGCCGTCATCGCTGCCATTCAGTGGGATTCTCTCCCCGAAATAGCGTTCCATCTCCCGTAGGGTCGTGGCTTCGATGCCGCGGTCCTGCTTTCCGGGCTTCGCCAGCATCCGAGATACTGCCGACGCTTGGATTTTGAGATGGCTCGCGAGTTTGCCTTTAGCCCCATGCCCTCGCTCCTCGAGCTTTCGGCGCAGCCATTCGCGGATTCGATCGTGTTCGCTCGTCATCCCGGGATTGTTGCGGATCGCGCAATTTTTTCCATCGCGAAGATCGCAAATTTGCCTTGACGATAAATTGCGATTGTCGCAAATATGGTCGTCATGGAAAAGCACCTCGACCCAGCCCGTTCCGTCATCGCCAAGCTCGGCGGTCCCGAGGTTGTCCGGACGATCACCGGCAAAAGCCTCACGCGCATTTATCGATGGATGTACCCCGCCAGTCGGGGAGGGACGGACGGGATCATTCCTCACCTGGAAGCTCGCAAGATGCTTGAGCACGCCAAGGCAAATGACATCGCTCTCACCCCGTTGGACTTCTTCCCGCCCATCATGGGCGACCGGGCTGAGACGGCGGAAAAAGCCGAGGCAGCCGCATGACGCCCGTTCACGCCGTCAGGCGCCGCGCGGCCTCATGCCGGCGCCTCAGCTGCCGGATCGCGACGTCGATCGGGTGGCCACTGGTCTCTGAAGCATCCTCGACCAATCGCTCGACGGCCTCGGCCGCGCGGTCGTGCCCGTCGAACTCGCAGCGTAGCCGGTCGAACACTGACTCGCGATCGATGGGCGGTATCCGGGCCAGCAGCTCTGCGATTGCTCGGTCCAGCACTTCAATCCGCGCGTCGATTTCAGCGTCGGTCATCCCAGCCTCCTGATCCGTCATTGCACGGAGCCTGCGCCCGGCAAGGCCGAGCGTCCATGAAAAGAACCGGGCCAGACTTTCATGACCATTGCTCGCATCTTCTCGAACGAGACCTATGAGCGCCTGAAGGGTGCGGCCCGGGATTTGATCGGCGCCGCCGGTGGCCCTCGCCGTTGCCAGGGCATCACCCGCGGCACGGAATCGCTCCTGTCCCGCTACGGGGCCCGGCAGGAGGAGGTCTTCGCGCCCATCGACGTCATCGCCGACCTGGAGAAGGACGCCGGCGAGCCGATCGTGACCAAGCTCCTGGCCGAGCTCTCCGGGCACTTGCTCGTGCCGATGCCGACTAGCCAGTCCGCGGCCAACTGGTTCGGCCACCTGTCCGGCGTTCTGACCGGCGGCTCGCAAGTCGAGGTCGCGCTGTCTGACGCGCTCGCCGACGGTCGGATCGACGTCAACGAGGCAAAAGCCCTCCGCGCAAAGGTGCTCGAAGCGATGACCCAGATGGCCTCGCTCGGCGCCGCCCTCGACCAAGCCATCGATGGAGCGAAGCGATGATGCACCGCTGCCCGTGCTGCCAGCACGAGTTCGCAGACCCAGAGCCGCCAGTCGGCCTGACGCGGGTTCAGGCGAGAGTCCTTCGGGTCATCAAGGATCTCATCGCCAAGCGCGGCTTCTCGCCCTCCTACGCCGAGATCTGCGCAGCGGCCGGCATGCCCTCCCGCAGCAGTATCAACCGCGTTGTCTGCGCCCTTCATGAGCGCGGCTTCATCAACTTTCACCCCGGGCGGGCCCGGTCGATCAGCATCGTTCAGCAGAGGGCTGCAGCATGAAGCAGGTGTGGACTGATGAGATGACCGATCGTCTCCGGTGGCTGGCCACCAAGGGTGACTCCGCATCAGAGATTGCGGTCATCATGACCCGCGAATTCGACGTGGTTTTCACGCGCAATTCGATCATCGGCAAGATGATGCGGGCCGAGATCGTGTCGGCCAATGCGCGGAAGCCGAACCTCGAATGGACCGAGGCCCGGCTTAATAAGCTGCGCGTGCTGGCCAGCCAGGGCGTCAGCGCGGCTGATATCGCTCGGGAGCTCAAGTTCTGGACGGCCAAGGCGATCCGGGTCAAGTGCCGTGCCGAGCGCATCAAACTGAAGGCGCATAGGGGCGCTGCGAAGAAGCGGCCCAAGGTCGTCGCTCCCTCGATCATGGCGGATGACGTGCCGTTCCTCCCGCCGGTCGAGCTCGTGGTCGAGTATATGCCGGCGGCGCGCGCACCGGAGACGTTCCTTGCGGTCGGCCCGTTCAAGTGCCGACAGTTCCTCCCGGATCAGGATCAAAAGCCGGCGCCGGACCGGCTCGTGTGCGCCAACCCAATCGAGCCCGGCTCCCGCCGTTGGTTCTGCGCCGCCTGTTCTGAGCGCTTCCCAGCGCCGGTCTCTGCCGATCCGTTGGAAGACGACGCTCCCGAATTCAATGCAGCCCGCAAGCGCTCCACCCTGACCGGAGCCGTGCTGTGAGCGAGCCCATATCCCTCATTCTGCGCCGCGGCCGGGATGACCCGTGATGCTCAACCGCGCCGAAGCCTACCTCCGCGACCGCCGTCGCATCAAAACCCGCCTTGCATCCATCCACGAAAGGACGCCCCCGATGACTGCCGTCTCAGCCCCGAAAGAGCACAACCAGACGACGATTCCGCCCGAGGCGATCGTTGCCGTCCAGCTTTCCCAGATCCGGCGCGCGCAGGAGGAGGCAGCGTCGGCGTCGGGCACGGCGCGCGCGGCGCTGTCCAAGGCTGAAGGGAAGGGAATCAACCTGCCGGCGGCCAAGCGCGCCCTGAAGATCGTGAAGACCGGCAAGGCCGAAGACTTCGTCGTCGAGATGCAGGAATTGCTGCGCTACCTGAACATCCTCGGCGTCGGCATCAAAAAAGCTCAGCTCGATCTGTTCGAGACGGCCACCACGCTCGCGCCGATCGACGAGAAGGCATTCGATGATGGCCTGCGCGCCGGTCGCCTGGGCGAGGCTGCCGACAATCCCCATGACCTGACGACGGCAGCCGGCCAGCAGTGGATCAAGGGGCACTATCAGGGCTCCGAAGAACGTCAGCGCGTCATCGCCATGCAGGCGGAGGAGGAGAGCGAGACCGAAGTGCTCGAACCCGATGAGGTCGAGGGCGACCAGGGCGATATCGAGGACGATGCGCCGTTCGGTGAGGACGTGCCCGAAACTCCTCGCGCGGTGGAGGGCTGATCATGCAGAGCACCGAGATGCTGCCGTTCGAGGCGGAGCGCAATCCTGTGGTGTTTGCCCGCTCGGGCGAGGTCTTCGCGAACAGCCGTGACGTGGCTGCGTTCTTCGGCAAGCAGCACCGCCATGTGTTGGATGCGGTGGACAATCTGATCTCTCAGGAGCCGGATTTGGGTCTGCGGAATTTTCGGCAGACCCCCTACGTCGAGCCACAGAACGGCCAGACCTATCGGTCCTTCGATATGGACCGGGAAGGTTTCGAGCTTCTGGCCATGGGCTTCACCGGCACCAAGGCCCTGAAGTGGAAGCGCGCCTATATCCGCGCCTTCAAGACCATGGAGGACGAGCTCCGGGCCCGGCCGGTCGACCCGATGTCGGTCCTGGGGGACCCGGCCCAACTGCGCGGCCTGCTGCTCGTCTATTCCGAGCGGGTCGAGACCCTGGAGGCGAAGAACGTCCAGCTCGAGACGACCAACCGCGAGATCGGCGGCGCGCTCGACCGGATTTCCAATCGCGAAGGCTCGCTCTGCGTGCGCGACGCGGCAAAGACGATCCAGGTCAGCGAGAAGGCGCTCTGGGCCTATCTCCGCAACAACGGCTGGACGTATCGCCGCCCGGGCGCCGGCCATGATCTGGCGTATCAGCCGAAGCTGATCGCCGGGCTCTTGGTCCACAAGGAGACCGGTATCTACCGTGCCGACGGCACCGAGAAGATCGCCACGCAGGTCCGCGTGACGGCAAAGGGTCTGACGGCACTCGCTCGCATCCTGTCGCCACAGCTCCAGCTTGTGGGGGCCACCGCGGCATGAACTTCCTCGGCCTGGATCTCTCCTCCGCCAACACCGGCTGGACGCTCATCGAAGAGATGGGCGACGGCCGGCCGCCGCGGATCACCTGCGGTTCGTTCACCTGCCGGGGGGAGGATTACGACGACAACGTCCGCGCTCTCTCGGACCATCTCTACGACCTGCTCATCGGCTTCCGGGAGCGGGGCGTGCGGATTGATCTCGCGGGTGTCGAGGAGCCGCTCCGCGCGTTGCCAAAGCGCAAGCGGGTGGTGAACGATGATCTCTTCGCCAGCCGCACAGTCGAGGAACTCGCCTCGAACCCGCACACCATGCTCGTGCTGCCGGCGATGTCCGGCGGCGCCCTGGTGATGCTGCACCGGTTCAAGATCCGCGCGATGCTGGTGAACGTCGCCAAGTGGCGGATGCTCTGCATCGGCCGGGCCTACGCCCCGCGCGGCACGCCGGAGAAGGAGAAGAACGGCTGGGCCAAGCGGGAGGTTCGGAAATGGGCCGCTGATCTCGGTCTGCGCTACGGCTTCATCGTGAAAAACAGTGACCAGTCCGATTCCGTCGGCATCGCCGTCTACACCGCCGTCGAGGGCAACTCGATGGACGTTCGGAAGATGCTCGCCAGTCGGAGGGTCGCGGCGTGAACGGCCTCCCGCAGAACATCGAAGCCGAGCAGCACGTCCTCGGTTCGATCCTCTCGAGCAACGCGTGCTTCGACCGGGTGTCCTCGATCTTGAGGGCCGAGGACTTCCACGAGCCGGTGCACCGTCACCTCTACCAGACCATCGCCGACATGATCGGCGCTGGCGCGGTGGCAAATCCTGTCACACTCAAGGGCGTCGTCTCTGACGACCTGCAGGTCGGCGATCTCTCCGGCATGCGCTATGTCGTCCGGCTGTTCGCCGAGTACCCCATGACGTACGCCGTCGTCGATCTCGCGATGGCGGTGAAGGACGCCGCCATCCGGCGCGAGCTCGTTCTGGCGGCCGAGCGGATCCATGAATGGGCTTCGCTGACCCAGCCGGGCGCCAAGACGGAGGAACTGATCGCCGAGTGCGAGAAGACCTTCTCGGAAGCGATCGGTAAGGGGCGGTCATCCGAGGACGGGGACGCCGCCGACGGCGCGATCGAGGAGATCAGCCTCGCGCATCAGCGTCAGAAGAGCGAGGCGGTGCCATGGTTTATCGGCGAGGCCCAGCAGGTGCTTGGCGATGATCTGGAGTTCGGCTGGCTGATTGGGCTTCTGGCGGATTCAGGCGGCGGCAAGACCAGCTTCGCGCTTCAGCAAGCCTATCATGCGATGGAGGCTGGCTATCCAGTCCTCTTCCTGTCGGGCGATCAGAAGCCGACCGAGGTCTACAAGCAGATCGCCTCGCAGCGGGCCTCGGTGCAGTCCAACGATCTCCGCAAGGGCAGGGCGAGCGATGCCGAGCTCGAATCCGTCATCAACCTGCTCAACCAGATGCGGGACAAGCCGTTCGAGGTCCGCAAGATGGGCCGACCGACAACGGCCGAGATCTCCATGTGGGTCCGGGCCTTCAATCGGAAGTTCGGGAAAGGCTTGGTGATCATCGACCACGCGAAGCGCATCAGCTTCACCGATCGCCGCGCCATGCTGGCCGAGGGCGTCAACCAGGTCTACGGCGACCTGAAGGCCCTCATGCAGGAGACGGACAACGCCGGCATCTTGCTCATGCAGCGGAACAGCGACGGGCAGGGCAGGGAGAACCCCCGGCCGGTTCGAGGGGACGCCTATGGCGGAGCCGGCACGCTGGAGAACCTGGACGGCCTGATCGCTCTCTATGTCGAGGAGCAGTGGATCGACCACATGCTGTCGACGGCTCGAACCGACAAGCGGAAGACCGAAGTAGAGGGCCGTCGGGAGCTCGTCGCCGGCAAGGCCGAGTTGGTCGGGCTCAAGGCTCGCTTCGCTGAGGGTGGCATCCGCAAGGTCATCAAGCGCGAGGCCCGGTTCACCCGCTTCTCTTCGCTCGTCGAGGACTGGCGCGATCAGGGGAGCATGCTGTGAAGGTGACGACCAGCTCCGAGACGATTCACGCCGCCATGGATGCGGCCAGGAAGCAGGCGATCGCCGATTGCGCCAAGGTAGCTCGTGACTACGGCCACCGGCGCAACCAGTCCGGGCGTGCCAACAGAGCCGCCGCTGCCAAGGTCAGCGCCGCGGACGAAATCGCCCTGGCCATCGAGAAGCTGGGGGCGCGCTGATTGTCGAAGATCGATCGTCTCTGCGATCAGCTCGGCATCAAGATCGTCCCGTACCGGAAGCGGCGGCGGCCTCGGCAGACTCATGCCCGCCAGGTCATGCGCCGGATCGTCGTGAAGCACGGCGACGGGCATCTCCTGTTCGTGCTGAAGGCCATCCTCTGGTCGCGCAACAACACCGCCGAGCTCTGGTCTGAGACGATCCTCGCGGTCTCCGACATCGTCCTCGACTTCCCCGAATGGGCGGACGCGCGCGCCGGCGACTTTATGGCCGCATTCGACACGATCGAGCTTGCCCAGATCCGCCGTGAGGCCATGACCGGCCGACGGTTCTCCAAGCGTAGTCGGATCTATATCCTCCTCGTCATGGCTCTCCGTGACGCCCTGACCCCGGAACAACAAGGGAGCCTGCTATGACATGGACCGCATTGCTCGTCCGCGAACGCCTGGTCGAGGCGGCCGACACGCAGGCGCACATGATTGTCGATCGGGTAGGGCCGGGCCGCATCAAGAGCCTCTGGCCGGTGTTCGCCCAGGATCGAAACGACGCCTATGGCTATGGCCAGGTGCAGGTGCGCTACATCCCGAACGCTGCAGCCATCTCGCGGGCCGAGGAAGCGCAGGCATGGCTCTCCGCCCTCGTCGACGATGACAAGGGCCGCCAGATCGTCTGGGCGCGGGCATCCTGCGAGGCGGGGAAGCGCTCCTTCGCCGGCTGGTGCCGCAAAAACCGCATCGCTCGCAGGTCGGCCTATCGCCTGACCGACCTTATCCATGAGCGGGTTGCGCTAAGTCTCTGTAAGGCTGAGATAAACTTGCGATACCCCGACTATGGACGGGTGGCACAACATGAGGGCATAGAGGGGGGGCAAATCGATAGCCTGTCGATTTCTGCGTCGCCACGATCCTTCATGGAAGACGACGCCAGGCCGATCGATGTTCCCGAGGCCCGGGATATGGCCTGGGCCGAGCAGCAAGCAGAGCGGCGCCGCAAGATCCTCGCCCGATACGAGCAGCCTGCGACGTGACAGTTCAAGCCCCCGCTTGGGGCGCCGGCCGGTGAGGGCAGCCTCCCGGCCAACTATTCAGAGTGCCGGTCAGCTGTTTTTGGGCTCGCGCCCAATGCCTCGCTTCTGGAGCCGGTAGCCAATGAAGGCGCCGACTAGACCGAACAGGAGAGGGCCGGGAATGCCAACGGCCCCGCCTCTCGCCGCAATGCCGATGCCGCCAAACAAGATACCAACGACTATTCCAACTACCGCGCCGACAACCATCCAGCGCTGCGCTGGCGATAGTCTGTCCCGCCACCAATCACCCATTCCATTCCCCGCGTGAGTGCCACCGTCGACGTGCACCAATCGGCGATTGTGGCGCGAATGTCCAGCGCGCGAACCAACCAGCCCCCCAATTGGTGAACTGCATGTTCCGCCGCTCATTCATGAGTCTCGGCCTGTCTGCGCTCGCGCTGGCGTTCGCCGGCGGTGCCGCCGCATCGGTGGTCACGCCGCCGCAAATGGTTAGAGGTCTGCCGTCGGTCGCGCAGGTTACGCCCACCCGCCGCCGCTGGCTGCCCAAGTCCGGCGCCCGATATGCGGCGAACGGCAAGCGGGAATGCGCCCGCCGCCGCGCGCAGATTGCGGCCGGCCAGCTGACGACGGCGAATGGGCTTACGGCCTAGGTAGAGTAGCGGAAGTAGTTGCCGTCACCATAGTCGTAGATTAGAGCCGACGTGCCACTCACGGTCATGTTGAAGAGGCAGCCTTCGTCATAGTCGTAGCCGCTGAACTTTCCGCCGCCCTCCGCCGTCACGGTGAGATGCTTGCCCACACCGTAGTGGTAGAGACCCGGCAAATTCCCGGTGATGCGACATGAATTGTCGTAGTCGTAGGCGTTCACTGAGTTGCCATTGACCCCAGCCGATATCCGTCGGTGTTGGCCCGCTCCGTGGTCGTACACCGAGAGCAAGTCCCGCCCGGTGGAATGAGCTAGCCCAATCGCGGCGACCGCAGCCCTAACGTTTTCTTTCAATTTGCTTCCCCCTGGAAATCAAACCGAAATCAAACGATGGCGGAAAACCGAAGAGGCGGCAAGCGAGCCGGCGCTGGCCGACCAAAGGGCCAGCAGAACAAGGCGACGCGCGAACAGAAGGCGTCCCTTCAAGAACTTGCCCGCAACCATACCTCTGTGGCGCTGGGCGCCTTGGTGAAGGTAGCCACGGACGGGGAAAGCGAGAGCGCCCGCGTCGCCGCCGCGAACGCATTGCTCGATCGCGCCTACGGCAAGCCCAGCCAGTCCGTCCAACACTCCGGCGCCATCGGCTCCTACGATCTGACCAAGGTATCCGATGCAGACCTCGACCGCCTTGAGGCCATCCTCGGCCCGCTTGCCGACGCTGGCGGAGATCCGGGCGGAGCGGAGACGTAGAGAGGCGGTCAGGGAGCGGGAACGGGTCCAGCGGGACGCCGAGGCCATCCGGGCCCGGTGCCAGTCGCTGGCGGGGTTCATTCGCGAGGCCTGGCATGTGGTCGAGCCCAGCTCGGAATACATCCACGGCTGGCATCTGGATGCTATCTGCACCCACCTGCAGGCGGTCACCGACGGCCGGATCAATCGCCTGCTGATCAACGTGCCGCCCGGCACGATGAAATCGCTCCTGACCTCGGTTCTGTGGCCGGCATGGGAATGGGGGCCGATGGGTCGCCCGTCGCTCCGCTATCTGACCAGCAGCTACACGGAGAAATACGTCAAGCGCGACAGCCGTCGGATGCGCGACCTGGTGCAGTCGGAGTGGTATCGCTCGCTCTGGCCCGAGGTCGAGCTCGTCCGGGCGGGTGAAGCATCGTTCGCCAACACGAAGACCGGGTTTCGCGAGGGCGTGCCATTCGCATCGCTGACCGGTGGCCGCGGCGATCGCGTGATCATCGACGATCCGCACTCGACGGAGACGGCCGAGAGCGAGGCCGAGCGGCTGAACACGACCCGCATCTTCCGCGAGTCCGTGCCGACCCGTCTGAATGACCCCAAGACCTCGGCCATCATCGTCATCATGCAGCGCTTGCACGAGGACGACGTCTCCGGCCAGATCCAAAAGCTGGGGCTCGGGTATGAGCACCTGATGCTGCCGATGGAGTTCGAGCCGGACCGCCGGTGCAAGACTTCCATCGGTTTCGAGGATCCGCGCACCTATGAGGGAGAACTGCTCTTCCCCGAGCGGTTCCCGCGCTCTGTGGTCGATCGCGACAAGGTGCCGATGGGCTCCTATGCCGTCGCTGGCCAGTTCCAGCAGCGCCCGGCCCCGCGCTCCGGCGGCATGTTCCAGCGGGGCGACTTCGAGGTTGTCGACGCCGTGCCCGCAGGCGGCCAGGAATGCAGAGCTTGGGATTTCGCGGCAACGCAGCCCAAGCCGGGCAAGCAACCCGACTGGACGGTCGGGCTCAAGATGAAGCATGTCGGGGGCATCTTCTACGTGCAGGACGTCCGCCGCGATCGGTGGTCGCCGGCAGATGTGGAGAAGAACCTGAAGGCCACCGCGAGCCAGGACGGTCTATCGGTCCGCATTCGGATGCCGGAAGACCCAGGCGCCGCCGGCAAGTCCGATGCGGCCACGAAGGTCAAGATCCTCGCCGGCTATGATGTGCAGACCGTGCGACCGACCGGTGAGAAGTCGGTTCGGGCCAAACCCGCATCGGCCCAAGCTGAAGCCGGCAACGTGAAACTGGTGCGAGGTCCATGGAACGACACCTTCCTCGACGAAGTGTGCTCGTTCCCGAACGCACAACACGACGACCAGGTCGATGCTTTCGCCGATGCTTTGAATGAACTGGCGCTGGGCTCGACCTTCACATTGGCCAACATCTAGGAGCGGACATGAGCGTCGTTCAGTTCGCCCGAAGCGTCGGCGACAGCCTCACCAACCTGGTGGCGAACCTCGGCACCGGCCGGGACAAGGCGGCGTCGTCGGGCTACGTGCTGACGGTTCTGCCCGATAGTGAATTGCTCGCCGCCTACCGCACCGCCTGGCTACCGCGGAAGATCGTCGACATCCCGGCATTCGACAGCGTGCGGGCATGGCGCGACTGGCAGGCCAAGGCCCCCCAGATCGAGGCGATCGAGGCCGAAGAGAAGCGCCTGAACGTCAAGGGCAAGGTGCTCGATGCCCGTACCAAGGCCCGCCTGTGGGGTGGTGCCGCGATCATGTTGGGCACGGGCGACGCTAACCTCGCGGCGCCTCTGGACCTGGAGCGAGTAGGCAAGGCCGGGCTGCGGTATCTGACCGTGCTCACCCGCCGGCAGATCTCCGCAGGCGAGACGGACCGAGACCCGCAATCCGAGACCTACGGCCGGCCGAGCGTGTACCACCTCACAGCCGGCAACCAGGCGCAGATCGACATTCACCCGTCGCGCCTCGTGATCTTCCATGGTGCCGCGCAGCCCGACGAGGAGTTCGGCAACGCCCAGCTCGGATGGGGTGACAGCGTGCTGCAGTCCACGCTGGACGCCATCAAGCAGGCCGACGCGACCGCGGCGAACATCGCCTCCTTGGTGTTCGAGGCCAAGATCGACGTCATCCGGGTGCCGAACTTCATGGCCAACCTGGCCGATGCCAATTATCGGGCCAAGCTGATCGAGCGCTACACCCTCGCGGCCACGGCCAAGGGCATCAACGGCACGCTGATGCTCGACAAGGAAGAGGAATACGAGACCAAGACGGCCTCATTCGCCACGCTGCCCGATGTGCTCGACCGCTTCATGCAGATCGCCTCGGGCGCGGCCGATATCCCAATGACGCGGCTGTTTGGCCAGTCCCCGGCCGGCATGAGCGCCACCGGCGAGTCCGATCTGCGGAACTACTACGACCGCCTCAGCTCAATGCAGGAGCTTGAGATGGGGCCGGCCATGTCCCGGCTGGACGAGTGCATTATTCGCTCCGCCACCGGCGCGCGGGACAGCGCCATCCACTACACCTGGGCGCCGCTCTGGGGCATGTCGGAGAAGGAAAAGGCTGACGTCTTCAAGACCAAGGCCGATGGCGCGCGCGCACTGGCTGGCACGGGCACCAGCCCGCCTCTGATGCCGATCGACGCCCTTTCGGATGCTCTGGTGAACACCTTCATCGAGGACGGCTCGCTGCCCGGCCTCGAGGCTGCGATGGAGGAATACGGCCGCCTCTCCGAGCAGGAAGTCGACCCGCA
Source organism: Kaistia nematophila (assembly GCF_026343855.1). Lineage (NCBI taxonomy): Bacteria > Pseudomonadati > Pseudomonadota > Alphaproteobacteria > Hyphomicrobiales > Kaistiaceae > Kaistia > Kaistia nematophila. The sequence goes on along the minus strand of NZ_JAPKNK010000003.1, from coordinate 406,017 downwards.
GGACATCGAGGCCGCGGCGACGGTGGCCGGGCCCTAACCCGATGGTGCCGCGCTAGGTTTCTTCAAAGCCCGCAATCGAGCGACAAGAGAGGTATGCTGGTAGACCGCTTTCAAAAGCTCTTTGGTGAGTTCGATGGCGACCTCGACCTCTTCGGCCTCGATGGCATCATACGTCTTGGCCTCGATATGCGCGGCGTCGTTTCCCAGCAAACGGAGTTCATCTGCGGCGTCGAGAAGGTCTGCCGAAATCACGATCGTTGATCTGAGTTCAGCAATTCGGGCCTTCAAGTTGTCCCCTCTCGCCCCGCGCTCAACGCACATTTCCTCCAAGCTTCGGCGAACCATCAGAGCCGAGGCGCGATAGCAGGCAGACGCATGGCACATAACCGCCTCCTCCAAGCAAGATAGAACTTGTGGTGGCAGATTTGTCGCGTCGAAGTCGATGACTTGTGGTGGGTAGGACACCAACACTTTGTCGTTTTTCATTTCGACGAAGACTAGGGCGTTGCATTTGTCATTTGGGCAACGGCGAATCCCCGCGTGCAGCACGTCTACGACAGGGCGTCCATCCCTGATAGCGCCGATTCGTCTGGTGGTCCTTCCGACGTCCGTGTTGTTGGCAATTGGGTAGAAGGCACCAGCGTGGCGGCACGCTGGGCATACCATCATGGCTATGCCTGTCGACATGGCCTCCGGCATCTCGTCGAATCTGAACATTTGGGCCCTCCGACCCAATAAGAGCTGGGTGTTCCTAGAAATGCAATTCACCGACGCTGTAACCGTCGCGGGAACGCGTCGGCGTGATGACGGCTATCTGGTCGCTGACGCCCGCATCGCGCGGACCGGCGTTCAGGTCTACCTCGGCTCCGAGGTCGGAAAGCCTGACCTGGCGCGGGTGAGCGTCTACCGGCCCGGCGCCGAGGTCTTTCACGAGGACACGCTGAAGAGCGCCGCGCACCGGCCGGTCACGAATGACCACCCGCCGGAGCAGGTCAACTCCTCGAACTGGAAGCAGTACGCTGTCGGCCAGACCGGGGATGAAATCGCGGGTGAGGGCATCTTCATCCGCGTGCCGCTCATGGTCAGCGACGAAGAGACGATCAAGGCGATCGAGAGCGGCAAGCAGGAGCTGAGCGCGGGCTACACCTGCGACCTCGACTTCACGCCCGGCCAGACGCCTTCCGGCGAAGCCTACGACGCCATTCAGAAGAACATCCGGATCAACCACGTTGCCATCGTGCAGCGCGGTAGGGCCGGCTCGCAGGTCCGCATCGGTGATGCGGCGCATTGGGGCGCTGCCCCGGTCCTCGACCACTCCCCTCAGAAGGAACCCACCATGACCCTGAAGACGGTTACCGTCGACGGAATCCCTATCGAAGTGACCGATCAGGGTGCCACCGTCATCTCGACGCTGCAGCAGCGCCTGGCTGATGCCTCGGCCGGCAAGGACAAGCTGATCGCAGACCATGCCTCGGTCGTCGCGGCCAAGGATACCGAGCTCGCCAAGAAGGACGCCGAGATCGACGCCCTCAAGGGCAAGGTCATGGATGCTGCTGCGCTCGACGCCGCCGTGAAGGCCCGCGGCGACCTGATCGCCAAGGCCAAGGCCATCGTCCCGACGGTCGCAACCGATGGCAAGTCGGACGCCGAGATCCGCCACGCGGTGGTCGCGGCCAAGATCGGCGATGCTGCCATCAAGGACAAGCCGGCCGCCTACATCGATGCCCGCTTCGACATCCTCGCCGAGGACGCCGCCAAGGGCGCCTGCACCGATCCCTTCCGCACCGTGGTGCAGCAGGGCCTGACCTCGACCAACGACGCGGACGCCAGCGGCAAGGCCTACCAGGCCATGACCGACGGCCTGACCTCGGCCTGGCAGAACCCGAACGGAAAGGCGGCGTAACATGCCCACGATCCAGAGCACCTATAACGCCACGCACGCTCGTTGGTACGAGGGCATGGTCCTCAACCAGGAGCCGGCGGATATCGTCACCCGCGTCGCCGAGGATGCTGAAGGCATCGGCTTCGGCAAGGTCGCGGTGCAGGGCACGGCGGACAATCAGGTCGTCGACTCCGAGGCCACGGCCAAGTTCGTCGGCATCGCGGTCGCGGATCCGGGCCAGCCGGCCGACATCTATGCCCAGTACGCCAATGTCGCTGTGATGAAGCGCGGCGTCATCGTCGTCCAAGCTTCTGAAGCCGTCGCCGTTGGCGACCCGGTCTACTACACCCCGGCGAGCGGCGTCCTCAGCAAGACGGCCACGTCCAACACCCTCATCGCAGGCGCACAGTGGGACACCAGCACCTCCGGTGCCGGCCTCGCTGCCCTGCGCCTGAACACCCCGTAAGGAGCGTCCCATGAACTTCATGACCCAGGACGCTCAGCAGCGTTCGATGAACTTCCTCATCTCGCAGCAGTCGATCATCGAGCCGACTGTCTACCAGATGCGGTATCAGGAGATTCAGTATCCGAACCTGATCCCGGTCGACACGTCGGCGCCCGAATGGATCAACTCGGTCACCTACTTCTCGATGGATGGCGTCGGCCAGGCCCAGTGGTTCTCGGGCAAGGCCCACGACATGCCCAATGTCGACCTGAGCCGCGAGAAGTTCGAGACCGGCGTCCACATGGCCGGCATCGGCTACGGCTACGATCTCGAGGAACTGGGCAAGGCCCAGCTGCTCGGCATGAACCTGACCAACGACAAGGCCTCGCTGGCCCGTCGCGTGTCGGAAGAGAAGATCGACCAAGTGGCCTTCGGCGGCGATTCCACCAAGGGCTTTACCGGCCTGGTCAGTGCCACCACGCCGACCGCCACCACGGCGCCAGCGGATGGCACGGGCTCGGCGACGACCTTCGCCAGCAAGACACCCGATCAGGTGCTGCGCGACATCAACGGCCAGCTGACCGGCATGTTCACCGGCACTCTGGGCGGCGAAATCGCCGACACGCTTCTCCTGCCGTATTCGGTGCTGCTGGATCTCTCCACCCGCCGCATCGACTCGGTGAACCAGACGACGATCCTCGAGTGGATCGAGCGCAACAACATCTACACCCGGACCACGGGTCAGGCGCTCACCATCCGCGGTCTGTTCGGTTACCTGGACACGGCGGGCGCGTCGTCCACCAAGCGCATGGTCGCTTACCGCCGCTCGCCGGACGTCCTGAAGATGCACGTCCCGATGCCCTTCCGCTTCTTCCCGGCCTGGCAGACCGGCCCGATGCGCTTCGACGTGCCGGGCGTGTTCCGCCTCGGCGGCGTCGACATCAAGCGCCCGAAGGCCGTGCGCTACCTGGATGGCATCTGAGGAGAGCCAAATGAAGATCACCAACACGCAGAAGGGCCCGCGCGGCCTCAATGCCGTCAGCGGCCCGTTTCTTGTCGAGCCGGGCGAGACGGTGGACGTCGAACTCTCCGCCGCCGAGCTGAAGGTTGCGAAGGGGACCAACTGGTTCACGATCGAGGAGGTCGAGCCCCCTGCGCTGAAGCCTGCCGACACGGCCATGAGCCCGGCGGATCTTCTCGCCAAGGCCGACGGGCTCCACTTCCAGACGTTCAAAGCCGAGGCCCGCAAGATCCTCGGTGATGAAACCCCGGACACCAAGGAAGCCATCGTTATGGCTCTGCAGGCGAAGGTCTGACCATGCCCAACTACGGCACCGAGGCCGGGCTCGCGGCATATGCGGCATCGATCGGGGCAACTGTCCCGGCCGGTGCGGTGCTGCCGGCCTTGGTGCGTGCTTCCGCCTATATCGATGGTCGGTACGGTTCCCGCTTCGTCGGCGTCCGCACCGGCGGCTATGCGCAGGCTCAGGCCTGGCCGAGAACGGGTGCGGTGACGCGTGAAGGGTTCGCTATCCCGCCCAGCGTCATCCCCGACGTGATCGGCAATGCGACCTATGAGGCGGCGCTGCGTGAACTGGCATCGCCGAACTCGCTGTCCCCGGACTATGTCGCCGCGCAGCAGGTGACGAAGGAGAAGGTCGGCGACATCGAAGTGGCCTATGCCAGCGCGGCATCGCTCGGCGCCGAGGCCGTCCGGCCCGTGGTGACCGTGATCGATGAAATGCTGGCCGGGCTGCTGTGTCAGCCCATCCCGGGCATCCTGGTGGTCTGATGGCCCGCTTCGACTACGCGCGCATGCAGCAGACCGCGACCCGGCTGCTCGACCGTTTCCAGCAGGGCTTGGTCCAACTCGTCCGCGTCACCCCGGGCGCTCCGGATCCAGCCACGCCATGGGAGCCGGGGGCACCGACCGAGACGACCTATGATCTGAAGGCCACCGTCACCCGAGAGCATCAGCGGTACGAGAATGGCGTGCTCATCGAGGAGACGGGGGACATGGTGATGTTCGCCGTTCCCGAGATCACGCCGGTGTTGTCGGACAAGCTCGTGATTGATGGCGCCGTTCGTTCCATCACCAACCTCACTCCTATCCCTGCTGCCGGCGATCCGGTCGCGTGGAAGGCGTGGTGCGCGGGCTAATAGCCCATCACTGATTTTAGCTCGGTTGCTGCCTTCGATAGCTTACCCTGAGGGGTGTTGAGCCAGCCTGGAACCACTAGGGTGCGGAGTAACGCGGTCTCCTGCTTGTTCAGCAGGTCTGGGTTTCGATCTAGGGCGAAAGAGATGAGCGACCGCTCGAGGAAGCCTATGTCGCGGTGCTTAGCCGTTGACGGCCGTGAAAACTGAAGTTTCCCAGGCGTGGCTCGCGCGTAAAGGTACAGCACTGGCGTTCCCCTTATTCCGGAGGCCAGGGTCTGATTGTACTTTCGGATCTTGTCGGGGGTGAGAGCTTCGTTTTTGAAGCTCTGTCGCTCCGCCTTGCCAACATACCAAGGCAGGATGCCCCCGCCGGATCTCAAGGCGAAGACATAGCACCCGCAAGCATTGGACAGCCAGCACTCCTCCGTCTCGACCCCCTCCCAGAACAGCGAACGTTCGCCGTCTTCTAGAAAGATCAGGTTGTCGTCTGACCTCGGCAATTCAAACGGTCCGTAAGGGTAGTATCTCAAGCTTGCCTCCCCAGGTGAGCATGAGAATCGCTACCATCGCGTGAGCCGTGCAGCAACTTGCTACCGAAACGGATGCTTCATGTCTCGACGATCGGACCGCGATCTCATCGACGTGCTACTGGCCACGCAGGAGGAAGCCATTCGCGCCGCCTTCATGGAGGCCATCGCCGACACCGTGAACACGGTTGTGCTCAAGATCGTCGTCGAGCGGCTGGAGCGCGGCGATATCGAGGGGGCACTGCAGGCTCTCCAACTGGACGCCGCTGCGTTCTCCAAGCTCGAGCTGCGGCTGGCCGACGCCTACAACTCCGGCGGCATGGCCACGGTCGGGAGCATGCCGAAGGTGCGTGACCCGCAAGGCGGCCGCGTGGTCTTCCGGTTCGGGGTCCGCAACCCTGAGGCCGAAGCGTGGCTGCGAGAGCATTCCTCGGCCTTGGTGACGGCCATCTTGGACGACCAGCGTGTGGCCATCCGGCTCGCGCTCAGCGAGGGGCTTGCCGAGGGGCAGAACCCGCGCGCAACCGCCCTGAACGTCGTCGGTCGCGTCAACCGCGTGACCGGGCGGCGCGAGGGCGGGATCATCGGCATCACGTCGGCGCAAGAGCGGTATGTTGCCTATGCCAGGCAGGAGTTGATGTCCGGCGACGCGGCGCAGCTGCGGGCCTATCTCGGGCGCGAGCGTCGCGACAAGCGCTTCGACCGGACGATCCTGGCTGCGATCAAATCGGGCAAGCCGCTGGACGCCGAGACGATCACCCGCATCATCGGACGCTACAGCGACCGTCTGCTCGAACTGCGCGGCGAATTCCTCGCCCGCACCGAAACCATGATGGCCCTGAGCAAGGGCAGGGACGACGCTATCCGGCAGCAGATCGCGGCCGGCAAGATCCGGGTCGAGGACGTCACGAAGATCTGGCGATCGGCCGGCGATAACCGAGTGCGTCATACCCATCGGGTGCTGGATGGGCAGAAGGTTCCGATGGACGGTTCGTTCCAATCTCCCTCGGGCGCGATGCTTCGGTTTCCGTGCGACCCGCGCGCCCCGATCTCCGAGATCAGCGGCTGCAGGTGCGTCGTGAGCTACGACATCGACTACTTCGCCTCGGTCGTGGAACGGTTCAAAGCCGAGGCCGCCTGATGGCAAACCTCTCCTTTGCTACCCAGGTCGCCGATTGGGTGAGGAAGGTGAAGGGCGCCGAGGAGGCCGTGTTCAAGGCCAGCGTGCAAGAACTCGCGACGCGGGTGCAGACGACCCGGAATGCCGGCGGCCGCATGCGCGTCGATACCGGCTTTCTCCGCGCGTCGCTGATGGCCTCGACGTCCGCCATGCCTCTCATCGACCCGAAGAAGGGGCCGGTGGAGGGGCAGACCTACGCTTTTGACGCGGGGGTGATCGAGGCGGTCATCGCCGGCTCAGAACTCGGCGGCACAATCTATCTCGGCTACACGGCAGCCTATGCGGCGCACCGCGAGTATGGCGCGCGCGGGCAGACGCCAGACGCATTCGTCAGAACCGCAGCGCAGCAGTGGCCTGAAATCGTGGACGGCAAGGCGGCCGAACTTAAGAGCCGTCTGGGCTTGTGACGCCCGGCACCTGGTCGGATCCGCTTTCGGAAGCGACCAGCAAGGCGAGGGCGAGGCCGGAAAGGGCCTGGCGGGCGGCTTTCAGGGCCGTGTCGGCGCGAACGGTCGAGCCCGGGGCGTTGCCCAGCGCGCGGCGCGCCTCGGTCAGAAGATCATGGGCCTGATTGTCGCTGAGCGGCTTCATACGAGGAATCTATCAGCATGGTTGTGGCCACGGTAGAGGGCAACATCGAGCAGGCGCTGTTCGCGCGGCTCGCTGCCTTCGCGCATTCACCGGCCCTGCCGATCGCTTGGCCCAACGTCTCGATGGAGCCCAAGCCAGCCAGCTATCTCCGGGTCTCGCACATTCCCAACACCAGCCGACGGCTCTTCCTCGGCTCAGCGGAGCCCCACCAGCGGCTCGGGCTGCTTCAGGTGGATGTCTTCACCCCGCTCAACGCGGGCGCCTCAGCGGCCACGGAAATCGCCGGCAAAGTGGCGGCGCACTTCCAGCCTGACATGCCGATGCGGTCGGGCGGCATCACGACCCGCGTCACAAGGGCGCCAGACGTCGGGCCGGCGCTCGCCGACGACACGCATTGGCAGGTGCCGGTCACCGTCTCCTACGAAGTCTTCGCATAGCCACCGGCCAGCCGGCCCATCCACCCGCCACTACGATCGAAGGAGATCCCGCCATGGCGAATACCAATAAGGGCCGGAAGGTCTATTTCTGCACGACGCCCCAGCCGGCCAATCTGGATCAGAGCCAGTTCGAGGCGCTGACCTGGATCGAGGTTGGCAATGTCGGCTCGGTCGGCGAGTCTGGCGTCAACACGAACGTGGTGAGCTATGACGAGCTCGCGACGGACATGACGCAGAAGCAGAAGGGCATCTCCAACGCCGGCGACCCCACGATCGAGTGCGCTCGTAACCCGACGGATGCCGGGCAGGTGGCACTCCGCGCGGCGGCCGTCACGAAGTTCTTCTACGCGTTCAAGTTCGAGGATCTCGACGCTCCCGACGCGAACCACACGAACACGGTCTACTACAACCGCGGTCTGATCGCTGGCCCCACCCGCCCGAATGGTCGGAATGAGGACTTCATTCTCGAGGTTTTCACGCTCGGCCTCGTGCAGCGCGAGATCGTGGTGAACCCGCAGTCGCTTGTCGCGCCTGTCAGCTCGCTCCTCCCGTCGATCGCCGGCGTTCTCACGCAGGGCTCGGTGCTGACAGCCGTGCCTGGTCGTTGGTCGGGAGAGCCCTCGTTCACCTACCAGTGGAAGCGGGACGGTACGAACATCGCGGGCGCCACGAACTCGACCTACACGCTCGTCGCAGGCGACGCCGCTAAGGCAATCTCCGTCGCGGTCACCGGTACGAATGCCGCCGGCAATGCCACGGCGACCTCCGCCGCCACGGCCAACGTCACCTAAGCCATTCCACCGGAGAAGAGCATGGATATCCTGGCAATCCAGCCGACCACGATCACGATCGACATCAAGCACCCGGCGTCTGGGGAGCCGATCGGCCTTCAGGTCGAGTGCACCTCCCTCGAGGCGGATGCCGTCAAGGCAGTGGAGCGGGCAATCAAGAACAAGGCTCTTCGCGGCGGTCGCAACTCGATGACGGCGGAGAAGATCGAGGACAACACCGTCGATCTTCTCGCTGCCGCGATCGTCGGCTGGAAATGGGATGACGGCCTCTCGCTCGGCGACCTCAAGAACCCGCCGCTCACGAAGGTGAACGTCGTCAGGCTGCTGCAGGTCGGCTGGGTGGCGAAGCAGATCGACACGGCACTCGGAGACGAAGCCGCTTTTTTCGCGAATTAGGGCCGCTGCTCGTCTCCCACATCGAGGCGCACGTTCGGCTGAACTTCGCCGATGACAGCGGCGAGACCCGCCGGCAGCGGCTGGCCCGTTTCGGACTGCCGGTGGAGGAGCCGGATCCTCTGGACCCGGACTTCTCCTACCTGTTCGAATGGTTCTGGAGCATGCGGGCAGGTCTCTCTGCAGGGCTCAATGGCGCCGAGCCGCTCTCCATGACGGAGATGGCGCATTGGATGGCGCTCACCGGCGACATTTTGAGGCGTGAAGAGATCCGGATCATCCGATCGATGGACGACGCCTACCTAGCCGCGGTGGCTAGGGAGCGCGCCGAGGCGGCAGAGCGTTCCCCGAACAGGAAATGACATGGCGAATATTGCCTCCCTCGGGTTCGACGTCGACAGCTCTCAGGCTGCGCAAGGTGCCCGGGATCTCGACCAACTGACGAACTCGGCGAAGAAGGCCGAAAGTGCGTCCGGGGTCCTTAAGAACGCCTTCAGCCGCCTAGAGGCGTCTCTGGCAAGCATTGAGCGCGCGGTGCGCGGTGTTGAGACCGCAGTCCTCGGGATGGGGAAGGGCGTCTCGACGGCAGAGAGCCGTGTCGTCAATCTCGGTACAACGACCGGTAGAGCCACCGGTCAGCTCCAGCAGATGATTGTGACCGGCGCCAACGTCTCCGTCACCTTTGGAAAGCTTGATGCCGCCGTGACGCAGGCAGCAACAGCGATCACGAGGGAAGGGGCCGCTGCGGTTAGCGCTGCCGGATCGGCCGAAGTCCTGGAAAGAGCCATCACCAGTGAGGCGGCCGCGGCGGCAAAGGCCACCAAGGCGCTGAGCGGCCACGCCGTCGCTGCCAACTCCAACGTGAAAGCGGCCTCGAACCTGAACACGGCCAACATCGCCGCCCAGTTCCAGGATATCGCCGTCTCTGCTCAGGCGGGCATGGGCGCCATGCAGATCGGTCTGCAACAGGGCACGCAGCTCGCCGCCGTGATCTCCACCATGGAGAGGCCGCTGCATGGTCTGGCGGCCGCATTCGCATCGGTGTTCTCACCGGTCAGCCTGCTGGTGATCAGCCTTACGGCGCTCGCGGCTGCTGGTCTTCAGATGGTCGATTGGGCCAAGGCGGGTTCCTCGGTGCTTCGCGCGCTGGCTGGCGCCATCCAGCCGATCGCGCCCTATGCCGTGGCCGCTGCTGCCGGGCTGGCGCTGCTCTACTCGCCGGCCATGATCGGCGGCATAGTCAACCTGATCGCACTGATGGGGCGCCTGGCCGTGACGGCTGTTACCGCCGCCGCTGCAATGGCTGCAGCCAACCCCGGCGCAGCGTTCGTGCTTGGAATTGTGGCGGCCGTTGCCGCAGCCAATATCTTCCGCGATGAGTTGGCCGAGATCTTCGGGCGAGATGTTGTTGGCGACGCCAAGAAGGCCGCGAACTTCGTCATCGGGGCTTTCGTCGGCGGGTACAATGCGGTCGTCGAGGCCTGGAGCAATCTCCCAACCTTCTTTGCCGGGCTCGGCAAGATGGCGTGGAACAATCTCGTATCGGAGTTCGAGAAGCCGGCCCTGACCGTCAATGGCATGACCATTATCCCTGGCTTCGATCTGTCGGGGATGAAAAGCCAGCTTTCGAAGGCGGAACAGTCCGCCATGAGCGGGGCCTCGGCCACCTTCAACAAGGCAGCCCTCGACACCGACTATGTTGGTGCTGGGTATTCCGTCATTGCCAAGACTGCATCGGCCGGCGCCGAAAAGGTAAGGGAACTCGCGGCAGCCATGACGGCAGTCGACGAGAAGACCAAGAAGAAGGCCCGGGGCGGCAAGACGGATGGCGAGAAGTTCGACGACATCGTCCGGGACGCCGACGCTCGTATCGCATCGCTTCGCGCCGAGCAGGCTGGCCTGGGGCAGACGGCGTGGGCCGCATCTCGCCTGAGATACGAACAGGAGCTCCTCAATCGAGCCACTAAGGCCGGGCTGGATCTAGACCCGGATCAAATCTCGACATTGAAGGAGAAGGCGGCTGCGATGGCCTCCCTGGAAGCGGAGACAAGCCGTCTTCGCGATGCCTACGACTTCGCCAAGGGCACATTCCAAGGGTTCTTTCAGGATATTCGATCCGGTATCGCCGACGGTAAAGGCCTATGGGGTTCGCTCGCCGACGCCGCCACGAATGCCCTCGACCGGATCTCACAGAAGCTGGTCGATATGGCCACCGATCAATTGTTCAACGGCCTTTGGAGCAACCTGTCTAGCGTCATTTCGGGAGGCGGGGGTGGCATCATGCAGGTGAACGGCACCGGCGGGCTATTTGCCAACGGTGCCGCATTCTCCAACGGACGAGTGACTGCCTTTGCCAAGGGCGGTGTCGTCAATACCCCCACAGTCTTCCCGATGGCAAAGGGAGCCGGCCTCATGGGTGAGGCGGGCCCTGAAGCGGTGATGCCGCTCCGGCGCCTATCGAATGGCAGGCTGGGGGTGGAAAGTGCGGGCGGCGGTGGCAACAGCATGGTCGTGCAGGTTGTCGACCAGAGGTCCGCAGGCTCGCCCCAGGTAGAGCAAGAGCGCTCCACAGGCCCCAACGGCGAGCAACTGCTCAAGCTCTTCATTCGTGACGAGCAGTCCAAGAACATCGCCAGCGGCCGGATGGACGCTCCGCAGCGGACGCGCTTCGGCAGCCGGCCCAGGAGGTCCTGATGGTTGCGATATGGCCGCTGACAAGCAGGAAGAGCCCCGACGCGGCCTCTTATACGGAGGCTCCGCAGTCCAACCGCATTTCGTTTGAGCCAGAAATCGGCCCGACGATTGACCGCCGCCGGGGCACGGCAGCCGGAACGATGCTGAGCGTTCAGTTCACCGGTCTGACGGATGCGGAGCGAGAGACGTTCGAGGACTGGTACCGCAGCACACTCTACGATGGCGTTCTCCCGTTCGCTTGGATTGACCCAATTCGCGGAACCGCAGCCTCTTTCCGGTTCACGAAAGATACATACAAGCTGCAGCCCCACCCGGGCGCCGAGTACCATGACCTGTCGTTCCAGCTTCTCCGGTTCCCCTGATGGCGAAGCAGCGCAGTGTCTCAACCGGCCTCCGCCGCGAGCTCGATAGCCAGGAGAGCGGCGAGGCGGTGCTGGTCTTCATGACCATCACCAATCCCGACGTGAATGACATCATTCGGGTGGTCTCCGACTCGGTGGACTACGTCTGGAACGGCAACCGCTACATCGGTTTCTGGTTCGACGCCTCGCTCCTGAGCGATGACGACGCCCCGCCCCAGGCGCAGATCAGGGTCCAGAACGTCGATGAGACGATCGGCCATGCCCTGCAGGCGGTGACGAAGCCGTGCCGGGTGCAGATCGACGTCGTGGCGGCCTCGCAGTTCGACCAGACGGTGGTGCCGCGGATCGAGATCGATGCCCCCGCCATCGTCGAGTACTCCGCCAAGCACCTCTACCTGACCAATGTCGACGTGAACGTCATGGAGGTGACGGGAACGCTTTCGAGCTGGAACTATTCCCAGCGCTCATGGCCCGGCATCCGAGCGACCAAGTCGCGCTGCCCGGCGCTCTTCATCTGAGGTTTCGATGGCCGATTGGATCCTGCCCAACTCCAGCACGCCTGGAGTGGTCACTGGTGATGCCTACATGGACGCTGTCCAGGCGAAGGTCGCGCGGCTCAGCCAGGGGATGAACATCCAGCTCTCCGGGGTTGGCGGGACGGCAAACGCCATCACCGCCACCCTGGACCCGGCGCCGATCTCCGGCCTTGCGAATGGCATGCTGTTCGTCCTGCCGGTCAGCGTCTCGAACACCGGCGCCGTGACGCTCGCGATCAACGGTGGCGCCGCGGCGAACGTGGTGGACCTGTTGGGCTCCGCACTCACGGCAGGCCGCTTCCCGGCCGGCTCGCGCCAGCTGCTGACCTATTCCGATGGCGCATTCATCGCGATCGGCGATTCCCGGATCATCACGAACACCCTCGACTATCAAGCCTTCACCGCCTCGGGCACATGGAACAAGCCAGTTGGGACGCCGGGCAATGCCTGGGTCTTCGTTGAGGGGTGGGGCGGTGGCGGAGGCGGTCGCAGCAACTCCGGCACGAATGGTGGCGGTGGCGGTGGAGGTGGCTACATCTCGCGTATGTTCCGAGCCTCGCAGATCCCCAGCAGCGTATCCGTCGTCGTTGGTGCTGGCGGCGCTGTGAACAGCAACGGGACCAATTCGTCGTTTGGGTCGCTGCTCGTCTTCCCCGCCGGTTGGACCGGCAGTGACAGTACATCGAACCTTGTTCGTGTCGGAGGGAACGGCGGCGGCGTTGTTGGGGCTACGGAAGATTTCACGGGCGCCCGAGGTGGCGGCTACACCAGCGCTACCGTTGCATCCGACTTTGGCACTGTTGGCAATGCCAGCTACCAGGGCGGGGGTGGGGGCGGCGGGTACAACGGCTCCACAGGCGGGGGGGCTGTAGCAGGGGGGAATAGCTACTGGGGCGGCGGCGGCGGCGGTGGCGCGCGCGCGAGTGGATCAGCATCCGAAGCTGGCGGCACGAGCGTCGTAGCGGGAGCCGGCGGTGCTCGCGGTCAGGCGGGCTTCACGCCAGCTGGAGGCGGCGGCCGCGGTGCAGCAGGGGCGCGCGGCGAAGTCCGCGTGTGGGTGATCGCATGACGACTTTCGCTCAGATCATCAACGGCATCGTGGTTTCGCGCATCGAGGCCGATGAAGAGTTCATCGCAACGCTCGAAGGCGAGTGGGTGCGAGACGCCGACTTCGCCATGGTCCTCGGACACGGCTGGGACGGCACGAAGTCGATCCCGCCTCCGGCTGATCCTATCTCGGCCTCCGACGTGAACGCTGAGCGGGACCGCCGCTTGGCTCTCCCGATCGAGTTCGGGGGCGAGCAGTACCAGGCGACCGACGGCACCATTCAGGACGACTTCGGCCTGGCGGTCGCTGGGTTGCAGACCAGTTTCTCCCGCATCGCGCTCGACAACCACATCGTTGTTCTGTCGGCAGAGCAGATGATCGAGCTCGGCCGTGCCGTGACCGAGCGGAGGTCAACTCTGGCGCTGGCTGCGCGTCGACTGAAGGACAAGACGCCAACCCCTTCCGACTACCGCAACGACAAGCACTGGCGCTGATGCACTGGTCCTCGAAATACGTGGGCTTGGAGTTTTCCGAGACCATGCGCTGTTACGACCTGGTCCGGCTGGTGCTCAAGGCGGAACGCCAGATCGATCTGCCGGACTACGCTGATATCTCAGCCGAGGACGCTGTTCGTGTCAGCGATGCCTTGGGTGCGCCGAGCACAGATGCGCTTCCATGGGCCGAGGTGGCCCTCTCCGACGCTCGCCCATTCGACGTCGTTGTGATGCTCCGCAGGCGCTCGCGCGAGCCGGGCCATGTCGGGATCCTTACCGATCCTCGCCATGTCCTCCATATCGAGAAGGTGACCCAGTCCGTGGTCGTGCCTCTCTCGCACTTCTCCGTCTCTTCCAGGATCATCGGTTTTCGGCGGCACAGATGTCTGTAGTGTGTGTTTGGGCAACGCCCTTCAGCGCCAGGAAGCCGGACGTGCTCTTCCTTCGAGAGGGGCTGTCCGTCTCCGAAATCGTCGCCGATCTGCAGGACCGCCTGCCATCGCAGTTCGTGGAGCGCGGGCAGATCCGCATTAACGGCGAGCTCGTGCCCAGGGCTCTCTGGCGCTCGGTTCGGCCGAAGGCCAGCAGCGCTGAGCGGCCGATCGCGGTCACCTTCCACATCGTCCATGAGAATAGCGGTGGCGGGGGTGGGGCCAAGCAGATCATTGGTCTGGTGGCGGCGCTGGCCTTGACTGTGGTCACAGGCGGCATCGCGAGTGGGGCAATCCTCGGCACCTTCACGGGTATGCTAGGAACATCCTTGTTCGGGAGTGCAACCGTCGGGGCCGCGGTGCTAGCAGGCGCTGTCGGTCTTGCCGGTTCGCTCGCGATCAGCGCTCTGACGAGCGCGCCGGTCCTGCGGGCCGGAGATACTAAGTCGACGAGTGACGACGACAACCGATCGGCCAGCGCTTCAGGAAACAGCGCAGCGGAGCCCGGCGGGTCGATCGACCGGGTGATCGGAACGACCAAGGTCTATCCGCGCCTGGTCGGCCAGCCGGTTATTTCGATCGAGAACCGGGACGACATCGTCGAGGCGGTCTTCGTGCTCAACGGTCCGCACAAGATCGAAGACCTGCGGATCGACGAGGCACCGTTCGAAGCCAGCTCAGATATCCAGGTTCAGTATCGAGAAGGCTGGCAGGACGACCAGCCGATCGACCTGGTGAACCGCTACGGCCGGCAGACCGGCGCCCAGTTCGAGCTGTCGGCGCACACTGTCGACCCCGAGGACATGTCGCAGCTGCTCAACCGGGTGAACCCGTCGGAGAACGTGCCGAAGTGGCACGGTGTGCCGACGCGACGCAGCCCAGATGAGGTCTGGTGCCGCTTCACTCTGCCAGCCATGGGTTACCGGACGACCGAAGATCAGCTGGTTATCCCAATCCGAACGCGCATCCGTCTCCGCGGTACGACGCAGTGGCGCAATCTGCCCGAGTTTCACATCTCGGCCCAGTCTATCTCGCCCTTCAAGAACGAGCTGCAGCTGAAATGGGACATGCCGGAGCCGACCGACGTCCCGACGGTGCCGAGCAAGAACGGGGTCTATTTCGTCGCGAAGGCGACCCCGGGCCAGACCAATGTCCCGGTCACCGCAGCCAACCAGGCGGATGGCTATTTCTCGGCCGGCAGCGGCAACGATTACCTCTATCGGGGGACGGAGAGCACCTCGAATGTCCGGCATGTGTTCGCCTACGACAACCGGATCGTGATGCATCTGACGAGCGCCGCCTTTCCGCGTGGCATCTACGATATCCAGATGAAGCGCGGCTTTTCGTACAAGGCGAGCGACTTCAGCAAATCGAACTACCAGTTCAAGTCGGCGGTGACGGACTTCTTCTGGTTCACGGACAATGGGACGATCGCCGAGTCCCGCGAGAACAAGGGCGAGCAGATCGTCCACCAGTTCACGACGTCGGTCTACAACGCCCCGATCCTGCCGACGCCAGGCTTCGCGACGATCGCCGTCCGGGCCCGAAATGCTCAGATCAACAATGTCTCCTGCATGGCCTCCGGCTATGTGCGGGACTATGACCCAGCGACGGGCAGGTTCGACAAATGGGTGACTACGTCCAACCCGGTTCCCCACTATGTCGATGTCCATATCGGCGGTCAAAACGTGGACCCGCTGCCGGAAGACCTTCTCGACCTCGAGGAGATGATCGAGTGGCGGCAGCGCTGTATCGATGCGGGCTACACCTGCAACGAGATCATCGTTGATCAGTCGATCGATGACGTCCGGTCCCTGATCGCCTCCTGCGGCTACGCCAAGCCCTACCAGTCCGACCTCTGGAGTGTGGTGCAGGACTACGACCGATCGCAGGAGCCGGTCGTTCAGGTCTTCTCGCCTCGCAATGCCAGGGGCTTCTCGTTCAACAAGGCGTTCCCGAAGCTGCCCGACGGGTTTCGGATCAACTACCGGGACAAGACCGCCGACTATGCCACCGAGGAAGTGGTGGTCTTCCGCAACGGCTATGACGGGGGCGAAGACGGCAAGCTGGAGGGCGTCTACTACGGCGGCCTCGATGAAGAGACGCAGGTCGTCATGCGGGCCCGTTTCGATCTCGCCCAGGCGGAAAAACGGGCCACTTTTTATTCTTGGGAGGCTCCGGCCGAGGCGATCGTCTGCCGGCGGGGATCACTGGTCGCGATCGAGCATGACACGCTCGCGCGTCACACCGGCCGGGCCCGTATCAAGGAAGTCCTGATCGACCCGGCCACGAACCTGATCACCGGCATTCGATTGGACTCGGTCGCCTCAATCCTGAACACGCCGGGCATGCACGCCGTCACGGATATGCATGCCGTCGTCGACATGCACACCGTCGGCATCCGCACCGCGCTGGCTGTCCGGCGAACCAATGGATGGATCACCACCCATCTCACCTCGTCGTCCTCCGATGAAGAGACCGATCTGGTCACCTTCGCCAGTCCGCTGGCGGATCTCTACGCGCCTGGCTCAGTGTTCGACCCGACCGAGATACCGGAGATCAGCCCCGGGTGCCTGGTGATCGTTGGCAACCATGACCGGGTCTACAAGCGCGTCATCGTCAGCGAAATGCAGCCCACGACGGACCTCATCTACAAGATGGTCGCAGTCGATGAGGCGCCCGAGCTCTGGGCGGATGGCCTGAGCAAATACGTCCTGCAGGAAAGCGGCAGCAAGGTTCTGCAGGAAACCTCTTCTGGCCTCTTCTGGGAGCCGTGATCACAACATGACCGACCTGAAGATATCGTCGCTCCCCGCGGCGACGGTCCCGCTCGCCGGTGACGAACTTGTGCCGATCGTCCAGAACGGGGTGACCGTGCACGCTCCTGCCGGCCAGATCGCCGCGCAGGGACCCATTGGCCCGACTGGACCGTCTGGCGCGCCCGGGGCAAGCGGAGTGGCCGGTGAAGGCCTGCGTCCGCGCGGTGAGTGGAACAACACGACCGTCTATGCCGTCGGCGATTACATCACCTACCTGTCTCGCACTTTCGTCTCGCTCGTCGCCGGCAATGTCGGCAATGAGCCTCCGAACGCGGACGTCGGCGACAGCAATTGGATGTGGGTGCCATCAGGCGCCGCGGGGCAGGTAGGTCCTACGGGGGCCTCTGGCGCTCGTGGTGCGACTGGCGCAACCGGACCGACAGGCCCCGCATCTACCGTGCCGGGCCCGACTGGCGCTACTGGCGCGACCGGCGCCGATGGCCCGACTGGCCTGAGCGGCGGCGAGGGCGCTACGGGCGCAACCGGTCCCACAGGCGCCACGGGCCCGTCTGGCCCGATCGGCGAGGGGTTGACGCCGCGTGGTGAGTGGGATGTCGGGACAACCTACGTCGTCGGCGACTACATCACCTTCAACGGCCGGACCTTCGTCTCGCTCATCGATTCCAACACCGGGAATGAGCCGCCGGACGCAGATGTTGGAAGCGCCGAGTGGATGTGGGTTCCGTCCGGTGCCGCTGGGCAGGCGGGCGCGACTGGTGCCACGGGCCCGACCGGCCCTTCCGGAGCGACCGGCCCGAGTGGTGCTGCCTCGACTGTTCCGGGCCCGACCGGTGCCACAGGGCCTAGCGGCGGTGTCGGCGCGACTGGCCCGACCGGCGCGAGCGGAACGCCGTCGTCCGTGCCTGGGCCCACCGGCGCCACCGGTCCTAGCGGTGTGGCTGGCCCCAGCGGCCCCACGGGTCCAAGCGGGGCGGCATCGACGGTTGCGGGGCCAACGGGCGCGACGGGGCCGACCGGGGCCTCTGGCGCTGCATCTACGGTCCCGGGCCCGACGGGCGCGACCGGCCCGTCCGGCGTCGCCGATCAGGCGCGAACCTGGACCACCAGCCAGAGGCGCCAGCAGGACGCTCTGACGTCCGGCACCACAATAACCCCTGACTACACCAGCCAGGATTTCACCCTCACGCTTGCCCATACGGGCGCCACGCTGGCGAACCCGACCAACATCACGGTTGGCCAGAAGGGATCGATCTCCGGTACGAACAGCACGGCCGGCGGCTACTCGCTCGCGTACGGCTCGTACTGGAAGCCGATCGGTTGGGCGACGGCCCCGAGCATCCCGGCCGCGGCGAATGCCCTCTGGCGCATCGACTATCATGTGGTCAGCGCGACCCGGATCGACTTCAGCGTGTCGGGCGTGGCGGCCGAGGACGTGCCGCTGCCGGCTGGCGCAACGGGTGCAACCGGCCCGACTGGGCCAGCGGGTGCAACTGGGCCTACCGGTGTTGGGGCCACCGGCGCGACGGGCGTTACCGGCGCAACCGGGCCGACCGGTGCAACCGGTCTTACGGGCGCCACTGGCCCGGCCGGTTCGGGCAGCGGTGACGTCATCGGTCCGAGCTCGGCGGTGGACAGCCAGCTCGCGCTGTTCAATTCGACCACGGGAAAGCTGATCAAGGCCGGCCCTGCGGTGACGGCGATGGCCCGGCTTGAGACGGAAGACCAGACGCTAACCGGCGGCGCGAATGTCACCTCCAAGTCGCTCGGCACGATCACTACCGGGACGGTAACGCCTGACCCCGGAGACCGGATGCTGCAGCACTACACCAACAACGGAGCGCACACGCTCGCGCCTGGAACGGTAACGGGCTCCTACTTGCTCGACATCACGAACGGTGCATCCGCGGGAGCGATCACGACCTCGGGCTGGACGAAGGTGTCGGGTGACGCCTTCACCACCACGAACGCCAACAAGTTCCGCTGCCACTGCTCGGTCGGCAATGGCGGCTCCCTCCTGATCGTGCAGGCGCTGCAATGATCTTCTGCCCGCCGCCCTTCATGGGCCAGTCAAAGCAGCTGGTTCTCATTGACAGAACCACGGGCACGAACCGCGGCAGCATGACGGGCGCAGGCGGTCTCGCCGCTTCCTTCAATGGGACCACGAGCGAGACGTATGCGAACGCCTCGCGGTTCTCGGCCTCGTCCACAACGGGTTGGGTCGGCAAGACCCTGAGCACTTCGCGGGTGATCGGGAAGGTCACGACTTTCGGGACCAACAACAGTGGCTACGGGGGCGGCACATCGTTCACCACGGGGGGGACCTTCACGATGTACCTCTATGCCAAGAACGGGACCGCTCCCTCTGCGTACAACGATGGAACTGTCCTTGGATCCGCATCGATCACCTCCATCACAAATGAAAGCACCGGCCGCGACATCAGTAGTTCCGACCTGACGACCGTTTGGGACCATGTCTGGGTGTCGTTGGTCGGAGGATCCGCAGGATTTGGCTCTGTTGGCGAGCTCCAGCTCTACGCCTGGGAATAAATCATGACATCGAAGCGCGCGCTCATAAGCACCAGGTCTCCCGAGGCGATCATCTCGGTTTTCCCGTCGACTGAGGGGAGGATCGATCTCCCCGGCGTAGGCCAACTTTCGCCACCAGAGGCTGGGTGGTCTGGCGACGGCTATCGCATCGCCGGCATCGTACCGGCAGAGATCCCGGCCGGTAAGCAACTCGTCTCGGGAGGGATCGACGGCATCGAACTGATCGATGGTGTGCCGACCTGGAAGATGGAGGATGCGCCTCCGCCGCCTCGCCGGATGATCCGCAAGAGCCTCGTCAAGCAGCGCCTGATTGACCTCGGGTTGATGGACGCGGCTTATGCCGCCCTCACGTCGCAGCCCGTCGCCTTCGCCCGGTGGTTCGACATGGACTATCCGGAAGTCTATGCCGACGACCCTGACGCGCTGGCCTTGCTGGATAGCATCGGGGCTGACCCGGAAGTGGTGATGGCGCCGTGAGCACGCAGCTCTCGAACGGGCTGCTTGCCCGTCGCCGGCGGATCATCGAGAACCCGATGACGCTGACGCTGCCCGGCATCAATGCCAGCTCGACCGGATCGACCATCACGATTCCGGGCACGGCTCAGGCCGGTGACATTGCCGTCTTCAGCCAGTACGCGTTCAGCAGCGGGGGCACGCCGACCGCGGTAGAATTCTCGGGGGCGACGACCGTCAATAACGTGGCCGGGGGGCCGAGCACCGTCCGGCGCGTGATGATCAGCTATAAGGTCCTCACGGCCGGCGACATTGGCGCCGCTCTGACGGGTATGAACTCGTCGAGCAACCTCAAGTCGGTCCGGATCATCCGGCCTTCGAAGCCGATCACGAGCATCACCACTGGGGATGTTTTCGGCTTCATCAACTCGGGCAGCGGGTCCAGTAGCGACACGATCGGGCCTGCGCCGAGCGGCCCGGCCTTCCTGTTCGCCCGTCTGTTCATGGAACTGACGATCAGCATCACGGGGACGCTGCCGACCTACGGCGACCGCTACAACGAGAACGGCAACAGCGATTTCCCAACCTGGATCGAGATCCAGAACGGCCCCACCCTCTCGTCCCGGACGATCGGCCAAACCGCATCGACGGGCAACCGAGGCGACCAGGGCTTTTACGCTGTCGTCACCTGACTGCCCCTTCCATGCCCGGAGATCTGCATGCGCTTCCATGTCGTCGCGCTTCCGCACACCCATGTGACGGACGCGTTCTCTGCCTGCGCCTTCACCATGAAGGTCAAGAACTTCTGCCGGATGATGATCGAGCGCGGCCATGATGTGGTGCTCTATGCTGGCGAGCAGAACGCGGCGCCGGTGACCGAGCACGTCGTCTGCATCGACGAGGCGGCCCGCGCGGCCCATGTCGGCGCCAGGCACTACACCGAGGCGCCTTGGGAGCCGAGCAGCGCGGCTTGGTCCGCGTTCCTCGCCAACGCCATTGCCGGCATCCGGGTGCGGGCAGGGCAGCGCGACTTCATCTGCCTGATCGGCGGTTATGCCCAGAAGGCGATATCAGACGCATTCCCGGCTCACCTCTGCGTCGAGATCGGCGTCGGCTATGGCGGCTGCTTCCTGCCGTTCAAGGTGTTCGAGAGCTACGCCTGGATGCACACGGTCTACGGCGCTCGCTCGATGAACAATCCGTGCGGTGTCGATGGGACGTGGTTCGATGCGGTGATCCCGGGGTATCTGGATCCGGCGGAGTTTCCAGTCGATATCAAGGAAAAACGTATGGCAATAGAAGCGGGCTATCCTAATTCGATAGCCCGCTATGGCGTGATCGACTGGGGTCTATGCGACCGAACCCCACAGGACCGGGCGCGTACCAAACATCAACGGCACTTATTCTATGCCACTCATGATAAAGACACGCATGACCCGTTGGATTATTTCCTCTTCGTCGGCCGGCTGATCGACCGAAAGGGCTACGCCACCGCGCAGGAAGTTTGCCGGCGGCTCGGGAAGCGGCTCGTTCTGGCGGGGCCGGGTGAACAGTCTGGCTATGGCGAGTTCGTCGGCGTGGTCGGGCCGGAAGAGCGCGGCGACCTCATGGCCGGCGCCACCGCCGTCTTCGCGCCGACGACCTATATCGAGCCATTCGGCAACGTCGCGATCGAGGCCATGGCTTGCGGTACGCCGGTGATCACAACGGACTGGGGCGCCTTCACCGAGACCAACATTCACGGCGTGACTGGCTTCCGCTGCCGCTCGCTGGCCGAGTTCATCGACGCCGCTCGGCGCGCGCCGTCCCTCCATCGCAGCGTCATCCGCAAGCACGCCCTGGACCACTACTCCCTCGACGTGATCGGCGCCCAATACGAGCGCTATTTCGAGCGGCTTTTGACCCTCTGGGGCGAGGGCTGGTATCAACTCGCGGCTTGATCGAAATGAACCCGCCGGCTCTGCGCAGCCGACGGGCTCTGTAGGCATACCAGCCTCCGCCAGGTGGATGGCTATGCCGTTGTGGGCGGACCCGATGATTGCGCTGCTTTCGGAGGGCTGGCGCTTCACTCGCCCACACTGATCAACGCTTCTCGACGCCGCCCGTTCCAGAAGAGTGCCCGCGCGGCGGAGCCGGCGGGCGAAGTCCTTATAGCCAGGGGTTTTTAGCTAGCGCTTACCCTGGCCGTTTCAACCCCACATCTCGGAGAGACGACATGACCCGCGAAGTTACGGCGGCAGGCATCGCCATGATCAAAGGGTTCGAGGGCTTCAAGGCGAAGGCCTACCTCGACACCGGCAATGTCCTGACCATCGGCTACGGCCACACCTCGGACAGCAACTATGTCGTGAAGGCCGGCGCCGTCATCACGGAAGCCAAGGCGGAGGAGCTGCTGCGGCTGGATCTGCGCGAGGCGGAAGAGATCATCAACCGGCTGGTCAAGGTGTCGCTCAACGACAACCAGTTCGCCGCCCTGGTCTCCTTCGTCTTCAACATCGGCGAGAAGCAGTTCCGCGGCTCGACCCTTCTGAAGAAGCTGAACAAGGGCGACTACGCCTCGGTCCCGGCCGAGATGGCGAAGTGGGTCAATGACAACGGCAAGAAGATCACCGGCTTGGTGAACCGGCGCAATGCCGAGGGCGGGCTCTGGGTGAAGGGCTCCTTCGTCTCCAGCGCCTCGGTGCCGGCGGCGCCGCCGAAGGCGAACATCCTCACGAAGCCGGAAGTGCTGATGCCCGCCGCGACCGCCGCCGGCACCGTAATCGCGGCGGCCAATGGGCCGGGGCCGATCGCCTATGCCATTGGCGCGGTGATCGTGATCGGCGCCGCTGTGGCCGCCTTCTACTTCATCCGCCGGACCCTGCAGGCGTCGCGGTGATCGCCTGGTTCTTCACGACGCGCGTCGGCCGCTATGTGGCGGCCATCGGCGCCCTGCTGCTGATCCTGGCCGGCCTCGCGCTGAAGCTGATCGCCATGGGGCGGGCGCAGGAACAGGCGAGGCAGGCGGCCGGCAAACTCAAGGCCATTTCGAAGAGGAGGACGAGCGATGCCGAGGTGGACCAGCTTGGGGCCGCTGATGTTGATCAACGCATGTCTCGCTGGATGCGTGACGGCCGGTGACTTCTGCGACGTCGCGGCGCCGATCCGGCCGTCCGTTGAGGATCGCCTCAGCGGAGAAACCCAGCGCCAGATCCTGAAGCACGACAGCTATGGCGAACAGGCATGCGGGTGGAAGGCACGATGACTGCTGCAGACAAGATTGCCGCGAACACGACGATACTAATCCTGTCGCGGCTTTCCATGGTCGCAACGCCGGGGCTTCTCGCTGCCATCAGCTTTCTGTTCTGGCTCTACCTTAACGGGATTGCTGCCGATGCCAGCGCCGCCGTTGGAACCGCGACCAAGTTGGAGACCCGCGTCACCGTGTTGGAGGGGAACGAAGCCACCGGGCGGGAGGACCGGATCCGCTATCAGGATCAGGTGCTGGCGCAGTTGATCAAGCTCACCGACAAGGTCGACAACCAGGCCGGCCAGATTGCGATGTTGACCGCGACGATCGAGACGCTGAAGGGGCGTCCGAGATAGGGCTCTCAGCCACAGCGGTGATAGATGACGCAAGGGGATATGCAGCGCCGCACCGTTTCGAGTTCCAATAGAGCAGAGGATTGCGGCGCGGCCGTGGCGTCAACGCGGGGCGCTTAGCCACGGCGCCAGCATCTGGTGATTGGTGACGCTAGGGGATAGTGAACGCGCCTTAGTCACCACCAGCAGCCGAGCCACCGCATTGCCCAGCTTTCTTTCGCCTGCCATAGCGCCGATCGTTCTCCTCGTCCTTTCGAACGTGTTCATGACGTCGGCCTGGTACTGGCACCTGAAATATCCGAACACGCTGCTGGTCAAGGTGATCCTGATCAGCTGGTTCATCGCGCTGTTCGAATATTGCCTCGCCGTTCCGGCCAACCGCATCGGCCATGGCGTCTATTCGGCGGCGCAGCTGAAGACGATGCAGGAAGTGATCACCCTCGTCGTCTTCGCCCTGTTCTCGTGGCTCTATCTGAAGGAGCCGCTTGGCTGGAACCATCTCGTCGGCTTCGCGATGATCGCCGGCGGCGCCGCATTCATTTTTCATAAGTTCTGAGGGATCTGTCGAACCGGTCCAGTCGGTCGATCGCTTGACGAATTTGGCATGGCTTCCCAACTCTGATCTCGCCCGGCCGTCCACCGGGCAGAAAGGCTAATTCTACCAATCGGAGCCATTATGAACGTCCAGACCGCATCGTCCCATTTCCTGGCGAGCAGGCGCTTGGGGGCCGTAGTCGATGCTTGGCCTTTGGTGTCTCAAGCTCTTCAGGGGGCCCTTGCCGTTTCACAACTCGGCCACGGTTCGAGAGAACATGAAACGAGATTTGGAAACGGCGGCACAATTCTCCGCCCTCTTTTTGACGCCACGGCGGACCTTATCCAATCAGCTGACAGGGCATCTCGTCTTCTGGAGCGTCAAGAGGGGGATCTACTCGAGCGGCAGTTCGTGCCCGGATCTTGCCTTGTTGAGCTTGATAGCCAGGACCTTCGTGAGTTCGGTAGCCTCCTGTCAGCGTTCTGCACGAAAACCAGTAGCGCCTCCAGTTGGGCTATTATGCTGTCACAACATTGCGCTCCTGTCGCCAAGCGCATCGCAACCGATGTTGCGCCGCTCGGAAGCGTGAACGCACGAATCGCGAGGGTGTATTCTGGAGCGGTCAGCAATCGCCGAGGATTGAGCGAAGTTCTCGAAATCTTAGGCGCTCACTATGACGCCTTGAAGCGGTCTCTTGAGCGCGAATCTACTTAGCCGACCACGTCTGCCGCCGCGGTAGGGGTAGCCATGATATCCTCTGCAACGGCGAGTATGCTCTGACGTTGGATCGCATGAGCGCTGCGTTCGTGACACGCTTGCGCTCTGGTGTGCCCGTTCGCAATGTTCCAGCATGCAAACGGGCGCACCTTTGTCAAAATGGTCTCGGGATTTGGGTGCGAACCATGCGCGAAGACATCACTATTCGCCTAGCCATCGCTGCACTTGATCCGCAGTCGGTTGAGCCAAAGGAGATGGAGGCGCTCTTGCGCGAAGCCATTGTTGAGATCGAACTGCTCCGGGTCCGAGCCTCGATGGCGGTCACGAAGCTCGTACTCGACGACTTGGAGCCGGAAGGGGAAGCCTAGTCGGCTGGCAGTGGGCGGCATAGGAACGCGCTCGCCAATCGGGCCATTCAGTTCGTCTTGATGGTGGACTTCCGCACCCAGCGCATCTGCGCACACGTTTCCGGTATGACTACAGCGCATCTCATCCCGGTCGAACCGGCCCGGCACAATGAGATCCAGCTCAAGGTGCTTGCGTTCGGAGTGGCCGTTCGCGTTTGGGCCGTGTTGCAGGATTTTTCGACAGGTCGCGGGTGAGATTGCCCGCTACCAGCCACGCGCGGGAAAATGGCTCGGAGCGACATGAACCGGCTCGGGTCGGAGGCGTTGTTGGGGAAAAAATGAATCCAGGAATGAGCACCCCTATGCCCGCGACACCGTTCCAGCTTACCAGGACTGAATGGCTTCTCCTGAGGACCCTTGAATTGGGTAACCTTGATCTGGAAGAGGCCGCCGCGGCACTGGCTCGACTGAAGGAGTTGGGATTGGCGGCTTCGAATGGTCCGCGTTGGACCGCCACCGACTACGGCAAGTTCCTCGTGGCCTCTCGACGAACAATCTAAACCCCGTCGCGCCTCAAGCTCCAAGATCCATTGCGAGTATGTCAGCCACTCGCGCGGCCTCGACGAACAGAACACGCACCTCGCCACTCGTCGCGTTGCAATCGAGTTCCATGAGGCAGATTTCCATGGCGTCGATGTGCCGCTCGATGCTGCTGCGGCTCGCAGGAAAGCTCTCGCCACCAGCCGCTTTCCCTCCCAGAATTGTACCGGTCTGAAACTGCGTTTCGTGCCCGACTGATTGGGCGGAGCATCGTTTCGGCTCAGCCCTCTCGAACGAGCCCGGAACGATGGGGTCATCCGGCCCTCATCGGGTCCCTCCAGTGCTGGCGAGGCGTCGGGCTTCTTGCGCTCGAAGTGAGCGAGACATTCCGGCCGTTCGTTGCGACCGTGTTGCTGACCCGGAGGGCACTTCGAGGAGCGCTGCTCTCGCTACTACTCCTTAGGCGGATCGATCAATCCGCCGTTCAGGCGGTCTTCGTCGAGGGCCTTGCCTCTGCTCTCATCCACCTGTTTGACGACGCGGGCTGCCTTCTGCAGTGCCTCGCGCGCCTCCTCGCTGAGGGACTGTTCTGCCAGCGCCTCCAGCGCCTCACGAAGAGTCGGGGAACAGTCTTCCATTTGTCTCGCCCTGGTTCCGGGCAAGAAGAATCTTCCCCATCTCTGCCTAGCATTTCCCGCTCGACGTCGGCCAAGTATTTTGGTGGCTGTCACGCCCGCTTCCGACCTGTCGGAACATCGAACATCACGCTGATATGGCGGCAGCCACAGGCGGGGCATTTCAGCCGCTGCGGCAGCAGGGAAATCGGGAAGTCCCGGCCGCGGGTCCAGAGCAGCGTTTCCATGTCGAGATCGATGTTCTTCAAGCAAGGGCGGGTGCCCTTCTTGGTGCTGGCGTCCCGGCCGAGGCAGCGGGCCTTGACGCGCCAGCCTGCCAGCCAAGCCTCGCCCAGGGTTTCGATGCTCATCGGTCGATCCGCAGGCAGGTCCAGATCGGCGAGAATCGAGCATGGAATTCGTCGGCCTCGCCGGTCGAGCGGAAGCACCAGATTGCCTGATGCACAAAGCGGTCATCGCCTGGTCGGTGCGCATAGTCGCGCTCGCGACAGAAGTCGGTGATTTCGTTCATGCGGGCGCCGAAGCCGATGCGCGGCACGTCCAGGCAGACCTGGTGCGGGTAGTCGCGGTCGATCACGGCAGCCGTTCGCTGGCCCTTATATCGCCCCATCGGGATCCCTCCATGCCGTCGTCAGGCGGCGGCGGACATAGCCGAAGGAGATCCGCGTCGCTCGGCTATCCGCTGTCAGCAACAGCGTCTCGATCACAGCGCGGGCGTCGCCATTGTGAGCGGCGAGCAGGCGGTCGACCCGCTCGTCGAGCGCATGCTGCTCGGCATCCACGATCTCTGCGGCTGGCCCCATGACGGTCTCCTCTGGGTATATGTTCCTATTTTGTTCTCGCCTGTATCAGAGTCAATCTGCCTCCGGTTGAGCGGTACAAAATCCCCAACCGGGCGCGTTGCGGGCTCGGGGCATTAGCGGACCGTCCGCTCCCCGCATGGGGCCGCGCGCCGAGCTGTCTGATCCCCCATCCAACATGTGGTTGACGTAAGGGCATATCTGCCGTTGTACTCTCCGAGTACGATTGCGGCGCGGATGTCTACCATGGAGACTGAAATGTCGGTTTCGAAGCGAGATCTGGAAGAAGCCCTGGTCGATGGCGCGACAGAGGGGCTCAATAACAAGCAGCTCTTCGAGCGGGTGCGGGAACGGTATCCGAAGGTGAAGACGAGCAAGATTGTTCGTGCTGCGTTTCATGCGCTGAGCGAGCCTACCCTCAAGGATCGGAATATCCTCGACGTCATCTATGCTCTCGCATTGAAGCACCGGCTGGACGGCGTCCCCAGCGGCCAGTCTGGGGACGATGACGACGACAATAGCGATACGGCGGAGTTGGATGGCGCAGCCTCGCGAAAGTCGAAAGCCGCGACGCTGCCCTTGCCTGAATCTGACAAGAAGCGGCGCAAGAAGGGATCGGCCCCTATGGCGCCATGAGCCAAGCCAGATCGACAGTGTTATCCGGCGTGAGGATTTTAGAAGGCTGTGCCGAAAGGTGAAAACCTTGTCGGTCTAACTCGCACCGCCGATCTTACACGCGGGACGAAACAGGATGGATAGCGTCGCCTGGCGTAGAGTCATTCTGCGCACTTGCGTTTTTGCCGGGCTGATCGCTGCGAGCATCCTTCTGTGGTGGGCGATCGCACGGTTGATGATTGCCCTCGGCCCGCTTCCCGCGCCCGCCGCGCTGTTCTGACCCAAGCTCACACCGAGGGAATCGGATAGGCACCTGTCTTCGACAAGGAGACTGGAATGCCCGAAATCGTCCGCCGCATGTTTCTCGAGGGGAAGGATGTCGTCGCAGAGGAGCAGGATTGGAAGGCTCGTGGTCTTCCGCCGGACGTTCGCGGGTGGTCGGCCTATTGCGTCTTCCTTACGGGCCGAGACCCAGAGAAGCTCGAAAAGGAGATACTCAAGGCCTTGCCGCGCGCGACGCTGAATGTCATCCCATCGCAGAACCCAGCAGGCCTCTGGCTCCGGGGAGCGCATTGGGAGCTATGCCAGGCCGCCGACGCGCTGAAGTTGTAGCCGTGCTGCAGCACTTGCAGCCATATACACGTTATGGTTTAGTATCTTGCATGTTTGGTTGTGGAGAGCCAGCATGCGACGCCTCATCGAACAGGAAATCGAGCGCCAAATTGTTCAGCTTCAAATCACTCAAAGCGTCATTGATTTGTTGATTGACTTGCTGGATCGCTGCGACGGCGACAGTGACTTTGAGCCTGCGCTTGGTTCGCCCGAACTGCCCCCATACCTATGGGGCTGGGGAGTTGGTAGAGAGGTCTCGCAGTTGCGATGGTCTGCCGGCGTTCTCGATGATCGCGAGGATGACCAATGCGTCGCTTAGGTCTCAAGCGGGTCTAGTGCCTGGTTGCCCTCTTCGGGCGAAGGGAGCGGATGCTGCTTCCCATGATGAGGGCGACGACTGGATCGTCTCATCCTTCCCCATCCGCTCTATCAGTTCGCCATCTTTATCTTGAGCAGTCTTTCGGCTGCTTGCCGAGCAATAACAAGCGTTTCATACGTGGCTCGGAGTTCAGGCGTATTACAGAGCTGAATCAGGTCGTCGATCCTGACTGCAATCTGCTGAACTTCCAATACCTCGTCTGGTATTAGCTGCTGCTTCTGCTCGCTCGGCGGCAATTTGGAGGAGTACGGATAAATCAAGGTGGCCTTCCTTTAGCGCGATGACACTAAGTTCGTGAGCCAGTTCATGGATGTAATCAGCGTTGTTGGTCATTCCTTTCCCCGCTCTGTGCGTCCCTTACCCTACGTAAGGTTGTATCTATTAGGTCTCACATCAGTTCGAATTTTGAAATAAACTTTTCGTGATGTAATTCGTAGGCCATTGACGGTAGCCGTATCCTCCAAAGTGGGTAGCTGAATCGACCACCTGCGTTCGCGCCCTCACTTTCGCTACTGAGGTGCGATCACAGTCTGCATGCCACGAAGCTGCGGACCTCTCGCCAGTTGTCGGACGCGAACAGTTCGACAACTTCGTTGGGGCCCTCTTCGATGACGAAGAAGCGCGCGCCCTCAGGAATTTCCCTGCGTTCAGGATCAGCGAAGTCGACGCAGATGGTCATTCGGCCAACTCTCCACGACGGGCACATCCAGGAATCGTCGGAGACGTCGATCCATCCCTCTGGAATGTCTGGGCAATCTTCTACCGGGAAGTCAGGAAAAGCGATCTGGTAAGGACGAAGGATAATTTCCGAGGCTGTTTCGGTCATCGCAGCGTTACCTCCGATGATTGAGCATACCGCCTTGAAGTCATCGGAGATACTTGGCTAAAAGGTAGTCGGCCCTCAGGCCATCATCAGCCCTGCTCTGCCTTCGGACGGGGCCGGGCTATCTTCATGGAGACTGTCATGACTGAAGGATGGGGTGGGCTGACGATCCTAGCCGGGCGCCGAGAGGGCGCGCTGGCTGAGATCAGGAGCCACCATGAACTTCAAGCGCAAGCGTCCGAAATCGTCTCGGGCCGGATGCCTTCTCTGCAAGCCTCATAAGCGTCAGGGCAGTTGCCTTCACGAGCGCGACCGATTTTCGGACCGCCGTCGAAAGGATGCCGCATCTCGACAGGTGCGAGAGTTTCGGTGCGACTGATGGCTCACCACCCCACCACTCGCCTGACGAGCGCCAGCACGTTCCCGGCTATCACCCAGAGCATCACGGCCCATAGCCCGGCTATGAAGATGCACGCGGCAATCGGGATGCGGAGGCGGCGGTAGGACATGGGTTGAGCCTACGGCAATCAATACGGCAATCAATGGGCGGAACAAACGCAGACTTTTGCGAATAGACGGCATCGGGAATGGCGCATTTCAGCCATTTTATGGACAGAGCAACGCGCTCATAACGGTCTGGTTCCAGGTTCGAGTCCTGGTGGGCCCACCATGTCCCCTCCGTGCGAGCGCCTTGCCGGCCCGAGGGGCCGATGTGCCGCGGAAGGCACGCTCCCGACCCGTTGCAGACCGGACAATCGCCGCGCGCCGCCATTTCGCCGCGTCAGGGAGCATTGCGGCGGGGGGATCGCAGCGCCATGTCTTCTGAAGGAGAAAGGAGGCCATCATCATGACCAATGAGATGGTGAGACGCGTCGCCATGGCGATCTCCGAAGCCAGTGCCGGAAGTGCCGGCGCCGAC
This sequence comes from Kaistia nematophila, assembly GCF_026343855.1. Classification (NCBI taxonomy): domain Bacteria; kingdom Pseudomonadati; phylum Pseudomonadota; class Alphaproteobacteria; order Hyphomicrobiales; family Kaistiaceae; genus Kaistia; species Kaistia nematophila. The sequence goes on along the minus strand of NZ_JAPKNK010000003.1, from coordinate 375,762 downwards.
CCGGCGCTTGACTGGAAGCGGTTCGAGAGGCAGGCGCGCGCGGCGATCGAGGCAATGCGCGAGCCGACCGAGGAGATGATCTTTCGGGGTGGGCTGGTCAAGGACGCACCCTGGGACGGCAGGAAGCCGGCGCGCATCCTCTCCGCGATGGTGGACGCCGCGCTGCAGGACAAGGCCTGGCAGGCGGAGAACGCCTCCTGACGCCTTTGGCGGGACCGTCTCGCGCGGTTTGCCGTCGTCCGGAACAAAACGCCGTCGGGGCCAGGGCCCGGACGGCGCGCTTTCGAATTGCGTGCCTGCGGCCGGCCTCAGGCCTTGTCGTCGCGCTGCTTCAGGAGCTCGGCGAGTTCCGCCTCGAGTTCGGCGATGCGCTCGCTCAGGCGCTCCTCGACCGCGCCGCCGGTTTCGGCCGCCGCCTGCTCGGTGACGATGCGGATCTCCTCGCGGACGACCGCGATGCGTCCGTTGATCTCGCTGAAGTCTTTCGGGCCGCTCATCTCGGGTCTCCTGGGCTCCGCCGGTCAACGGCGGCGGTCGCTGGAAGTTCAGGCCGCGCAGCACAAATCAACGCCCCGCGAGGCGCCGGGCGTTGCTTGACGATGCTGCCGGACCGGTTGCGGGCTAGACGGCGCCGCTGATGAAGACGGCGGCTATTTCCTGCAGCATGGCAGACGGAACAAGCGTCGGCTTGGTGTAAGTCTTCTTCATGGCAGTTCCCCCATATCAGATCCGGCAAGTGTGCCAGCCGATCGCCTCGCGGTCCAGTGGTATTCGCGCCCGGCCGCGTCGTCGTTCCTGCCCCGATCGGACGGTCGGAGTGCGTGCCTACTGCGCCGCGGCCGAAATCCGCTCCGCCAGCGCCGCCTGCACATAGGCGTCGAGCGCGGCGATCTCGGCCGCCGTCATGCGCAGGCCGAGCTTGCTGCGCCGCCAGACGATGTCGGCGGCGCTGCGCGCCCATTCCTGCTCGATCAGGTAGTGCACTTCGGCCTGGGTCAGTCCGGCGCCGAAGGCGCGGCCGAGTTCCGCCTCGTTGCGGGCCGCGCCCAGGATGTCGCGGGTCCGCGTGCCATAGTGGCGGACGAGCCGCTCGATCAGGGAGCGGTCGATCGCCGGATAGCGCGCGGCGAGCGCGGCAAGGGTCGCCTCGACGCCATCGACCGGGAAATCGCCGCCGGGGAGCGTGGCCTTCGCCGTCCAGGCCGGTCCGCGTCTGCCGAGAACCGCCTCGACATGCTGCAGCACGTGTTCGGCGAGCTTGCGATAGGTGGTGATCTTGCCGCCGAAGACGTTGATGATCTTGGACGCCTCGGCCGCGCCATCGACCTTCAGCACATATTCGCGCGTCGCTTCCTGGGCGCTCGAGGCGCCGTCGTCATAAAGCGGCCGCACGCCGGCATAGGACCAGACGATCGCCTCGCGCTTCACCGGCTGCTTGAAATATTCGCTCGCCGCGGCGCAGAGGTAATCGGTCTCCTCGTCCGAGATCGCGATCGCCTTCAGGTCGCCCTTGTAGTCGCGGTCGGTGGTGCCGATCAGCGTGAAATCGCCCTCATAGGGGATGGCGAAGATGATGCGGCCATCGGCGTTCTGGAAGATGTAGCAGCGGTCGTGGTCGAACATCTTCGGCACGACGATGTGGCTGCCCTGCACAAGGCGCACATTGTGGCGCACATGGTGGCCGGCATCGCCGTCCGGCAGTTCGCGCAGCACGCGGTCGACCCAGGGGCCGGCGGCGTTGATCAGCAGGCGGGCTTCGACCTGCCGCGTTTCGTCGCTCAGCCGGTCGTGGAGCGTGATCCGCCAGTGGTCGCCGACGCGTTCGGCGCGCGTCACGCGGGTGCGGGTGGAGACGTCAACGCCGCGATCGGCGGCATCGCGGGCGACCAGCGTCACCAGGCGGGCGTCATCGACCCAGCAATCGGAATATTCGAAGCCGCGGCGATAGTCGCCCTTGAGCGGCCTGCCGGCGGGATCGCGGGTCAGGTCGAGCGTCTTCGTCTTGGGCAGCAGCTTGCGGCCGCCGAGATGGTCATAGAGGAAGAGGCCGAGCCGCAGCAGCCACGCCGGGCGCAGGCCCTTGTGATGCGGCAGCACGAAGCGTAGCGGATGGATGATGTGCGGTGCGCTCGCCCAGAGCACCTCGCGCTCCATCAGCGATTCCCGCACCAGGCGGAACTCGTAATGCTCGAGATAGCGCAGGCCGCCATGCACGAGCTTGGTCGAGCGCGACGAGGTGCCGCTCGCGAGATCGTCCATCTCGGCGAGGCCGACCGAAAAGCCGCGGCCGACCGCGTCGCGGGCGATGCCGCAACCGTTGATGCCGCCGCCGATGATGAAGATGTCGAGCATGGCCAAGACGCAACGCCTCCCTGTGCAATGCAGGTCGTATGCGCCTGGCGAAACAAAAACGCAACTAAATTCGAAGATTTCGCGCCTATAACCGAAAGCGCGAATTCGACGGTCGATCTCGGGTATTCAGCGTCAAGTGGCTGGAAAAAATAAGGAATTCGTTTCAGCGCCAGTTTCGTCCGGTGCTGGCATCGTGCGGCGCATGGGCGCGATGCGAAAATCGAATGGGTCGCGGGCGGGCCGAGCCTCAGCCTTGCGCCCCGGCAGCCTCCGGCAGCGCCTCGATCAGCTCGACGTCGTTCTCGGCGCAGAAGACGCGCACTGTCTCGCTCGGGCAGAAATCGGTGATGAAGGTGTGGATCTGCTTCAGGCTGCCGATCCGGACTGGCGCGGTACGGGCGAACTTGGTCGAATCCGACGCCAGGATGACGTGGCGGGTGTTGGCGATGATCGCTTGCGCCACCTTCACCTCGCGGAAATCGAAGTCGAGCAGCGAGCCGTCCTCGTCGATCGCCGAGGTGCCGATGATGGCGTAGTCGACCTTGAACTGGCGGATGAAGTCGATCGCCGCCTCGCCGACGATGCCGCCATCGGCGCTGCGCACGACGCCACCGACGATCACTACCTCGATCTGCGGGTAGGGCCGCATGATGTGGGCGACGTTGATGTTGTTGGTGATCACCATCAGTCCCTGGTGCTGCAGAAGCGCCTGCGCCACGGCTTCGGTGGTGGTGCCGATGTTGATGAACAGCGAGGCATTGTCCGGGATGCGCGCCGCGACGGCCTCTGCGATCGCAGTCTTCTCGCGGGCTGCGATCTGCGAGCGGGCCTCGTAGCCGACATTCTCGATGCCCGAGGCGAGGATGGCGCCGCCATGGGTGCGCGCCATCAGCTTCCTGTCGCAGAGGTCGTTCAGGTCCTTGCGGATCGTCTGCGGCGTCACCGCGAACTGCGCGGCCAGTTCGTCGACGAGAACGCGGCCGCGCTGCTTGGCGATTTCGAGGATGGCGGTCTGGCGCGACGGCAGCATGCGTTCGGCTTTCGAATGTTTCGATTCAGTCGAAAAACGAAACTAGATCATTTCGCGGCTTTCCCGAAGCGGCGAAATGGAGGGGCCGGCGGGTCCTCAGCGCCTGGCCGCGTTCTGCTCCCAAAGTCCCCGCACGAGATCCTTCAGCAGCAGCGCCTCGGCCCAGCGGTCCGACTGGTCGAAGCCGTCGGGGCCGCTGATCGCATAGGGCTTCGGCCCGAGCTCGCAGGTGAACGAGATCGTGTCGTTCGGCCCGGCGCGGCGGCTCCAGCTCTCGAACAGATAGCCCCACCAGGCGAGGAACTGGTCGAGATAGGGCTTGTTGTGCGCAAACGAGATCTCGACCTGCACCTGCTCGGGAGAGGCGACGCGGCCGTGCGCTGCCCAGGAATGGTCGAGCACCTGCCGGATCTGCTCGTCCATCTCCTTTGGCACCGGCACCTCGGGGAATTCGCGCCCGACCATGAAATGCGAGAGGTCGGCGAGCAGCCGCAATTCCGGCATGGCGTCGAGGATGTCGAGCGTCACCAGCAGGTCGTTGGTGATGCGGCCGCGATGCGTCTCGACATAGACCGGCACGTCGGACTCCTCGGCCATCCGGTTCCAGCCCTCGAGGATGCGCAGGCTTTCGGCGAGCGCGCGCGGGCGGATGTCGGGCTGGATGGTCAGGTGATGGATGCCGTAGTGGTTGGCGAGTTCGAGCGCCGGCTTGAGTTCTTCGATCGAGGTCGGGAAGCACTGGCCCTCGACCTGGATGCCGTTGTCGCTCGCCGCCTGCGCCAGCGGCGCCGCCAGTTCCTTCGTGAAGAACAGGTTCGTCACCCCGTCGAAGCCGGCGGCGGCGGCTTCCGCCACCATGTCGGCCAGCGGCAGGTCGGCGTCGCGCCCCTTCAGGCGCTGCATGCCCCAGAGCGATTCGAACACGAGCAGGCGTTGCATGGCGGGCTCCAGGGCCAGATTCGGCTGAGAGAGGTTTTAGCGCCGGTTGCGGACGAGGCGAAGCGCGAACTGTCCGTTGGTCCCGCTTTACCGGCCGCGCAGCAGCCGCGCCAGCCGTGATCGCCGCTTCGGCTCGACGGGCTCCAGCTCGCGCGGCGTCCAGTCCTGCCGCTTCGGGACGGCGAAGGCGCGGAAATGGTCCCACTGCCGCTGGTCGTCGGCCTCGCGCTTCCGCAGCACGGCGAAGCGGCCGATCTCTTCGATGAGGTAGTTCGGCTTGTTGGTGGTGATGAAGTTCAGCAGGGTTTCAACGGCGGGATAGGCGATGTCGTCGATCAGGATCCGCCCATCGACCGCAAGCAGCCTGTCCATGTAGAAGAAGTCGACAAGGGCGCCGTCGAAGCGATGGTCGCCGTCGATCATGGCGAGCATGAGCGGCCTGTCCTCGCCGCGCTTCACCATCGCCGGCAGCGCCAGTTCCGACGCCTCCCAGACCCGTTCGAAGTGATCGCCATACCGGCTTTCGAGGTGGCGGAGCAGCACCAGCCCGGCCCCGTCCGACAACCCGAACGGGTCGATGGAGATGTGCCGATGGTCGGGCATATCGAATTTTGCGGCCAGCATCGACATGGCGGAGGTGCCCATGCCAAAGCCTGTTTCGACCGTGTAGGCGGCTTTCAAAGTACGCGTGAGAAAGTAGACCACGCCGACCGAGTCTATATCGATTCCAATATGTGTCAGCGGCTCGCGATGGCCATCCTCGTCTGCAACGAAACCATCCTCCATCATGGATAGGAAGCGGTCGAGTACAGGGTTAGACTTTCGTTCAGATCGGATAAACTCCTTGATGTGATCAGTATTCAGGTCAATTTCCAAGATATATCTCTCGCGCCGTGATTGTTGTGGGATTTTTCCCACATTTTTGTTGAAAACCATCTGTGGTCGTCAAGCCTAACGATCCATCTGTTGCACATTTCCCGGATCGTTTGTTATCGCTATCCGATAACATAACGCAAAGTAAGTATTTGCGAACGACGACGAGGTGCGTGTTGACAGGGACTACCTTTCTGAGTGTTGCGGTCCCCAACTGCGTCGCGGATGACTTCGGCGGCGAGATCGTGGCCCTCAACCTTGATACCGGCTTCTATTTCAGCCTGCGCGACCTGGCCTCGGCGATCTGGCGGGACCTGGCCGCCGGCCATGCGGTCGAAACCGTTCTCGGCGCGCTCGGGGGGCATGACCCCCTCGTGGACGACGCGACCCGCCTGATCGATCGGATCCAGTCCGAGGGATTGATGCAGCTTGCCGATGCGGCCGTGGCTCCGCAGGGCGAGCCGAGCGTCATGGCGTTCGTCGCGAGCGGGACGACCTCGCTCGCCATCGATTCCTATGACGACCTCCGCGACCTGGTCATGACGGATCCGATCCACGAGGTCGTCGAGGAAGTTGGCTGGCCGGTACGGCGCGAGGACGCCTGACCGATGCGGGGCGGCCCTGGAGGGGCGTGCGACCCTGCGGTTGTCGACAACAAGAGCCTGGCCGCGTTCTTCGATACGCTCTTTGAGCGGCTCGACGCGACGCCGGATGACCGGCTGCATGTGGCCGAGGTGACGCTCGGCGGCGTCGGGTTCAAGCTCCGCAGCAGCAATCGCGTCGTGCTCGACCGCTACCGCGACCGTTTGGTGACGCGTGGCGAGCCCATCGGGGAAGCGCGGCGGATCGACATCGTTGCCGCGTCCGAGATGGGCTGGCGCGCGGGCCTCTGGGCGGAACCCGACTGGCAGATGCATCATTTCGACGAGGCTGCCGATGTCGGCGGCTATGTCGCGACCTATCCCTATTTCGACCGGCAATGGATCGTGCGGCAGCGTCGGTCCGGCAATGCCGCCTATTTCCTCGACCATATGGATGATCTGCTGCCATGGGACAGCGGCGCCCCCGTCCGCGTTCCCCTGAACTGGGCGTTGCGGCAGGCGAGGCGTCGGATGATCCATGCCGGCAGCCTCGGCGTCGACGGCCAGGGGGTTCTGGTCGCCGGGCCGGGCGGGGCGGGAAAGTCCGGCACCACGCTCGCCGGCCTCGCGGGCGGGCTGCAGACGGTCGGCGACGACTATATCCTGCTCGATCAGGACGGGCCTCCGACGGTCCTGCCGCTCTATCGCCTGCTGAAGCAGGACGCGGCCGGGATCGCGCGCATTCCCGGTCTCGCGGACCGCCTCGGCGCGCTGTCGCCCAACTGGCAGGGCAAGTTCGAGTTCGATCCCGAGCGGGCCTTTCCGGGATGCATGGCGGATCGGCTGCGGATCGGCGCCATACTCCTGCCGGTCGTGGCGCGGCAGGAGCGCTCGACGATCGAGGCGGTGCCGCGGGCCGATGCCATCCGCTATCTGACCGATGCCCTGTTCGGGGAGTTCCAGTCCCGTTCGGCCGAGGATCTTCTGTTCCTGACCGGTCTCTCGATGCGGCTGCCGGTCTACCGGCTCCGGCTTTCCGAAGACCCCGTCGAGATCGCGGCGACCGTGCGGTCGGTGATCGCGGAGCACGCGCGATGACGTCGGCCAGCGTCGTCATGCCGGCCCGCGATGCGGCGCGCTTCATCCGCCCGGCACTCGACAGCCTCTCCGCCCAGACCTTTGCCGATTTCGAGGTCGTCGTCGTCGACGACGGTTCTCGGGACGATACGGCGCGGATCGTCGCCGATGCCGCGGTGCGGGACGGGCGGATCCGCCTGCTGCCGATCGCGCATGCGGGCGTCGCCGCCGCGCGCAATCACGGCGTTCGCGCGGCGAGGGGCGCGTTCGTCTCGTTCCTCGACGCCGACGATCTGTGGCGACCTGACCGCCTGGCGCGGCACGTCGCGTGGCTGGCGCGGGATCCGTCGACCGACGTGGTCGCCGGCGAGGTGCTCGTCTTCGAGGCGATCGGCGAGATGTTCGAGCCTGTGGCCGGATCGGCGCATGTCCGCCTTCGCAGCGTCAATCTCGGCGCCACGACGATGCGCGCTTCGGTCTTCGGCGCGATCGGCCTGTTCGACGAGGCGATGCGCTTTTCGGAGGACCTGGATTTCCTGCTCCGCATCCATGAGGGGGGCCTGCGTATCGGGGTCGAGAGCGAGGTGGCCCTGTTCCATCGCCGGCACGAGGCGAACATGACCAACGATGCCGGGGAAAACCGCCGCTTCATCCTGCAGGCGCTGCAGCGTTCCATGGCGCGGCGCCGCGCGAACGGCTATCGGCAGCCGGCGACGGAGTTTCCGCTCCAGACGCCGTTCGACCAGCTGGCCATGTCGCCCGCCGATGTCGGCCGCGGCGTCCCGGGCGGGCGCGCGAACGGGAAGGTCAGTTCATGAGTGAGTCTCCGCAGCTTTCGGTGATCATGCCCGCGTTTAACGGCGTGGCCTTCATCGAGCAGGCGATCGCTTCGGTGCTCGATCAGTGCGAGGTGCGGAGCGAGATCGTCGTCGTCGACGATGGGTCGGAGGACGATACCGCCGCCTGCGTCGACCGCCTCGCGCAACGGGATCGCCGGATCCTGCTGGTCCGCGGGGCGAGGGGCGGGGTGGCGACGGCGCGCAATCGCGGCCTCCACCGCGCGACGGCGCCCCTCGTCAGCTTTCTCGACCAGGACGACCTGAAGCCCGCCGGCGGGCTTATCCGGCACGTCGACCTTCTGAAGGCCGATCCGGACACGCAGGCGGTCGTCGGCGAGAGCGTCATGTTCGACCGGATCAGCGAGGGCGGCGACGTCACCGGCGGACGTCACCAGCGCATGCTGGCGACGCTGCTCGGCGCCGGGACGTTCCGGCGCAGCCTGTTCGCGCGGCTGGGCGCTTTCGCCAGCGATCTCGAGATGGGGAGCGACTACGACTTCTATCTCCGTATGATCGAGGCGGGCGTCGCGGTGACGATCGACGACGAGGTGGCGCTGCTGCACCGGCGCCATGGCGGCAATGCCAGCGGCGACCGGCCGGCGCTCAGCCGCGAGCTGCTCTACGTGTTCCAGCGGTCGGTGCAGAGGCGGCGGCAGAGCGGCCAGTCGGGGGCGCTGCGTCACCCCTTGCTCGACGCGATGCGGGCGCAGTGGCCCGGAGGCTAGGATGACGATGGATCGGCCCCGCGTCAGCGTCGTCATGCCGGCCTTCAACAGGGCCGACTATGTCGCCGAGGCGCTCCGCTCGCTCCAGACAGAGCCGGGAATCGACGCCGAGATCCTCGTCGTCGACGATGGCTCGACCGATGGCTGCGATGCCGTCGTGGCCGCTATCGCGGCGGCCGATCCGCGCGTCCGCCTGATCCGGCAGGACCATCGCGGCGTCTCGGCCGCGCGCAATGCCGGCCTCGCCGCCGCGACGGGCGAATTCCTGACCTTTCTCGATTCCGACGATGTCAGCGCCCCTGGCCGGATCCTGCGCCAGGTGACCAAGCTCGCCGCACGGCCCGACATCGCCGCCGTCGTCGGGCAGCGCATCTATTTCAACGACATGACCGCAGACTTCCAGCCGAGGGAAGGCTCGCTCTGGGAGCAGAAGCTCGACATCTGCCTCGCCAGTGCCGTCTTCCGCCGCTCGACCTTCGAGCGTTTCGGCGGCTTCGACGAGGCGCTCACCTATGGCGAGGACATCGATTTCTATTTCCGCCTGTTCGAAGCGGATAGCCGCTTCATCATCGAAATCGACACCGCGATCTACTACCGGCGCCACGCCGGCAACATGACGAACGACCGCGACGCGATGCACAGGGCCTGTCTGAAGGCCTATCACAATTCGATGCTGCGCCGCCGCGCGACCGGGCGCACGCGCCGGCTCGACGTCTTCTTCTTCCGGCAGTTCGATCGTGAAACCGAATTCGGCGGCTGCCAGGAGACGCCGGCGCCGGCGGCAGCCACTTTCAATTCCTGACGGGACAGCGGGTCATGACGAGCCAGTACACGGTGATCATCCCGGCCTTCAACGCCAGCCGGACCCTTGCCGATTCCGTCGCTTCGCTGCGGAGCCAGACCGCCCCGCCGGCGCGCGCGCTGCTGGTCGATGACGGTTCGACGGACGGCACCGGCGATCTCGCCCGCGAGCTCGGCCTCGAAGTCATCCGCCAGGAAAACCAGGGGCCCGGCGCCGCCTGCAACCATGCGCTGGTCCAGGTCGAGACGCCGGTCGTCGCCTACCTCGATGCCGATGACATCTGGCTGCCGGAAAAGGCGGCGTCGCAGCTGGCGAACCTCGAGGATCAGGCCGATCTCGATGGCGTCTTCGGCCATCTCCGCGTCTTCTTCCACGGCCAGCCGGTAGCGCCGGATGGGCGGGTGCACGAGGGCTGGGGGCGGACGACGATGATGATCCGGACGGCCAGCGCCCGGGCGGTCGGGCCGATCTTCGATCCGCCGGGCGGCGGTCGGGGCGACATGGTCGACTGGATCGCGCGCGGGCGGGAGATGGGGCTGCGGTTCCATATGTCGCCGGAGGTGGTGGCGCTCCGGCGCGTCATCCCCGGCAGCATGAGCTATGGCCGCGACGGGCGGGACATCGGTTATCTGGAGATCGCCAAGCGCGCGCTGGCCCGCCGCCGCGCCGCGCTCGACGGCGGCGGGGGTGGCGACTGATGGCCTGGAGACGCGAACGAAGCTGGCCCGACGGCTATGTCCATCTTCTGCTGCAGGCCGTTCTGGCGCCGGAAGCGCAGGCGAAGGCGGCCTGGCAGGCCTGGCAGGCCCGGCGGAACTTCGACGACATCGTCTGGACGGAGATGCGGCTGCTCGCGTCGCTCTCGGTCCGCCTGCCGCAACTCGATCCCGAAACGCCGCTGCGCCCGCGCATCGACGGTCTGACCAAGCAGCTCTGGACCAAGACACAGCTCAGCCTGCGCGAGACGGCGTCGGCCTTCGACCGGCTCGCGGCCGACCGCATTCCCTTCCTCGTCTTCAAGGGCGGCGCGCAATATGCCGAAGGCCTCGCCGCGGCGACGCGCCGGATCATGGGCGACGTCGATATCCTGGTGCGGCCGGAAGATACGGTGCGCGCGCTCGATTCGCTGGCGGCGGATGGCTGGACGGCGACCAATGGCGAGTCGTTCGAATATCTGCGCGAACTCGCCAATGTCCGCTTGAGCGGCAATTTCAAGAAGGGCGAACGCGGCGAGATCGACCTGCACAATTCGCCCTTCCACTTCGCCCGCATCCAGCCGCTCCTGGACGAGGCGATGTGGCGGTCGGCGCAGAATGCGAAGCTGGCGCTGCGGCCGATCCTGGTCCCCGCGCCGACAGACGCGACGCTGCTGCTTCTTGCCCATTCCGCCACGAGCGAGAGCGGCGACTGGGCGATCGACCTCGCGGCCCGAATCGACCGGCAGGCGATCGACTGGGCGCTGCTGGCGTCGATGGCGCATCAGCGCGGCCTCGTGCCGGCCTGCCTGGCGGGCCTGCGATATGCGCGGCAGGAACTGTCGCTGCCGGTTCCCGACGCGGCGCTGGCGGCGATGGCGTCCCGTCCGGCGCCCTTCGGCGAGCGGCTCAAATACTGGTCCAACGTGCGCGACCGCAGCGATCGAAATCTCTTTGAGAAAGCCGGCAACCGTCTCGCAGACCGGCTGCTCCGCCATCAGGGCTTTTCGCTCATCGTCAAGGACCGGCGCGCCATCACGGTAACGCGGCCGCGTATCCCGTTTCGCTGGCTGCTCGGCCTGGCCAAGCCCGTCGAGGGCCTGCCGGACGGCCGCTCGCTGCTGCACACGCTGACATTGCGCCAGCCGCGCCGGAGCCTGATCCTGAAGCTGACGCTCGAAGCGCCGGCCATGTCTCGGCGGCTGTTCTTCGACATCACCTGCAACGGGGTCGCCATCGCCCGGCTGCGCAGCCGCGCCGGCGGGCGCGGCGCGGGCAGGGAGGTGTCGCGGACCTTCCACCTGCCGCTGCCGAACGGACTGGTCGGCGACATCTCGGTCGCGATCAACGCCCGACCCGTGCGCTTTATTCCGCCCGATGCGACCGACCGCGAAGCTGCCGCCCTTGGGCCGACGCCATTCCAGCTCGCGGGCGTCTGGACGGCGTAGGGCGGTTTCGGGCCAAGGGGATGCCGGTTCGCGTGAAGAAACGCGATCTGGCAAGGCGTCAGGGTCGAGCGTCTCAGCCGGCCAGCAAAGCCTTGAGCTTCACATCTGGATCGGCCAGCGCGGCCCGGTCGGGATGCGCGCGCCTTGCGATCAGCATCTCGGCCAGCCGGACGTCCCTGGCGATCTTGCCGTTCGGGCCGATCGCGCTGGCCGCGACCAGGCGGCCTTTGCCCGCGAGATGAAAATCGAGCCGGGCGCCGTCGCCGAGATCGCGTGAGATCGTTTCCTCCCCCTCGTCGGGGAGGCCGGCGATCTGCAGTGTCAGCTCGTATTGATCCGACCAGAACCACGGCACGGCGTCGTAGTCGTCGCTGCCGCCCAGCATCGCCCGCGCCGCCGCATTGCCCTGGTCCTGCGCGTTGCGCCAGGCTTCGAGCCGCAGCCGCCGGCCGTCATAGAGCGGATGCGGGAACGAGCAGCAGTCGCCGGCGGCGAAGATGTCCGGGTCCAGGGTCGCGAGCCTCCCATCGACCGCGACGCCATTGTCGATGGCGAGCCCGGCGCGTTCGGCGAGGCCGGTTTCGGCGACCGCGCCGATACCGGCGACGATGCCGTCGCAGACGATCCGCTCGCCGGTCGAAAGCTGGATGACGTGCCGCTCTTCCTCGACCTCGATCCGCTCGATGCCGGTGCCCGTCAGCAGCCGCACGCCGGCCGCCTCGTGCCGCGCCGCCATGACGCTGGCGATCGCCGCCGGCACCGCGCGGGCGAGCAGGCGTGGCGCCAGTTCGATCAGCGTCACCTCCGCGCCGCGAGCGCGGGCGGAAGCGGCGAGTTCGAGGCCGATGAAGCCGCCGCCGATGATGACGATCCGCGCGCCCGGCGCGAGGCGGGAACGGAGCGCGCGGGCCTCGTCGAAGCTGCGCAGGTAGAGGATGCTCTCCGGCGTCGCGCCGGCAACGGCAAGCTTTCGCGCCCGGGCGCCGGTGGCGATCAGCAGGCGGTCATAGCGGAGCCGTTCGCCATCGGAGAGATCCACCATGTGGGCGGCGCGGTCGATCGCCGTGACGGCCCGGCCGCCGAGATGGGCGATGCCGTGCTCGTCGAGCCGCTCGGGCGTCAGGATATAGGCGGCCTGCGGCTCGTCCGCGTCGGTCAGCGCCGCCTTGGAGAGCGGCGGGCGCTCATAGGGGCTGTGCGGCTCGTCGCCGAGGATCGTTATTCTGCCCGCAAAGCCGTTCTCGCGCAGCGCCATGGCGGCGCGCGCGCCGGCCTCGCCCGCACCGATCACGACCATCGTCTCCGCTGGCGCGCCCGTCATCGTTTCAGACCAGGCCGAGGAAGACTTTGCCGCCGTCGAGCTTGACGGGATAGGTCTTCAGGTTGACGCAGACCGGCGCGCCCTTGGCCTGGCCGGTGCGGTAGTCGAAGCGGCCATTGTGCTTCGGGCATTCGATGATGTGGTCCATGACCAGGCCATCGGCGAGATGGATCTGTTCATGCGTGCAGAGGCCGTCGGTGGCGAAATACTCGTCGTCGGGCGAGCGGTAGATCGCATAGGTGCGGCCGTCATGGTCGAAGCGGATGACGTCCTCCTCGTCGATCTCGTCGGCGTCGCAAGCCTCGATCCAGCGGGCGGCCGTGGTGGTGTTCATGAATGGTCTCCTCGGTTGTTCTGTCGTTCGGCTGGTCGCAGGGTTTTCGAAAGACCCTCACCCCAGCCCTCTCCCGCTTGCGGGAGAGGGGGCGCATCCAGCCCGGGCTTTCGGCCGCTGCCGTTCTTGCTCGATCGTCGGGCCGGCGAGCCGGCGGAAAAGCCCTCGCCCGCTTGCGGGAGAGGGTTGGGCGAGGGGCTTGCTTCCTTCAGAAGCCTTCCACCCTCAACATGCTGAGGAGGGCCGAAGGCCCGCCTCGAAGCACGCACGGCGTTGCCTACTCCGCCGGCACTGCCGACACGAACTGCGTGCCGTGGTTGTGCGGCACGGCCTTTGCCGGATCGGGCAGTTGCCGGCGGACGAAATAGCCGGGTTCGCGGACCTGGCGCAGCAGCGCCGGGATGATCTCGGCATAGGCCTCGCGCAGGCCGTTATAGGGCCGTGGGCAATCGTCCTTGATGGCGGCGTGCAGCTTCGGCAGCGCGTGATAGGGCACCATCGGGAACATGTGGTGTTCGACGTGGTAGTTCATGTTCAGATAGAGGAAGCGGTAGACCGGGTTCATGTAGACCGTGCGGCTGTTGAGCCGGTGGTCGAGCACGTCTTCGTCGAGGCCGGCATGCTGCGTCAGGCCGAAGATGATGGTGAAGAAGCCGCCATAGAGCGTTGGCAACCCGATGAACATCGCCGGCAGGATCGAGCCGATCGCGACGCACCAGATCGCGACAGCGGCGAAGATCGCCAGATAGAGCCGCGCCACCCAGTAGACCTTCGAGCGCTCCATCTCGGGGATGTAGGTCAATTCCTCGTCGGTCAGCCTTCCCGCCGCGTGCAGGAACAGCTTCCTGAAAGCGGCATAGGTGCTCTTCAGCGCGAAGACATTGAGCAGCAGGCCGAGGATATCCGGCGGGCGCGGCACGGCGATCTCGGGGTCGCGGCCGACAATGATCGTATCGGTGTGGTGGCGGGTATGGCTCCAGCGCCAGACGGTCGGCTCACGCAGGATCATGAAGCAGGCGATGTGATAAACGACGTCGTTCATCCAGCGCGTCTTGAAGGCGGTGCCGTGGCCGCATTCGTGCCAGCGCGAATCCGAGGCCGAGCCGTAGAGCACGCCATAGACGAGGAAGAACGGCGCCGCCCACCACGAGCCCCAGAGCAGGTAGCCGCCGAGGCCGGAAAGGAAGAGCGCCGCGAACCAGATCGCCGTGTCGCGCAGCGCCGGGCCGTCGGAGCGTTTCATCAGCTCCTTCAGTTCCTTGCGGGTGATCGGGCACTGATACCACTCGGCCGCCGCGAGGCCGTTTTCCTCGGCCCGCTTCGTGTCGCGTCCGACCAGGGAATAGTCGCGCCGAACCGTCTCGGTGGTCATTCCGTTCCTCCGCCGCATCGCGCTTTTGAGCCGTTCCGCGTGCGGAGGCGCGCCTTTGATGTCTGGAACGAGTCTAGACCCCGCCTGTTTCAAGCTCAATCGCGCGATGATAGAATCTCTCACGAAAGCTCAAGGATGCAGCGAGGCTTCATGATAGAAACTATCAGGATTGGACGAGCATGGACGGCGTGAACCGGCCGACGATCCGCGACCTCGCCGAAGCCGCCGGCGTCGGCGTCGCCACCGTTGATCGCGTGCTGAACCGGCGCGCGCCGGTGAAGCGCGAGACGGCCGAGCGCGTGCTCGCCGCCGCCGAGGCGATCGGCTATCACGGCACCGGCCTGCTGAAGCGGCGGCTGGAGGAAACCGCGCCGGACCGCAGCTTCGGCTTCCTGCTGCAGCGTCGCGCCGATGCCTTCTTCCAGGAGATGGCGGCGGCGCTTTCCGCCGCGACCCGCGCCGCTCCGGGCGTGCGCGGCAAGCCGGTCGTCGAGTTCGTCGAGGACATCTCGGCCGGCACGGTGGCGGAAAAGCTGCTGGCGCTCGGTGCCCGCGTTGATGCGCTCGCCGTCGTCGCCGCCGACCATCCGAAAGTGACGGAAGCGGTCGAGCGACTCGCCGCTCGCGGCGTCGGCGTGATGACGCTGCTCTCCGAACTGTCGGCACCGGGGCGGATCGGCCATGTCGGCATCGATCACCGCAAGGCAGGGCGCACCGCCGCCTGGGCCGTCTCGCGGCTGGTGCGGCAGGCGGGTAGCGTCGGCAGCTTCGTCGGCAGCCATCGCTTTGTCGGCCATGAGCTCGCCGAGAGCAGTTTTCGCGCCTATTTTCGTGAGCATGCGCCCGCGTTCCGCCTGCTCGAGCCGCTCGCCAATCTGGAGGATCCGCATCTCGCGCATGAGGGCACGCTCGAATTGCTGAAGCGCAATCCGGATCTCGTCGGCATCTATGTCGCCGGCGGCGGCATGGCCGGTCTCGTCACGGCGCTGCGCGAGGCGGGCGCGGAGCGCCGCGTCGTCGCCGTCTGCAACGAACTGGTGCCGGAAACGCGCGCGGCGCTGGTCGACGGCGTTCTCGACGCGGTGATCGCGACGCCGGTCCGGGCGCTTGCCGAGCGGGCGGTGGAGATCCTGACCCGCGCGACGACGCGCCGGGCGGGGGAGGGCGACAACCGTGTCCTGCTGCCCTTCGAACTCTATGTGGCGGAGAATGTCTGAGGTGGCGGGCGGCGATCCGCGCCTCTAGAGTGGCGCGGCGTCGCGACCCGGAAAAGCCGCATCGGCTCACCAGGGTCGAAGGTCTCCGTGATCGGAGGTCGCTTCGGTTCGTTTCGGGAACAGGTGACCCGCGTGCCAGTCCATCGCCTTCTGCGCGCCCGGATCCCGGTGCGGCGCTACAGCCAGGAAATGTTCGCCTTCCGCCGCGGCGACATCCGGCCGGAGACGGTCATCGCCTGCATGCCGGCGATGGCGATCTGCCTCGCCGCCGGAATCTTCCTCGGCCGGCCGGATTATGGCCTGGTCGCGGCCAGCGGCGCCTTCTCGGTCGGCTTCGGCGCCTTCCAGCGCTTCACGGCGGTGCGCGCCGCGCCGATGCTCTTCGCCATGGTCGGGATGACCTTCGCGGCGTGGCTCGGTTCCTTCTCCGGCGGCTACCTGCCGCTGATGATCCTGTTCTCGGCCGTCGCCGGCGCGCTCTGCGGCGGCGCCAACGCGGCCGGCCCGGCCGCGTGGTGGATCACGCTGCAATGGGCGATCGCCTTCTTCGTCGCCGACGCCTATCCCGCCGACATGATGGGCGCGCTCGGCCGTGCGGGCCTCGTCTTCACGGGCGGCGTGCTGCAGATCGTGCTGGTGACGACCGCCTGGGTGCTGGTCGGCAAGTCGGCCATCATCCGCGAGCATGACGGCACCGAGCGCTGGCAGGACCTGTTCGCCGTGATGGGGCACCGCCTCACCGGCCATTCCGACACGCTGCGGATCGCCGTCGCGACCGCCATCCTCGCCGTGCTGACGATGCTGTTGACCAAGACGGCGCATATCCCGAACGGCTACTGGATCCCGGTCACGGCGCTGATCATCCTGAAGCCGCAATCCGACAAGACGGTCGAGCGCGTCGTCTTCCGCATCTGCGGCACGGTCGCCGGCGCCGGCATCGCCACGCTCATCGCCGCCGTGCTGCGGCCGGACGAGAGCCTGCTGGCGGTACTGGTGGTCGGGCTCGCGGGGCTCGCCTATTCGATGCAGCGCTCCGGCTATGCTGCCTTCGTCGCCAGCGTCACCGCCTGCGTCGCCTTCCTGGTGTCGCTCGCCGGCCTGCCGGAGATCGAGGTCGTCAAGCACCGCATCATCGCGACGGTGATCGGCGGCCTGCTGGCGCTGGTGACGGCGGTCGGCGTCGAGGCCTGGGACCGCTACGCGCGGCGAGGCACGCAGCCGCCGGCCGCCGAGGGCTAGCTAGTCTTTCAGCAGCCATTCATGCTCGGGCGCGTTGTGGAACTTCCACGTCCGCGTCGGCCCGGCCATGACGTTGAGATAATAGAGGTCGTAGCCGTGGATGGTGGCGCAGGGGTGATATCCCCTCGGCACCAGCGTCACCACGCCATCCTCGATCAGCATCGTCTCGTCGAGCGAGCGGTCGTCGGTATAGACGCGCTGGAAAGCGAAGCCCTGCGGCGGGTTGAGGCGATGGTAGTAGGTCTCCTCCAGCAGCGATTCCGCCGGCAAATTGTCGGTGTCGTGCTTGTGCGGCGGATAGCTCGAGGTGTGGCCGCCGGGCGTGATCACCTCGACCACGAGCAGCGAATCCGCCTTCGCCGTCTCCGGCAGGATGTTGGTGACATGGCGCACATTGGTGCCGCGCCCGCGCGTCTCGTGCTCCATCTTTTCCGGCCGGATATGGCGCGGCGGCAGGTTGCCGCCGGTTGAGGGCGCCGAGCAGACGGCGAGCGTCACCTCGGTCGTCGCCGTCACCATCCAGTCGTGCTCGGCCGGCACATAGACCGCATGCGGCTTGCCGTCGAAGGGCGACATGCGTTCGCCCAGGATGTTGAAATCGACATCTTCGACGATGATGCGCGCCTTGCCGGAAACCAGCACCAGGCAGACTTCGCGGTCGTTGGTATTGGCCTGCGCCATCTCGCCCGGCGCCAGCTGGTAGAGATCGAAGCCGACATGCGACCAGCCCGCCGATTGCGGCGTGACATGGATGGTCTGGCCCCTGGTTCCGGCCGGCTTGACGAGAAGATCTGCCATGAAGGTCTCCGATATGTCCGCGCTCAGCATATGGACTGTGCTGTTCTTCACCTCTCCCACGGGGAGAGGTCGACGGCCGCAGGTCGGCGGGTGAGGGGTTGAGGCCTCACCCGATAGATCGCAACCCCTCACCCGGAGCTTCGCTCCGACCTCTCCCCATGGGAGAGGTGAAGGCAGGGTGAGGCCTTTCGGATCGGGCGTCTACCGCTTCAATCCGGCAGCATCGATGAACCGGTTGAGGTTGTCGAACCCCATCTTCACATAGCGGGCGGGCGGCGCCTTGACGGGGTCCTGCTCGGCCTCGATGACGATCCAGCCGGAATAGTCCGGGATCTCCCTGAACACCGCGACATAGTCGATCGCGCCGTCGCCCGGCACCGTGTAGACGCCGTTGAGAACGCTATCGAGGAACGACCAGTCCTCGGCCGCCGCCTGCTTCGCGACGTCAGGGCGGACGTCCTTGGTGTGGACATGGGCGATACGGTCGCGATAGTGCCGCGCCAGCCGGGCCGGGTCGCCGCCCGCCCAGGTGATGTGGCCGGTATCGAGCAGCAGCTTCACCGCCGGGCCGGTGGCCTCCATCATCCGGTCGACCTCCGCTTCGGTCTGGATCACCGTGCCCATGTGGTGGTGATAGACCAGCGTCAGTCCCTCGCGGGCGAGGTAGTCGGCGAGTTCGGTCAGGCGCGTGGTGAAGCGACCCCATTCGACTTCGCTCATGACCGGCCGCGTCGAAAGCGGCGCCGACTGGGTGCCGTGGATGGTGCGGGTGCATTCCGCCGCGATGAACACCTTGCAGCCGAACGCCTTCAAGAGGTCGATATGGGCGCGGGCCTGCTTCAGTTCCTCCTCGGCGTCGCGTTCGATCAGGAAGGTCGAATACCAGCCGCCGACGAGGTCGAGCCCGTGCGCGGCGAGGATCGGCCGCAGGGCGTCGGCTTCGCGCGGGAACTTGTGGCCGAGTTCCATGCCTTCGATGCCGATGGCCTTCGCCTCCGACAGGCATTGCTCGAGCGAGATGTCGCCGCCGATGTCCTGCTTGTCGTCGTTGGACCAGCAGATCGGATTGGCGCCGATGCGGATCATGGGGTGTTCCTCGTTATGTTCGGTTCGGTCTGTCTAATGTCCCGCCGAGCGAGGCGGGGGCCTGTTTCTTGAGGTGAAGAAGAGGAGAGCCTTCAGATCGTTCACGTTTCCTCCGCCGTCATCCCGGGCAAGCGAAGCGCGACCCGGGATCCATCTCTCGGCGTGTTGCCAGCGGATGGATGGATCCCTGCTTCCGCAGGGATGACGACCGAGGATGGGTCCAACGCTCGCCGTCATCCCGGAACGTCTCTTCTCATCCCGCGATACTCTCTTCTGCACCTCTCCCTGAGGGAGAGGTCGGAGCGCAGCTCCGGGTGAGGGTTTAGGGACCCATCCGGGTAAGCCGCAAGCCCTCACCCGCCGCACTTCGTGCGTCGACCTCTCCCTCAGGAAGAGGTGAAGGGAAGACCTCAATCCAGCACGCGCTGCGCCTGGATTGCCTTCTCGTATTCCTTGCGTGCGGCGTTGACCTGGCTGCGGGGGCTCACTTCCGGCACGGCGACGTCCCACCAGTGGCCGCCTTCCTCCGTCGTGATCAGCGGGTCGGTGTCGATGACCAGCACCGTCGTGCGGTCGTTCTTCAATCCCGCCGCGATGCCGGCCTCCAGCTCGGCGATCGAGGCGACCTTGGTCGCGATCGCGCCGAGGCTTGCCGCATGCGCCGCGAAATCGACCGAGGGCATCACCTCGTGCCGAACGTCGCGGAACAGGTTGTTGAAGTTGGCGCCGCCGGTGGCCATCTGCAGGCGGTTGATGCAGCCATAGCCGGCATTGTCGAGCACGACGATGGTGAGCCGCAGCCCCAGCATCACCGAGGTGGCGATCTCCGAGTTCATCATCAGGTAGGAGCCGTCGCCGACCATGACGACGACTTCCTGGTCGGGCTTCGCCATCTTGACCCCGAGGCCGCCGGCGATCTCGTAGCCCATGGTCGAATAGCCATATTCGAGATGGTAGGAGCCGGGCGCGCCCGCCTGCCAGAGCTTGTGCAACTCGCCGGGGAGGCCGCCGGCGGCGCAGACCACCGTTCCGCCCGTCCCGATCGCCCGCTGCACGGCGCCGATCACCTGGCCGTCCGAGGGCAGGGCGGCGTTGGTGGGCGCGGTTGCGGCATCGGCGGCGAGGAACCAGCGCGTCCGGCCTTCCGCCGCCCGCTTCGTCCAGTCGTCCGGCGCCTTCAGCGCTTCCAGCCGCAGCGCCAGTTCGCGCAGGCCCGCGTCGGCGTCGGCGACCAGCGGCAAGGCCCGGTGCTTGGTCGCGTCGAAGACCTGCGTGTTGAGGCCGACAATGGTCTTGCGCGCGTTCTGGAACAGTGCCCAGGAGCCGGTGGTGAAGTCCTGCAGCCGCGTGCCGACGGCGAGGATGACATCCGCCTCTTCCGCCAGTTCGTTGGCGGCCGAGGTGCCGGTAACGCCGATCGAGCCCATGTTAAGCGGGTGGTCGGCCGGCAGCGAGGACTTGCCGGCCTGCGTCTCGGCGACCGGGATGCCATGGGCTTCGGCGAAATCGGCAAGCGTCGCCGTCGCGCCGGAGTAGAGCACGCCGCCGCCGGCGACGATCAGCGGCTTCTTCGCGGCGCGCAGCGCAGCGGTCGCGGCGGCCAGTTCGTCGTCGGAGGCGCGCGGCCGGCGCTGCGTCCAGATCTTCTCGTCGAAGAAGGCTTCCGGATAATCATAGGCCTCCGCCTGCACGTCCTGGCAGAGCGACAGCGTCACCGGGCCGCAATCGGCCGGGTCGGTCAGCACGGCCATGGCGCGGGGCAGGGCGGCGAGGATCTGCTCGGGCCGGGTGATGCGGTCGAAATAGCGCGACACCGGGCGGAACACGTCATTGGCCGAGACCGTGCCGTCGCCAAAGTCCTCGACCTGCTGCAGCACAGGATCGGGCCGGCGGTTGGCGAAGATGTCGCCGGGCAGAAACAGGACGGGCAGGCGGTTCACATGCGCCAGCGCGCAGGCCGTCACCATGTTGGTGGCGCCCGGCCCGATGGAACTCGTCACCGCCATCATGCGGCGTCGGAAGCTCGCCTTGGTGAAGGCGATCGCGGCGTGGCCCATCGCCTGCTCGTTGTGGGCGCGGAAGGTCGGCAGGTCGTCCTGGTGCTGATAGAGCGCCTCGCCGATGCCGGCGACGTTGCCATGGCCGAAGATCGCCCAGACGCCGGCGAAGATCGGCACGGTCCTGCCGTCGATGACGGTCTTCTGGCTGGCGAGATATCGCGTCAGCGCCTGCGCCATGGTGAGACGGATGGTGGTCATCGGGCTGTTTCCTCGGCCATTTTTGCAGCACCCCGCCCCGGTCGCCAGAGGCGGTCTCCCTTTTTCTTCAAGCTAGTCTTTCCCCGCTGTCGCCGCGAGAGACCTTCATCTTTCCTGGCGAGGCGAGCCGCCCCATCTTCCTCACCTCTCCCATCGGGAGAGGTCGACGGCCGCAGGCCGGCGGGTGAGGGGTTCAGGCCTCACCGGATAGTTCCCAGCCCCTCACCCGGAGCTTCGCTCCGACCTCTCCCAATGGGAGAGGTGAAGAAAAGCATGGCTCGTCGCCGTCAAAACCCGTCCCCAGTCATCCCCTCCGCCGTCATCCCTGCGAAAGCAGGGATCCACTCGGCTGGGTTCGTCCCACTCGCACCGTCGATGGCGCGGATGGATCCCCGCTTTGGCAGGGATGACGACCGAGGTCGTCATGTCCTTCTACGCACCCTCGAACGCCTGGCGCCGTCCGCATTTCCATCCTCGCCGTCATCCCGGGCGAAGACCCGGGATCCATTCCGCCGGGTTTGCCTTCATTCGAAGCGCCCGATGGCGCGGCGGAATGGATCCCCGCCTTCGCGGGGATGACGCCGGAAACGCTCACGCCACTTCCGACTGTCTTGCGCTTTCCCAGGCCGCGACCAGCTTGCCGAAGCGGGTGGTCATATCGGCGATCGCCGCCTCGTCGTCGATCCGGCCCGACAGCCAGCCCTCGGCCGCTTCGGCGAAAATCGTCCTGCCCACCGCGAAACCCTTCACCAGCGGCGTGGCGGCGGCGGCGCGGAAGGCGGCGACCAGTTCGTGTTCCGGCGCCTCCAGCCCGAGCAGGACGATGCCCCGGCAGAGCGGATCGTTGGTGAGGATGACCTGCTCGATCGCTTGCCAGGCGGCCGGACTCGTCTGCGGCTCCAGCTTCCACCAGTCCGGCTTGATGCCGAGTTCGTAGAGCCGGGCGAGGATCGACGAGACCGTCGTCTCGGTAAGCTGCCCGTGCTTGCCGGCGATGATCTCGATCAGCAATTCGCGCCCGACCGTCCGCGCCGCGTCGGCGACGCGCAAAAGTTCGCGCTCCTGCCGCGCCTTCAGCTCGGCGCTGTCGTCGGGATGGTAGAAGCAGAGGCACTTGACCGTATGGCCGATCGGCCATTCGGAGAGATGGCTGCCGAGATCCGGCAGGTGATCGAAATCGAGCGGGCGCGAGCCCGGCTTCTCCACCGGCCGGCCGATCCAGAAGCCCTGCTCGGAAGCGCGCGGAAACGCCTTCTGGCCATAGGTCGAATCGAGCAGCATGCCGAAGCCGGGCCGGCCCTTGGCGATGCGGGCCGCCGCCTCGACCGCGAGCGCCTTGATGCCCTCGATCTTTTCACGCGGCACCTTGAGCCTGTCGGCTACCGCTTCGAGCTGCGAGCGATGGTCGATCGCCAGCGCCATCAGCGTATCCGGCTGATCCCGGCGGGTGGTCGCCCAGTGCAGGTGGTTGATATCAGCGTCCTTGCGCAGCGCCCGGTGCGGGCTGCCATGGGCGAGGAAATACGAAAGCTCGGTCCAGGTCGGATATTCCGGCGAGCAGAGCAGCCGCGACACGGCGAAGGCGCCGCAGGCATTGGCCCAGGTGGCGGCGGTCTCCAGTGTCTCTCCCTTCAGCCAGCCGCGCAGGAAGCCGGACATGAAGGCGTCGCCGGCGCCGAGCACGTTGTAGACCTCGATGGGAAAACCCCTGCCGACGATGCCCTGCTCGAGGTCGTCGGGGATGTCGCCTTCATAGACGATGCAGCCCATGGCGCCGCGCTTCAGCACGATGGTCGCCTTCGACAGCGCCCGGATCGTCTTCAGTGCGCTGAGCACGTCGTCGGCGCCCGACGCGATGCGGATTTCTTCTTCCGTGCCGACGATCAGGTCGCAATCGGGCAGGATCGACTTCAGCTGCTCGGAGACGCGGTCGGATTTCACATAGCGGGCGAAGCCGTCGCCATGGCCGGCGAGGCCCCAGAGATTGGGGCGGTAGTCGATGTCGAACACGACCTTGCCGCCATTCGCCTTGGCGATCCGGATCGCCTTGCGCTGCGCCGCGTCGCTGTTCTCCCGCGAGAAATGCGTGCCGGTGACGACGATCGCCTCGGCCGAGGCGATGAAGGCCTCGTCGATATCCACCTCCGACAGCGCCATGTCGGCGCAGTCGGTGCGGTAGAAGATCATCGGCGAGACGCCCTCGTCCTCGACGGCGAGCAGCACCAGGGCCGTCAGGCGGTCGGGGTCGGTGGCGATGCCGTCGGTGGCGACGCCCTCGCGCGCCATCTGTTCGCGAATGAAACGGCCCATCTGCTCGTCGCCGACGCGGGTGATGACGGCCGACTTCAAGCCGAGCCGCGCCGTGCCGATGGCGATATTGGACGGGCAGCCGCCGACCGACTTGGCGAAGGAGGTGATGTCCTCGAGGCGGGAAAAGATCTGCTGGCCGTAGAGATCGACCGATGATCTCCCGATGGTGATCACATCGAGCGGTCGGGCCGCCCTGCCGGCTCCGGGAGCCTCGGTCATCGCATTCTCCGTCTCGGTTAACGAGGGGTTGCCGTGCCGTTACCGGAACGGCGGCCTGGCGCCCCCTTCACTGTCGCGGAGAGTGAAACAAAAATTCTGCGATTTCGTCAATATGGAATAAGCGGATCATCCACTGCGCCGCGCCTCGGCGACGGCGACGGTCAGCGTCATGGCGAGCGCCATCGAGGCGGAGAGCGAGCGGAAACCCTCGAAGTCGGCTTCGACCACCTCGAACCAGACGCCGAGCTTGGGAATCAGCGGGCTGAACGGGCTGTCGGTGATGACGACGAGCGGCGTGCCTGCCTCGTTGATCTGGCGCGCATAGGCGAGCGTCGCCGAGGCATAGGGGGTGAAGGAGATGGCGATCGCCGCGTCGCGCGGGGTGGCGAAGGAGAGGGTTTCCGGGTCGTTGCCCTGCGCCGAGCCGACCAGCACGGATTTCACGCCGAGCTTGCCGAAGGCGTAGCTCATATAGGAGGTGACCGGGAAGGAGCGGCGCTGGCCGATCAGGTAGATTGTCTCGGCCTTGGCGAGCAGCGCCGCCGCCTCGTCGATCTGTTCGACCTGGACGCGCTCGCGCAGCGAGCCGACGGAGCGTTCCGCTGCCTTGCAGAAGCCTGAGAAGAGTGTCGCCGATTTGCTGTCGCCGGCGACATGCGAGCGCAGCGAGGAAAGCCGCTCGGAATAGTTCGAGGTGCGGTCGCGCAGCCTGTCCTGGAACACCGCCTGCAGGTCGGAAAAGCCTTGATAGCCGAAGGCCTGGGCGAAGCGCACCAGCGTCGACGGCTGCACTTCCGCCTTCTCGGCGATGCTGGCCGCCGTGCCGAAGGCGACGTCGTCGGGATTGGCGACGGCATAGATCGCGACCTGGGCGAGGCGCTTCGGCAGCGTGTCCTTGCGGCTCACCATCAGGTTGCGCAGGTTCCAGAAGTCGCGGGGCGGCAAGGCATCGGGGTCGTCGGGCGTCGTCATCGCGGGCCTTTCCAGCGCATTTTCCGCAGCTTTCTCCCACTTCTCGCCGAAAATCAACTCTTGACGGGTGTCAACCTCTATGGAATGAATATTCCGACATCGATATGCGGAGCTGTTTTGTTCCGAAATTCTCGATGCGAGGGAAATCAGAGCCAAAAAAAGACGCCGGATTCCCGCCCTTTTTTCATTCTCGGGAGGAATGTCATGAAGCTGAAATTCAAGGCAATGCTCGCCGCGACGGCGCTTGCCGTCTCCACGCTCGCTGCCCATGCCGACATCATCGTCGTCACCCACGGCCAGGCCTCGGATCCGTTCTGGTCGGTGGTCAAGAACGGCGTCGCCGAGGCCGGCAAGGATCTGGGCGTCAAGGTCGACTACCGCGCGCCGGAGACCTTCGACATGGTCGCGATGGCGCAGCTGATCGATGCCGCCGTCAACCAGAAGCCGGAAGGCCTCGTCGTCTCGATCCCGGATGCCGATGCGCTCGGGCCGTCGATCCAGAAGGCGGTCGCCGCCGGCATCCCCGTCATCTCGATGAACTCCGGCTCCGACGTCTCGAAGAAGCTCGGCGCGCTGCTGCATGTCGGCCAGAGCGAATATGACGCCGGCAAGGCCGCCGGCGAGAAGCTGAAGACGATGGGCGCCAAGAAGGGGCTCTGCGTCAACCAGGAAGTGGGCAACGTCTCGCTCGACCTGCGCTGCAAGGGCTTCACCGACGGCTTCGGCGCCGTGACCGTGCTGCCGACGTCCAACGATCCGGCCGACGTCAAGGCCAAGGTCAAGGCGGCGCTTGCCTCGGACCCGGCGATCGACGCCATCCTGACCCTGAATGCGTCGCTCGCCGGCGAACCGGCCGTCGCCGCCGTTTCGGAATCTGGCATGGACGGCAAGGTCAATGTCGCCACCTTCGATCTTTCGGCAGGCTTCCTGCAGGCCGTCGCCGACGGCAAGGCGGCCTTCGCCATCGACCAGCAGCAGTTCCTGCAGGGCTATCTGCCCGTCGCCTTCCTGGCGCTGCACAGCAAGTACGGCTTGATGCCGGGCGGCGACGTGCCGTCGGGTCCCAATCTCGTGACCAAGGACTCGGCCGCCAAGGTGGTGGAACTGTCGGCCAAGGGCATTCGCTGAGGCCATCCCGGGCGCGCGCACCCCCTCCCGCGCGCGCCCGTTTTCCCGATTCCTCCGCCGAGGCGCGTCGATCCCACGAAAGATCCGCGGCCTCCGCCGAATACCCAAGTCGGAAAGACGAAATGCGCAGCAATCAGGTCAGCGCCGCCGCGATGACGGCGCCCGGCACCTTCGCGGTGCGCCCGCTTCCAGGTACTGCCGTCGTGGATGCATCGGCTCGTCTCGTCGGCGCCGGCAGCCGGCGGGACAGGATGGCGAAGCAGGGAGGACGCCGCCATGACCGAGCCGAATAGCCCGGCGGCGCTGGCCGCCAAGGCGGCCGATGAACGGCTCAAGCATGCGTCCGCGCTGACGCGCCTGCTGCGCCGGCCCGAACTCGGAGCCATACTCGGCCTCGTCATCGTGACGAGCTTCTTCATCGCGATCGCCAATCCGGTGATGTTCGAGCTGTCCGGGATCATGAACTTCATGGCGCCGGCGGCCCAGCTCGGCATCCTGGCGATCGGTGCCTCGCTGCTGATGGTCGGCGGCGAGTTCGACCTTTCAGTCGGTTCGATGGTTGCCTTCGCCGGCCTGATCTTCGCCGCCTGCCTCGTCACCTTCGGCCTGCCGCTGCCGGTGGCGATCCTGATCGCCTTTATCTGCGCCGCCGCGATCGGCTTCATCAACGGCCAGCTCGTCATCCACACCGGCCTGCCGAGTTTCATCGTCACGCTCGCCTTCCTGTTCGTACTCCGGGGTCTTTCGCTGGTCGGGCTCAAATGGGCGACCGGCGGCGCGACGCAATTGCGCGGCGTGCGCGAGGCGGCGACGCGGACTTCGCTCGACGCCTTCATCTACAAGCTCTTCGCCGGCGACGCGTTCGAGGGCCTGTTCGCCTGGCTCGCCGCGCATGACTGGATCGCCAAGTTCCCGAACGGCCAGCCCAAGGTGACCGGCGTCCCGGTCGAGATCGTCTGGTTCGTCGGGCTCGCCGTCGTTTGCGCCATCGTCCTGGCCCGCACGCGCTATGGCAACTGGATCTTCGCCGCCGGTGGCGATCCCAATGCCGCGCGCAATTCCGGCGTCCCGACCCGGCGGGTGAAGACGTCCCTCTTCGTCCTCACGGCCTGCTGCGCGGCGCTGGTGGCCGTGCTGACGGTGCTCGATGCCGGCTCGACGGATGCTCGGCGCGGCTTCCAGAAGGAGTTCGAGGCGATCATCGCCGCGGTGATCGGCGGCTGCCTGCTGACGGGCGGCTATGGCTCGGTCGTGGGCGCGGCGGTCGGCGCCGTCATCTTCGGCATGGTGCTGATCGGCCTCACCTACACCGCCATCGACCAGGATTGGTACCTCGTCTTCCTCGGCGGCATGCTGCTGATGGCCGTGTTCTTCAACAACATCATCCGCAAGCGCGTGACGGGAGAGCGCTGATGACGACGCCGATCCTGGAAATGCGCGACATCGAGAAGCATTTCGGCTCCGTGGTGGCGCTCGCCGGCGTGTCGATCTCGATCCATGCCGGCGAGGTGCATTGTCTGCTCGGCGACAATGGCGCTGGCAAGTCCACCTTCATCAAGACGATGGCGGGCGTGCACAGGCTGACCCGGGGCGAGATGCTCCTGAACGGCCAGCCGGTGCATTTCACCAGCCCGCGTCAGGCGCTCGATGCCGGCATCGCCACGGTCTACCAGGACCTCGCCATGATCCCGCTGATGTCGGTGACGCGGAACTTCTTCATGGGTCGCGAGCCGGTCAAGGGCATCTGGCCGTTCCGCTTCATGGACATGGGCTTCTGCGACCGCGTCACGCGCGAGGAAATGCAGCGGATCGGCATCGACGTGCGCGATCCCGGCCAGGCGGTCGGCACGCTTTCGGGCGGCGAGCGCCAATGCGTGGCGATCTCGCGCGCCGTCTATTTCGGCGCCAAGGTACTGATCCTCGATGAGCCCACCTCGGCGCTCGGCGTCCGGCAGACGTCGATGGTGCTCAAATATATCGACATGGTGCGCAAGCGCGGGCTCGGCGTCGTCTTCATCACCCACAATGTCCGCCATGCGCTCGCGGTCGGCGACCGCTTCACCGTGCTGAACCGCGGGCGGACATTGGGCACGGCGGCGCGCGGCCAGATCACGGCGGATGAACTGCAGAATCTCATGGCCGGCGGCAAGGAACTCGCCGATCTTTCCGCCGAACTCGGCGGCACGGTCTGAGAGCAGGAAGAATCGGGATATTGGGCATGAAATCTCTCGGCATCGGGCTGATCGGCACTGGATACATGGGCAAGTGCCATGCGCTCGCCTGGAACGCCGTCGCGCCGACCTTCGGCGACGTGGCACGGCCAAGGCTGGTGCATCTTGGCGAGGCGAACGAGGCGCTGGCCAGAAGCAAGGCGACGGAACTGGGCTTCGCCCGCGCCTCGGGCGACTGGCGCAGGGTGGTCGAGGATCCCGAGGTCGACCTCGTCTCGATCACGACGCCGAACCAGTTCCACGCCGAGATGGCGATCGCCGCGCTCACGGCCGGCAAGCATGTCTGGTGCGAGAAGCCGATGGCGACGTCGCTCGCCGACGCGACGGCGATGCTTGAGGCGGCCGAAGCATCCGGCAAGGTGGCGGCGCTCGGCTACAACTACATCCAGAACCCCGCCACGCGGCACATGCGCCGGCTGATCGCGGACGGCGCGATCGGCACGGTCAACCATGTCCGCGTCGAGATGGACGAGGACTTCATGGCCGACGCGGCGGCGCCGTTCGGCTGGAAGAGCGAGGCCGCGTCCGGCTATGGCGCGCTCGACGATTTCGCCGTCCATCCGCTGTCGTTGCTCACCATTCTGGTCGGGCCGCTGGCGAGCGTCGTGGTCGACATGGCGAAGCCCTATGCCGAGCGGCCATTGGCCTCGGGCGGCAGCCGCGCGGTCGAGACGCACGATATCGCCAACATCCTGTTCCGCCTTCAAAGCGGCGCGTCCGGCAGCCTGCTGGTCAATCGCTCGGCCTGGGGCCGCAAGGGCCGGATCGCCATCCAGATCTTCGGCTCCGAGGGCTCGCTGCTCTACGACCAGGAGCGGATGAACGAGCTGCAATTGTTCCAGGCGCGCGGACCGGCGGCCGAGCAGGGCTTCCGCACCATCCTGACCGGGACGGTGCATCCACCCTATGACCGCTTCATCCCGGCGCCGGGCCATGGCCTCGGCTTCAATGATCTGAAGGTGATCGAGGCGCGCGAACTGATGCGGCGGATCGCCGGCGAGCCGGCCCATCTGATCGAGTTTGCAACGGGATTGCGGATCGAACGCACCGTCCATGCCATGGCCCGCTCGCACGAGACGCGCGGCTGGGTCGACATCGATTGAGCTCCAGACCGGCGAGCCCTGCGGGCGCCGAACCAGATTGAGGAAATTGGAATGACCGTGAGACTGGGACTTCTCGGAGCGGGCCGGATCGGCAAGGTACATGCCGGCGCGATCGCGGCGAATGCGGGCGCGACGCTCGTCGCCGTCGCCGACGCCTTCCCCGAGGCGGCCAAGGCGCTCGCCGCCGCGACCGGCGCGGAAGTGCGCGAGGCCGACGCGATCATGAACGCCGGCGACATCGACGCCGTCCTGATCACGACGCCGACCGACCTGCACGCCAGCATGATCGAGCAGGCGGCGCGCGCCGGAAAGGCGATCTTCTGCGAGAAGCCGGTCGATCTCGACGTCGCCCGCGTCAAGGAATGCCTCGCCGTCGTCGCGGCGGAGAAGGCGCTGCTGATGGTCGGCTTCAATCGCCGCTTCGATCCGAACTTCATCGAGGTGCGCCGGCAGATCGACGCCGGCGCCATCGGCAAGGTCGAGATGGTGTCGATCACCTCGCGCGATCCCGGCCCGCCGCCGGCCGACTATATCCGCCGTTCGGGCGGGCTGTTCCGCGACATGACCATCCATGATTTCGACATGGCGCGCTTCCTGCTCGGCGAGGAGCCGGTCAGCGTCTTCGCCTCGGCGTCGGTGCTGGTCGATCCGGAGATCGGCAAGCTCGGCGATTTCGACAGCGCTTCCGTCGTGCTGACGACGAAATCCGGCCGCATCGCCCAGATCTCGAATTCGCGCCGCGCCAGCTATGGCTATGACCAGCGCATCGAGGTGCATGGCTCGAAGGGGCTGGTCAGCGCCGACAATCTGCGCGCCACCAATGTCGAGATCGCCAATGGCGATGGCTATCGCCGCGAGCCGCTGCTGAACTTCTTCATGACCCGCTACACGGAGGCGTATCGCAACGAGATCGCCGCCTTCATTCAGGCCGTCGAGAAGGGGGGGCCGGCGACGCCTTCCGGCGAGGACGGCTGGAAGGCGCTGGTGCTCGCCGACGCCGCGCTGCAGTCGGTCAAGGAGAAGCGGGCGATCGCGGTCTCGATCTGACCACCGCACTCAGGACCTTTCGATCCGATGGCCGGGACCCGAATCCCGGCCATTTTCTTTGGGCGGCGCCGCCGCTTCGCCGATCCCCATCCGGCAACCTCGTTGGCAAGGTGTCGCGCTTGTGAAGGGATGGCGCAGCTGATACCAGATTAGAAAAATTCTAATCTGTAAGGACTACTCCCGTGTTTTCATTCGGCAAGCGCTCGTTCAAGGACCTCTCGGTGCGCGAGGTCATGGCGCTGGCGATCGGCGCCGAGGAAGAGGATGCCCGGCGCTATCGCGACATGGCGGAGCGGCTTGCGCCCGACTTTCCCGGTTCGGCCAGGGTCTTCGACGCCATGGCGGTCGAGGAGGACGGGCACCGGCGCCTGCTGATCGATCTCTTCAAGGAAAAGTTCGGTGATCATATCCCACTCGTCCGGCGCGACGACGTGCGCGGCTTCGTCCGGCATGCGCCGGTCTGGTCGATGCGCAACATCTCCGTCGACGGCTTCCGGCTCGACGCCGCGACGATGGAGCTCGAGGCGCAGCGCCTGTATCTGAAGGCGGCCGAGCGGGCGACCGACCCGGATGTGCGAAAGCTGCTCGGCGACCTCGCCGCCATGGAGGCGCAGCACGAGCGCAAGGTCGAGGAACTCGAGGCCGAGCACCTGCGCGAGAGCGTGCGGAGCGAGGAGGACGCGACGCGGCGGCGCATGTTCGTCATGCAGGTGGTCCAGCCCGGCCTTGCCGGCCTGATCGACGGTTCCGTCTCGACGCTGGCGCCGATCTTCGCCGCCGCCTTCGCCACGCAGAATTCGTTCAGCGCCTTTCTGGTCGGTCTCGCCGCCTCGATCGGCGCCGGCATCTCGATGGGCCTCACCGAAGCGCTGTCGGACGACGGCGTCATCACCGGCCGCGGCCATCCCTGGCTGCGCGGCGTCGTCTGCGGCGTGATGACCGCGATCGGCGGCCTCGGGCATACGCTGCCGTTCCTCATCCCGCATTTCTGGACGGCGACGGTGGTGGCCGGTGTCGTGGTGCTGGCCGAGCTCATCGCCATCGCCTGGATCCGCTGGCGCTACATGGACACGAAGTTCCATTCCGCCATGGGGCAGGTCGTGCTGGGCGGCCTGCTGGTGCTCGCCGCCGGCATCTTCATCGGCAGCGCCTGAGCCCGTCTTCCACAGGCCGCCTTTGCGATGACAGGGGGAGGGGTTAGGCTGACCGCTCAACAGGGTGGTCGGTCTCGTATGCGTGTTCTCGTCACCGGCGGCGCCGGCTTCATCGGTTCGGCTCTCTGCCGCCATCTGGTCGGTGATCTCGGGGTCGCCGTCGTCAATGTCGACAAGCTGACCTATGCCGCGAACCTTGCCTCGCTGGCGCCGATCGCCGATCATCCGCTCTATGCCTTCGTGCAGGCCGACATTGGCGATGCGGGCGCGCTTGCCGACGTCTTCCGTCGCTACGAGCCGGACGGCGTCATCCATCTCGCGGCCGAGAGCCATGTCGACCGATCGATCGGTGCTCCCGGCGTGTTCCTCGAGACCAACATCATGGGTACGGCGACGCTGCTGGAAGCGGCGCGCGCCTATCACGACACGCTCGGCGCCGAGAAGCGCTCGGCCTTCCGCTTCCTGCATGTCTCGACCGACGAGGTGTTCGGATCGCTCGGCAGCGACGGCCTCTTCCATGAGGCGACGCCCTATGACCCTTCCTCGCCCTATTCGGCCAGCAAGGCGGCCTCGGACCATCTGGTCCGCGCCTGGCAGCGCACCTATGGCCTGCCGGCGCTGATCTCCAACTGCTCCAACAATTACGGGCCGTACCACTTCCCGGAGAAGCTGATCCCGCTCGTCATCCTGAACGCCATCGCGGGCGCGCCGATCCGCGTCTATGGCGACGGCTCCAACGTGCGCGACTGGCTCTATGTCGAGGATCACGCCCGCGCCCTGTTCCTGGCGTTGACGCTGGGCAAGCCGGGCGCGAGCTACAATATCGGCGGCCGCAACGAGCGCACCAATCTCGACGTGGTGCAGGGCATCTGCGCCATTCTCGATCGCCGCCTCGGCGGCCGACGGCATGCCGAACTGATCGAGTTCGTCGCCGACCGGCCAGGCCACGACCAGCGCTACGCCATCGACCCGACCAAGGCGGAGACGGAACTCGGCTGGCGGGCGGCGGAAAGCTTCGACAGCGGCATCGAGAAGACCGTCGCCTGGTATCTCGACCGGCGCGACTGGTGGGAGCCGATCCGCAGCGGCGTCTATCGCGGCCAGCGCCTCGGCCTGCTTGAGGGCGCGAACTGATGCGGATCTTCGTTGCCGGCTCCAGCGGCCAGTTGGCGCGCGCGCTGAAGGCGCGGGCGGCCGCGCATGGCCATGTCGTCGAGACCTTCGGCCGGCCGGCGCTGGATCTTGCCGATCCCGATGGTGCTGCGAAGCGGATCGCCGGCTTCGAGCCGGATCTGATCCTGAACGCCGCCGCCTATACGGCGGTCGACCGGGCCGAAAGCGAGGAAGCGCTCGCCATGGCGATCAACCGTGACGGTGCAGCGGCTCTCGCCGCCAGCGCGCGAAAACTCGGCCTGCCGTTCCTGCATGTCTCGACCGACTATGTCTTCGACGGCGAGAAGGGCGAGCCCTACGTCGAAACCGACGCGACGAACCCGCTCGGCGTCTATGGACGCAGCAAGCTTGCCGGCGAAGAGCGGGTGCTGGCAGAAAATCCCGACGCGCTGATCTTCCGCACCGGCTGGGTCTATGGCCAGGATGGCGGCAATTTCGTCCGCACCATGGTCCGCCTCGCCGGCGAGCGGGAGCATCTCGACATCGTTGCCGACCGCTTCGGCAATCCGACCCATGCCGCCGATCTCGCCGACGGCCTGCTGGCGATCGCCGGGCAGGCGAGGGGCGTCGCCTCGGGCGGCATCTTTCATCTCGCCGGCAGCGTCGAGGCGAGCTGGTTCGACCTCGCCGCCGGCGTCATGGCGCGGCTTGCCGAAGCCGGGCGCAGGGTGCCGACGCTCGGCCGGATCTCGGGCGATGCCTATGTCGCGCCGGCGGCGCGGCCGCGCGATTCCCGGCTCGATTGCGGGCGGACGGAACACAGCTTCGGCGTCCGGCTCCCCGGCTGGCCGCAAAGCCTCGGCGTTGCGGTCGCTGCCATCCTCGATCTCGAACGGAATGCGGCATGAAGGGTATCGTTCTCGCCGGCGGCGCCGGCACGCGGCTGCATCCGATGACGCTTGTCACCAGCAAGCAGCTGCTGCCGATCTACGACAAGCCGATGATCTACTATCCGCTGTCGACGCTGATGCTGGCCGGGATCCGCGACATCCTTGTTATCTCGACGCCGCAGGACCTGCCGAAATTCCAGGCGCTGCTCGG
Source organism: Kaistia nematophila (assembly GCF_026343855.1). Taxonomy (NCBI): domain Bacteria; kingdom Pseudomonadati; phylum Pseudomonadota; class Alphaproteobacteria; order Hyphomicrobiales; family Kaistiaceae; genus Kaistia; species Kaistia nematophila. The sequence goes on along the minus strand of NZ_JAPKNK010000003.1, from coordinate 342,398 downwards.
CGACGGCTCGCAATGGGGCATCGCGCTTTCCTATGCCGAGCAGGCGGCGCCGGAGGGATTGGCGCAGGCCTATCGCATTGGTGCGGATTTCGTCGCCGGCTCACGGTCGGCACTGATCCTCGGCGACAACATCTTCTTCGGCCATGGCCTGACGGACCTGCTGGCGGAGGCCCGGGCGCGGACGAGCGGCGCGACCGTGTTCGCCTATCACGTGCAGGATCCCGAGCGGTATGGCGTCGTCGCCTTCGACCGCCAGAAGAAGGCGGTTTCGATCGAGGAGAAACCGAAGTCGCCGCGCTCGAACTGGGCCGTGACCGGGCTCTATTTCTATGACGAGGCGGTGGTCGACATCGCCGCCGACCTGAAGCCCTCGGCGCGCGGCGAACTGGAGATCACCGACGTCAACAGCGCCTATCTCGAACGCGGCGCGCTGCATGTCGAGAAGATGGGGCGCGGTTATGCCTGGCTCGACACCGGCACGCCGGACAGCCTGATCGAGGCATCGGAGTTCGTGCGCACCTTCGAGAAGCGGCAAGGCCTGAAGATCTGCTGTCCCGAGGAAATCGCCTATCTCATGGGCTTCATCGACGCGGCAGCGCTCGAACGCCTCGGCATCGCGCTCGGCAAGAGCAGCTATGGCCAGTACCTGCTGAAGATGGTGCTCGCCGAGCGCTGAGGCCCCGGCGTTGCCGGCCCGGCGCCGCGTCGGGGTTGAGCCTCTCTAAATTGTCGGATCATCCAAGTCGCTGATTTCCGGAGACTATCGGCCTGCGCGCGGCGTGCCGGGCGAAAAAATTCGTCCGGCTGGCCGAAGGGCCCCTTGAAGCGTCGCCACGCTTGATCCAATTAATGAGCAAGCACTCGCTCATAGGGTCTTCGAATGGCACGCCCCCTCAGTGAAGAAAAGCGCGAAGCGATCCTGACCGCCGCCGTCGATCTGGTGGCGGCGCAGGGAACCGGCGCGCCGACGGCCAAGATCGCCAAGGAAGCCGGCTTCGCCGAGGGAACGCTCTTCACCTATTTCGCCACCAAGGACGACCTCCTCAACGAGCTCTTCCTCGAAATCGAGGCGGAGCTGGCGGCGGCCCTGCTGGATGACTACCCGGCCGATGGCAGCCCGTATGAGCGGACCCGGCATATCTGGAGCCGCCTGATCGACTGGGGCGCGGCCAACCCGGCCAAGCGGAAGACGATCCGGCAGCTCAAGGTTTCCGATCGCGTTTCGGAGGCCAGCCGTTGCCGCGCCAGCGGGCTGTTCGAAGAGATCGTCGGGCGGCTGGAGGGCAACCTCGCCGGTCACGTCTCGACGGAATATGACGCGGCCTATGTCAGCGCCATTCTCGACACGCTGGCCGAGACGACGCTCGAATTCATCATGCGGTACCCGGACAAGCGCGAACACTACAAGCGCGCCGGCTTCGACGCCTTCTGGCGAGGAATTGCCCGATAGGGTTTTGTCTTTTTAATGAGTGTGTACTCACTCATTAAAATTGTCTCATCGAAAGGAACATCCAATGTCCAGGATCTGGTTGATCACCGGCAGCGCCCACGGGCTGGGTCGCTCGATCGTCGAGGCCGCGCTGGCGGCGGGCGATCGCGTCGTCGCGACGGCACGCAGTCCCGAAAGGCTTGACGATCTGGTTGAGAAGCATGGCGAAAGCCTGCGCAGCTTCGCGCTCGACGTGACCGACGCCAAGGCAGCGCAGGCCGCCGTCGATTTCGCCGTCGCGACCTTCGGGCGGCTGGACGTGCTCGTCAACAATGCCGGCTTCGGGCATTTCTCGCCATTCGAGCAGACGGACGAGGATGATTTCCGGGCGCAGATCGACACCAATTTCTATGGTGTCGTGCATCTCAGCCGCGCCGCGCTCCCCGTTATGCGCCGGCAACGCTCGGGCCACATCATCAACATCTCCTCGGTCGGCGGCCGCACCAGCGCGTCCGGCATGAGCGCCTATCAGGCGGCCAAATGGGCGGTGGGCGGTTTCACGGAGGTGCTGGCGAAGGAGGTCGCGGGCTTCGGCGTGAAGGTGGTTGCGGTCGAGCCGGGCGGCATGCGCACCGACTGGGGGTTCGTCGCGCGGGGCAACACGCCGCCGCTCCTGCCGGATTACGAGGCGGGGGTGGGGGCGATGCTGGCTCTGCTCAAGGGCTATATCGGCCACGAGGTCGGAGATCCGGCCAAGGTCGCCAAGGTCGTCGTCGATCTCGCGGGGCGCGACAAGGTCCCTGCGCACCTGCTGCTCGGCAGCGACGCCCTCTTCGTCTACGGCGAAGCCGAGGCAGTCCGGCAGGCGGATGCCAGGGAATGGGCCGAGGTCAGCGCCTCGACCGATTTCGAGGGTTCGGATCTCTCTCGTCTGGCGCGCATGCGGTAGAGCGCCTCGGAGGGCGCCCGACGCTAGAGGGCCAAATCGGACAGGCGGGGATGCTTGCGGTCGCGATCCGAAAGGGTCGCGGCCGTTTCCGTGACCGGCCAGTCGATGCCAAGGGCGGGATCGTTCCAGGCAAGGCCGCGATCATGTTCGGGGCTGTAATAGTCCGACGTCTTGTAGAAGACCTCGGTATCGGGTTCGAGCGTGCAGAAGCCGTGCGCGAAGCCGGCGGGAACATAGAGCTGCGCGCGGTTCTCGGCGGAAAGCGTCACCGCGACATGCTGGCCGAAGGTCGGCGAGGACGGGCGGATATCGACCGCGACGTCGAGGATCGAACCGCGCAGCACGCGCACCAGCTTGGCCTGCGCGCGCGGCTCAAGCTGAAAATGCAGTCCGCGCACCGTGCCGGCCGGGCGGGAGAGCGACTGGTTGTCCTGGACGAAGGCGACGGCCGGATCGACGTGGCGCTGGAACATGTCCTGCCGGAAGGCCTCGAAGAAATGGCCGCGTGCATCGCCATGCACCTTGGGGTGGAGGAGGGCGGGGCCCGCGATGGCGAAGCGTTCGATGGTGGTCATGGCTAGCAGGCTGTCCGATTGCATTGGGGCGCCCACTTGGCCGGGATCGCCGCCGGGATGCAAGCCTTCGGCGCATCGCCGCATGGACAGGGCGATTGGCGGCCGCCATGGTGGCGCTCACGCGCGGGAAGCGGGACGAATCGACCCGCCTGGCGCGGCGCAGCGCCGGCAGGGGCCGCGTTTACCTTGCTCTTTCCGGAACGCCGATGTCGCTGCGCCCCCTCACTCTCTTCGTCACCAGTTTCGGCGGCCAGGCGGTGATCCTGCCGATCCTGCTGCTGGTAACGCTGATCCTGCTGGCGTCGGGCCAGCGTCGCGCCGCGTTCTGGTGGGCGTTCTCGGTCGTTCTGGTGCTGGGGCTGGTGCTGGTCGCCAAGATCGCCTTCATCCCCTGCGGCGGCTATCTCCCGGGCCTCAATCTGCGCAGCCCCAGCGGTCATGCCGGCGCGTCGGTCGCGGTCTATGGCGGGCTGGCGGTGCTGGTGGCGCGGCTGGCGCGAACCCAAGCGCTGGCCGGATTGGCGATCTTCTGCGGTTTCGGGCTTTCGCTGGCGATCGCCGTCACGCGCATCGTTCTGGGCGCCCATACGCTGTCGGAGACGGTGCTCGGCGGGGCGATCGGCCTGCTCGCACCCTCCCTCCTTGCCAGTCGGCAGGATCTCTTCCAGCGCCCGGTGCGGCTCCGCTGGGTCTGGCTGCTGGTCGCGCCGGTGATCGTGGTGGCGTTGCTGCATGGCGTCGAACTCGGTGCCGAGGGTGTGATCGAGCATGTCGCTCGCCAGTTGAACGCGATGCTCGGCGTCTGCCGCTGACGCGGCCTATCGCCGGCCGCGCAGCGCCGGCTTGCGGGCCGGCGCCGCCGTCTCCGCGTCGGAAAGGGTGGCGAGGTCGTCGAGAATGGGGCAATCCGGCCGCTCGTCGCCATGGCAATGGCCGGCGAGATGGCGCAGCGTCCGCGCCATCCCCTCCAGTTCGTGGATGCGCTTCTCGATCTCGGCGACGTGCTGCAGCGCCAGGCGCTTGACGTCGGCGCTCTCGCGGCCCTTGTCCTGCCAGAGCGCGAGTAGCGTGCCCATCTCCTCGACCGAGAAGCCGAGATCGCGGGCGCGGCGGATGAAGCGCAGCGTCTCGACCTCGCTCGGCGCGTAGACCCGATAGCCGGAATCGGTGCGCGCCGCCGGCCGGATCAGGCCGATCTGTTCATAGTAGCGGATCATCTTGGCCGAGACGCCGGAGGCGGCGGAAGCTTCGCCAATGTTCATGGGCTGGATCTCTCCTGGCTATTCGATGGGCCGGTAGCGCTTCAGGCGAAGCGCGTTGCCGACGACGAAGACGCTCGACATCGCCATGGCGCCGGCCGCCAGCATCGGCGACAGCAGCCAGCCATAAGCCGGATAGAGTGCGCCGGCGGCGATCGGGATCAGGGCGGCATTGTAGGCGAAGGCCCAGAACAGGTTTTCCTTGATGTTGCGGATCGTCGCTTCCGACAGGCCGATCGCCTTGACCACGCCGCCGACATCGCCGGACATCAGCACGACATCGGCGCTCTCGATGGCGACGTCGGTGCCGGTGCCGATGGCGAGGCCGACATCGGCGGCCGCGAGCGCCGGCGCGTCGTTGATGCCGTCGCCGACGAAGGCGACCCTGGCGCCGCGCGCCCTAAGCCGTTCCACCGCCTCGACCTTTCCGTCCGGCAGCACCTCGGCCAGCACCTCGTCGATGCCGAGCCTTCTCGCGATCGCCTCGGCGGTGGCGCGGTTGTCGCCCGTCACCATGACGACGCGGCGGCCGAGCTTGTGCAGGCTCGCCACGGCGGCGGCGGAGCTCGGCTTGACCGGATCGGCGATGGCGAGGATCGCGGCGAGCTTGCCGTCGATCGCGGCATAGAGCGGCGACCGGCCTTCCTCGCCGAGGCGGGCGGCCTCGCCGGCGAAGGCGGAAATGTCGATGCCGAGCTTCGCCATCAAGCGATCGGCGCCGACCGTCACGGCGCGGCCATCGGCTTCGGCGCGGACGCCATAGCCGGGGAGAGCCTCGAAGCCGGTGACTTCAGGGAGATCAAGGTGCGCTTCCTTCGCCGCGGCGACGAGCGCGGCGCCGATCGGATGTTCCGAACGGCCTTCGACGGCGGCGACGAGGCGCAGCACGGCGTCGCGCTCGGCGGGGTTAACAGCGATGAGATCCGTTAACCCGGGACGCCCTTCCGTCAGCGTTCCGGTCTTGTCGATGGCGACGATCGAGGTGTCGCGCAGCGTCTGCAGCGCGTCGCCCTTGCGGAACAGCACGCCGAATTCCGCGGCCCTTCCGGTCGCGACCATGATCGAGGTCGGCGTGGCGAGCCCCATGGCGCAGGGGCAGGCGATGATCAGCACGGCGACGGCGTTGACGAGCGCGAAGGAGAGGGCCGGCTCGGGACCGAAGGCGAGCCAGACGCCGAAGGTGACGAGCGCCGCCGCCATCACGGCCGGAACGAACCATTGCGTGACCTTGTCGACCAGCGCCTGGATCGGCAGCTTGGCGCCCTGCGCGCTTTCTACCATGCGGATGATCTGCGCCAGCACCGTGTCGGCACCGACCTTTTCGGCGCGGAAGGAGAAGCTGCCGGTCTTGTTGATGGTACCGCCGACGACCTTCGCGCCGGCCGTCTTTTCGACCGGCACCGGCTCGCCGGTGATCATCGCCTCGTCGACGAAGGACGAGCCGTCGGTGACGCTGCCGTCGACGGGGATCTGGTCGCCGGGACGCACGAGCAGGATGTCGCCGACCTTGACCGCGTCGAGCTCGACCTCGACCGGTCCGCCGTCGCGCAGCAGGCGCGCGGTCTTCGGGCGCAGCTTGACCAGCTTGCGGATGGCGGCGCCCGTCCGCCCCTTGGCGCGGGCCTCGAGCATGCGGCCGAACAGCACCAGCGTGACGATGACGGCCGCCGCCTCGAAATAGACGTAGCCGGTGCCTTCCGGCAGAAGGCCGGGCAGGAAGGTGGCGACGGCCGAATAGAGATAGGCGGCGCCGGCGCCGATCGCGACGAGCGCGTTCATGTCCGGGGCAAGGCGGGCGAGGGCCGGAATGCCCTTTTGGAAGAAGCGCAGGCCCGGGCCGAACAGCACCAGCGTCGTCAGCGCGAACTGCAGGTAGCTGTTCCAGGGGCCGAGCGTCATCGTCACCCAGTGATGCAGCGCCGGGATCAGGTGCGAGCCCATCTCGACGATGAAGACCGGCAGCGTCAGCGCCGCGGCGACCGCGAGCGAGCGGGCCAGCGCGGATGCCTCGGCGTCGCGCTTCTCGGAGAGGTCGTCGGGCGCGTCCGTGGCGACGATGGCGCGGGCCTCGTAGCCGATCTTGCGCACCGCCTCTTCGAGCGCGGCGGCCGAGACGACGCCGGCCGGCGCCAGGATGGTAGCCCGCTCCGTCGCCAAGTTGACGTTGGCGCTGGAGACGCCGGGAACCTTCGCCAGCGCCTTCTCGACCCGCGCGACGCAGGAGGCGCAGGTCATGCCCTCGATCGCGAGGTCGAGTTCCTTCTCGGGCGTGAGAGACCGAGGAGAGGGGAGGCTTGTCATCGGAAATGCCCTTCGTCTGGCGTGATGACGATATAGGTAAAGCTTCTCATTATGGGAAGGTCAAGGGCGCTTTTCGGGGCTTGACCTTGCCATGATGGGAAGGTCCATATCCGGCTCGATCAACGAACGGAGCCCGGAATGCTGACATTGAATATCAAGGACATGTCGTGCGGCCACTGCGTCTCGACGGTGCAGAAGACCGTGAAGGCGCTCGATCCCGCCGCCGAGGTCGCGACGGATCTCGCCTCGAAGACCGTGCGCATCGAGAGCACGGCCGAGGCGGGCGCGATCGTTGCCGCGCTCGAGGAGGCCGGCTATCCGAGCGAGCGAGTCTAAAGCGATTTCGAGCGCAGCGGATACCGGTCGCCCGAAGAAATCGTGACCAGATAGAGAGCTGGCTAGCGCTCGTTGTCCGGATCTCGCCGCCGCGCCAGCAGGCCGTCGACGCTCCAGGCGCCAGGGCCGGCGGCGGCGATATAGAGAAAGATGAAGCAGAACAGGATCGCTTCGATGCCGCCGTTCCGGAGCGGGAAGAAGTCGTTCGGCAGGTGGATCCAGAAATAGGCGATCGCCATCTCGCCAGACAGCAGGAACGCCACCGGCCCGGTGAACAGGCCGAGCAGCAGCAGCGGCGCGCCGATGATCTCGACGATGCCGGCGATCCAGAAGATCGAGAAGCGCGGCAGGTTGGAGAGCATCTCCGAATAGGGGAAGCCGAGCAGCTTCGCCGTGCCGAATTCCAGGAACACCAGCGCGGTGACGATGCGCAGCACCGACAGGATTTGAGGCCGCCACGCGCGCAGGATCGGCATGCTCTGCCATCGCGCCGCGGGAGACCGGTTGCGGCCGATTGCGCCGCCGCTTGGATCGCTCATGTTCGCCTCCATTCCGATCACCTCCATGCCCGTCTGGAAATAGCGCCCGCTGCGCTATCGCCGCCCGGAGCGGAACGAAAACAGTCGTCGCGCCTTGTTTATTCGAAGGCGAGTTCAGGCAAGGAGGACGTATAGTGGCCGTCAAGGAATTGCTGAAATCGATGGTGCCCGGCCATGCCGCGCGTCACAGCCGCAAGTCGGAAAGCAAGCGTCTCGACAAGGCGTTGGAGGAAACCTTCCCGACGAGCGATCCGCCGGAGATGGTGCAGCCGGGTTCCGGCATCACCGGCGCCGAGGTGAAGCCGTCGAAGTTGTCACCGTCGCAACTGGCGAAGGGCAAGAAGCTCAAGCCGCACTGAGGCGGCGGAACGGGCGTCGGCCGCGGCCGATGCCCGTGGGATCAGGATGTCCGATTTCGAACCTCCCGAGCAAGACTGCGTGATTTTCGACCCCGAGGCCGAACGGCGCTCGGGGTCTTTTTTGTTGGGCGAGCCTCTACTTACGGCATGGCGAAGACGGGCTTCAGCGCCACATAGGCGGCGCGGTAGCGGGCATAGCCGTTGTCGTAGATTTCGCGGTTGGCGGGATTGGGGTGGATCAGCGCGCCCTGCGTAGCCAAGCTCGAAATGCCGCTCCAGTCGGTGGCGAGGCCGGTGCCGATGGCCGCGACCCAGGCCGCGCCGACCGACGATCCGTAGGGATTGTCGAGAAGCTGCACCGGCGCCCCGAGCACGTCGGCCATGATCTGCATCCAGACCCGGCTCTTGGTGCCGCCATCCGAGGCGAAGAAGCGGCTCGGCGCGTGGCCCATGTCGGCCAGAACGTCGACATGGTGGCGGAAGCCATAGGCGACGCCTTCGAGCAGCGCCCGCCAGAGATGGCCTTTGCCGTTGCCGAGGCTGAGGCCGATATAGGTGCCGCGCGCCAGCGGATCGTGGATCGGCGTCTTCTCGCCGAGGAAATAGGGCAGGCAGAGCACGCCGTCGCTGCCGGCGGGAACCGCGCCGGCGAGCCGGTCGAGCACGACATGCGGCCGCTCCTCGCCGTCGCCGTCCGCCAGCAGGCGGGCCATCCAGTTCAGGGCCGAGCCGGACGAGGCCATGCAGCCATTCGGCGCATAGAGGCCGGGAACGAGGTGGTAGTCGAGATAGAGGCGGGCATCCGGCTTGGCCTTGTCGGCCGCGACGACGATGTCGCCGGCGCCGCCGAACTTCAGCAGCACGTCGCCGTTCGAGGCGATGCCGGCGGCGAGCGCCGAGGCAATGTGGTCGGCGGCGCCACCGAAGATCGGCAGGCCCTCCGGCAGGCCCGTCTCGCGGGCCGCCTCGGCCGAGACCGTGCCCATCTGCTCATGCGTGACGGTGCGATCCGGCACGGCGCTGCGCGGAATGCCGGCGAGCGCCACGAGGTCGTCGGCGATGCGGTCGGTCGCGACGTCGGTGAAGCCGGCTTCCAGCGCCCAGTTCTGCTCGACGGCGCGGCGGCCGGTCAGGCGCCAGTTGATGTAGTCGTAGGAGCCGAACACGGTGGCGATGCGCGAGAAGACGTCCGGCTCGTGCCGGGCGATCCAGCGCAGCTTCGCCGCCACGAGCTGCTGGTTGACGCCGTTGCCGGTGCGCTTCAGGAAGGCCGCCTCGTCGATCTCGCGCTTCAGCCCCTCGACTTCCTCGCCGCAGCGGCCGTCGCTCTGCTGGATGCTGGGCCGCAGCACGCGGCCGCTGGCGTCGAGCAGCACCACCGCCGGCAGCATGCCGGTGACGCAGAGGCCGGCGAGCGAATCCGGGCCGTCGGGGAGGGCGGCGATCGTCTCGCGCAGCACCTCGCAGGTATTCGACCACCATTCGGCCGGATCCTCCTCGGCCCAGCTCGGCGAGGGCGAGGACAGAGTCACCGGGCGCGACGCCATGTGCAGGATCTGGTCGGGCACGCGCACGGCGATCGAGATGGTCGAGGTCGTGCCAATATCGAGGCCGATGACGGTGGTCTTTTGGGCGGGCATCCAGGACGTTCCAGTCTGTTGAAGGGGTACGCGCGGCCGGCGGCGGATGGCGCGGTGATCAGTCGGTTTGGGTTTCGGGCTCGGCTCCGGCGACGAGGACTTCGACGCCGGCGGCTTCGAGCGCCCTGGCGAGATGGGCGGGCGGGGCGGCGTCGGTCACCAGGATGTCGACGCCGGAGAGTTCGCACACCCGCGCCAGCGAGCGGTGATCGAATTTGGACGAATCGCACAGGATGACCACCTGGTCGGCGCGCGCGATGAAGGCGCGTTTCACCTCGGTGTCCTCGACCGAATAGTCGAAGAAGCCGGCCTCGATCAGGCCGGAAACGCCGATGAAGACGCGATCGATGTTGTAGTTCTGCAGTTCGCCGACCGCGCGCGAGCCGACCACGGATTGTTCGGGATCGCGCACCTCGCCGCCCAGCACATAGACCGGGCTTTTCGAGGCGGAGAGCGTCATGGCGGCGCGCAGGCTGTTGGTGAAGACGCGGAGATCGGCGCGATTCACCACCGCCTCGGCGAGCGTCAGCGTCGAGGTGCCGACATCGATGCCGATGGTCTCGCCCGGCCCGATCAGGCCGGCGGCGGCGGTGGCGATCGCGCTCTTGCCCCGGGCGTTGCGGTGGCGCCGGCGCTTGAAGGCCGGCTCCTCGAGATCGAACACCTCGCGCGGGTCGGAGGCGGAGGAAACCGCGCCGCCATGCGTGCGGGCGAGCAGGCCGCGTTCCTCCAGCGACACCAGGTCGCGCCGGATCGTCATCTCGGAGACACTGAGATTGCTGGCAATCTTCGACACGGAGACGAAGCCGTGCAGCTCGATCAGGTCGAGGATGAGGGACTGGCGCGCGCCGGCCGGCATGCGGCCATAGTCGCTGCCCGCGAGTTCGGGTTGCTCGAGTTCATGGCCCGTCGCGGAGCCCGTCATGGCGTCGGCTGGCATCGCAGTCTCCTTCCCGGGTGTTTAAACTGCAACATGAACGAACATTTGCAAACATTAATTCGCGCCGGGCCGTTGTAAAGTGTTCGCAATTGCGTTTTGTTGGGGCGGCATTTCGAGCAAGGAAACATACGACATGGCCGGCATTTTCGATCTCTCAGGGCGCAAGGCAATCGTCACCGGTGGATCGAAGGGCATCGGCGCGGCGATCGCGCGGGCCCTCGACAAGGCGGGCGCGACGGTGGCGATCGCCGATCTCGACGTGATGGCGGCACAGGCCGTCGTGGCAGGCCTGGAGAATGGCGGCTTCGCCGTCGAGGTCGACGTCACCAAGCGCGCCTCGGTCGACGCGGCGATGCAGAAGGCAATCGACGCGCTGGGCGGCTTCGACCTGCTCTGCGCCAATGCCGGCGTCTCGACCATGCGGCCGGCGGTCGACATCACCGACGAGGAATGGGACTTCAATTTCGACGTCAACGCGCGCGGCGTCTTCCTCGCCAATCAGATCGCCTGCCGGCATTTCCTGGCCAGCAACACCAAGGGCGTGATCGTCAACACAGCTTCGCTGGCCGCCAAGGTCGGCGCGCCATTGCTCGCGCATTACTCCGCCTCGAAGTTCGCCGTGTTCGGCTGGACGCAGGCGCTGGCGCGTGAAATGGCGCCGAAGAACATCCGCGTCAACTGCGTCTGCCCGGGCTTCGTCAAGACCGCCATGCAGGAGCGCGAGATCATCTGGGAAGCGGAACTCCGCGGCATGACGCCGGAAGCGGTGCGCGCCGAATATGTTTCGCTGACCCCGCTCGGCCGCATCGAGGAGCCGGAGGATGTCGCCGACGTCGTCGTCTTCCTCGCCTCCGACGCGGCCCGCTTCATGACCGGCCAGGGCATCAACGTCACCGGCGGCGTCCGCATGGACTGATCGACCGGAAGGTCGCCGGGCCTTGCCCGGCGGCGCTGAAGATATTCGAAAGCCCGGATCGGAGAACCGATCCGGGCTTTCGTCGTTTCGGGACTAGCGCGCGACGGCGCGGCTGCCGAAGAGTTCGGTCAGGTAGAACAGGAAGGCGGCGAGCGGGAAAGCGATGCCCGCCGTCAGGATGCCGGCCCAGCCGAAGGTCTCGTAGAGCGGGCTGGCGATGGCCGAGCCGACGGCGCCGCCCATGAAGATGGTGGCGACATAGATGCCGCTCAGGCGGCTGCGGATCGCCGGCGCCAGCATGAAGAGCGAGCGCTGGCCGAACACCATGTTCGCCTGGACGCAGAAATCGAGCAGGATCGCCGCGATCACCAGCGCCGCGATCGAGCCGACCGAGACGAGGCCGGACAGCGCGAAGGCGATCAGCACGCCAGCGATGGCGAGGCCGGTGCCGATCCGGCCGAAGCCGCGATCGGCGAGGCGGCCGGCAAACGGCGCCGAGATCGCGCCGGCGGCGCCGGCGAGCGCGAAGACGGCGATCTGCGTCTGCGTCAGGTGGAAGGGCTCGCCCGCCAGCTCGAGCGGCGCGCTGGTCCAGAACAGGCTGAAATCGGCGAACAGGGCAAACTGGTAGAAGGCGCGGCGGCGCAGGATCGGCGTATCGCGGAAGATCGACCAGAGCGAGCCGATCAGCTGCGCGTAGGTATGGCCGGAATGCGGATGGCGCTGCGGCAGGTGGCGGAGCAGCAGCAGCGCCAGGCCGATCATCAGCGCGGCGGAGGCGAAGAAGACGCCGCGCCAGCCGATCAAATCGGCCAGCACGCCGGCGAGCGGCCTGGCGAACAGGATGCCGACCATCAGCCCGCCCATGACGTTGCCGACCGTGCGGCCGCGCTCGGCGTCGCTCGCCATATGGGCCGCCATCGGCACCAGCACCTGCGCGATGCTGGAGCAGATGCCGATGAACAGAACCGCGCCCAGGAAGGGCAGGGCGCTCGGCGCGACGGCCGCGAGCAGCAGCGCGAAGGCGGTGACGCCGACGGCGATCAGCACCAGCTTCTTGTTCTCGATGATGTCGCCGAGCGGCACCATCAGCATCAGGCCGAGGCCGTAGCCGATCTGGGTCAGCGTCACGACGAGGCTGGCGAGCTTCGGCGGCAGCCCGACATCCGGGCCGATCAGGGCGATCAGCGGCTGGGCGTAGTAGAGGTTGGCGACGATGGCGCCGCAGGCGGCGGCCATCAGGAAGGTCAAGGGCGCGGAAATCGTCGCGGGCGCCGGCGCGGGGCCGACGCCGGATGGATCTGGCAAACGCATGAGACGGGCTCTTGTTGTGGTGGCGGGCGTTCGCGAGCGCGACGTCGGGCCGTTCCGAAATTCAGGGGCGATTGGCAACAGATGGCAGCTTTTGCCTGCCAATCCAATCATCCCTAAGGATTAACACCGTTCACGTTCGCGAGGGCCGTCCCGTCAGTCCCGCGACGTCAGCACGCCCTCCAGCGCTACCAGCCTTCCGCGCTTGATCACAGTGCGGCCGCGCGGCGAGCCGGCTACCGCCTCCGGCACCGAGGCCGCGTCGAGCAGGACGATGTCGGCGCGGTTGCCCGGCGCTAGACCGTAATGGCCTATGCCGAGCACGCTTGCCGGGATCTCGGTGACCATCGAGAAGGCGTGTTCCAGGTCGGGATCGGCCAGGAATTCCTGCCGGTAGCCGATGATCTGGGCGCGGCGCAGCAGGTCGCCATCGCCATAGGGCGACCAGGCGTCGCGGATGTTGTCGGAGCCGGCGAAGACGGTGACGCCGGCGGCCTTCAGCCGCTTGACCGGCGGCATGGCGACGGGGCCGGGGCCGTTGGTCATGATGGAGACGCGGGCGTTTGCCAGCGCCTCGGCGGTGCGGAAAAATTCGAAATCGTCGATCTGGCCGAGCGCGAAGGCGTGGCTGACGGCGACCTTGCCCTCGAGCCCGAGCGCCACGGTGCGGGCGGCGATCTGGCGCAGCTCGAAGGCGCCGAGCGGGCCGGAATCGTGCAAATGGATGTCGACGCCGACACCGTGCTTCCCGGCGACGGCGAAGACGGCGTCGAGATGACCGGTGACGTCTTGGTCTATGCCGGCCGGGTCGAGCCCGCCGACGAGGTCGGCGCCCTCGCGGATCGCCGCGTCGAGCAGGTCGGCGACGCCGGGATCGATCCGGATACCGCTCTGCGGGAAGGCGACGATCTGGATGTCGACCAGGTCCCAGTAGCGCTCCTTGAGTCGCAGCAGCGCGTGCAGGCCCTTCAGCCCGACCTCGGTGTCGATGTCGACATGGCTGCGGAGGCTGCCGGTGCCGAAGGCGGCGATCTGCTCGATCAGCCGGCCGCCGCGTTCCTCGACGGGCAGCGCCACGGTGCGGCGAAGTTCCTTCTCGGCGGCGATCCGCAGCGCGACGGTATCGCCGGGGATATGCGGAATGAAGGGCAGGCCGAGCAGCGTCTTGTCGAGATGGATGTGGCCTTCGACGAAGGAAGGCGTCGCCAGCCGGCCGCCGGCGTCGATGCGGTCGCGATCGGCCGGCGCCTCGCCGGCGGGCACGATGGCGGCGATGGTCTCCCCGGCGATCAGGATGTCGATCGGGCGGCCGTCGACGGCGCGCGCGCCGGCGACCACCAGGGTCGGTTGCAGCGATGGCATCAGGCGATCAGTCCCATCCGGCGGGCGGCGACGACGCGGTAGAGGCGGTCGCCATACACGGCTTCCTCCTCGCGGGCGGAGAAGACCAGGCTGATGTCGTGCTCGTCGTCGGACTGGGTGGCGACGGCGGCGATTTCGGGCCAGCCGGGCGCCGGCAAATGGCGCCATTCGTCGAGCTGCTCGGCGCTGGGCAGGCTCGGGAAGCCGATCTTCGGCACCAGCGAGGCGATGATCTGCCAGAAATAGCGTTGCAGCGCCGGCCGGTCGGCCTCGTCGAGATGCGGGCCGATAAGGCGGATCCAGTGCGAGCCGGTCAGCGCGTGCAGGGCGGAAAAGTCCATCGTCGCGGCGAAGAGCGCCAGCGAGGTCGCGGCGAGGCGGCGGCCCGTGTCGGGCCCGATTTCCAGCCAGTCGACGACCGGCGCGAAATCCGGCTTCTCGCCGGCGGCGCGGATGTTGTGCCAGAGCAGGTCGGTTTCCGCCTCGATCTGGTGCAGGTCCGCCAGCCCGCAGGCTCGCGCCAGGACCTGGCCGGGATCGTCGGTGGTCGGCGTGGCGCCGGTGGCGCGCGGCATGGAGAGATACGTCGTGGACCAGTAGCCGAGCGCCGTCCCGACCTCGGTCGGGTCCATCCGCATCAGGCCGTAGGCGGTCCGCATCATGCCGTGGGTGGCGCTCGCGCCGATGCCGGGGATCAAGGTCGGCAGGTAGGTCTGGATCGCGGAATCGATGCCGATCCGGCGCACTTCCGCTTCGAAGAAGGCTCGATAGTCGTATTCGCGCGTGCGGTCGCCGAGCGCGTCGGTCCAGCGGTCGCGCTGGATCGGCGCCACGGGCGGCGGCGTCGGCACCAGCCCGTTGGTGGTGCGATAGGTCTCGAAATACTCGCGCAGCCGCTCGCTCGACGCGCCCAGCCGATCGAGCGCCACGATGATCATGGGCAGATGGTTTGCCAGCAGCACGGGGAACTCGGCGCTGAACAACCGGACCTCGACGAGCAGCTCGTCGACCGTGTCAGGCTCGGTGCGCGGAGAAAGGGCCATGGGTTTCCTCGGAATTACTTTTTTAAGTTATCAGCGCGGAAGTGAACTTCGTCATAGGCCATCAACTCCGCATAGTGCCGGTCCGCGTCGTCGAGGAAAAGACCCTTTGTCAGCGCCGCGACCATCCTCGGCACGCCGTATTTGAGGCCGGTGATGCCGTTGCAGATCGGGCCGAGGCTGGGCACGGCGCCATTGTTGAAGACATGGATGTTGGCGAGGTGGGGGGCGCTGCCCGGCACCTTCTCGGTGAATTCGAAGGCGCGGCCGAGATAGGGATAGCGGCCGAGGCTCGCATCCGCCTCGCCCTCCGGCGCCACGAAGCGGTCCGACCAGAGCGCGATGTCGTCGACGAGATTGGCGAGCTCCGGCCGGCGGCTCAAGTCGATGTCATAGCCGGTGCCGAGCAGCAAATGGTCGAAATCGAACCGGCCGCGCGGCGTGTCGAGACGGATGCGGCCATCCTCGATGCCGAGCCGCTCGGGCGGGCAGCCGAGCTCGAGGCGGAAATTCGGGAAGGCGCGCGCGGCGTTGAACATCTCCGTCGTCGGCGGCGTCTTGAAATCGAAGAAGCGGCGCATGAAGCGCCAGCGGCGCAGGTCGTCGAGATCGGCGAAATGGCCGAGGAAGCCTGGGAAATTGGTCCAGGCCAGCACTTCCGTCCGGGAGAACTCGGTGGCGCGGCCGAAGAGCGTCGCCGAGCGCGCGCCGGCGCGGAGCGCCGCCGTCGCCCAGTCGAAGGCGGAGGAGGACGAGCCGAGGATGCCGACGTCGCGGCCGGCGAGGCGCGTCACGTCGATCCGCTCGCCGCTATGGGTCCAGGCGTCGCGCGGCAGGCTTTCTGAGACGATCGCCGGCACGGAATGGCCGCCCGCGCCCTCGATGCCGGTGGCGAGCACGACCTTGCGCGTATAGATCCGCTCGGGGCCGTTCGGCCCCTCGACGGAAAGCGCCAGGCCGTCCGGATAGGGCTCCATGGCGATCAGCGTCGTCTCGTTGCGGACGGCGAGGCCGGTGACGCGGCGATACCAGCGCAGATATTCCATCCAGTCTTCCCGGCTGATCTTGCCGACGCTTTCCCAAGCCTCGGCGCCGTGGATCGCCTCGTGCCAGGCGCGGTAGGTGAGGCTCGGCACGCCGAGGTCGGGGCCGGCGAGGTGCTTGGGCGAGCGCAGCGTGTCCATGCGCGCGCAGGTCAGCCAGGGGCCTTCCTCGCCCTCGGCGCGGGAATCGAGCAGCAGCACGTTGACGACACCCTGCCGCTTCAACCCGAAGCCGATCGAGAGGCCGGAAAGGCCGGCGCCGATGACGACGACATCCTGCACGGGCGC
This sequence comes from Kaistia nematophila, assembly GCF_026343855.1. Lineage (NCBI taxonomy): Bacteria > Pseudomonadati > Pseudomonadota > Alphaproteobacteria > Hyphomicrobiales > Kaistiaceae > Kaistia > Kaistia nematophila. Next base: position 326,111 of record NZ_JAPKNK010000003.1, on the reverse strand, counting down.
GCCCTCCGGTCCGCCGCGCGCCGGAATCCAGGCCTTCGGCGCCGCCTCGATCCAGGTCAGGTCGGCGGCGATTTTCCGTTCCAGTTCGGCGAGTTGTGGACAAACGGTCATGCGGAGCACCCTCATTCGGGAAGGATTGCATCGTAGCTTATTGCCGCTTCTCTGCGCGCGATGTAAAAATAGGCAATCGCTGGATTGCCTTCACTTTTGCAGCGAAGCGCGAATTCGCGGTAATATGCGGGCCAAAGGTTTACAAACGAACATTGAGATTGTTCTATCGGAAACATCGCTCTGCAAGCTGACTTCAAGTTAGGCAGGCTGCCAATTTAATAAATCACCTTGATGAAATCTGCTCAAGGCCGCCGCACGCGAAATAGAAGGTAATTCTTGAGTGCGGTATTGTTTGATGTAAGCTCCGCCGTGACCCTTGTCGCAATGAAAGAGAGTCATAGGAATGAGCACCGCATCGCTGTTGAAGCTCGGAGTCGCCGGGCTTGTTTACGTGGGAATCGCGGGCGCGGCCCACGCCGCAGACAAGCCGCTGGCCGGTATCACCCTGAACCTCGCCTCGCAGAACGACCAGTTCGCACCGGTGATCGCCAAGCTGGCCCCGAAGTTCGAGGAAGCGACGGGCGCCACGGTCAAGGTCGACATTCTCGACTACGGCTCTCTCCTCACCAAGACCCAGGCGGATTTCGTCGGCCATACCAAGAATTACGACCTGGTGACGATGGATATCGTCTGGGCTGGCCAGTATGCTGACAATAAATACACCGTCGACCTCACCGACTGGATCAAGCGCGACGCCGAGGAGATGAAGCTCGACGACATCTACCCGTCGACCATCAAGTATATCGGCCAGTATGACGGCAAGCAGGTGGCCTTCCCGTTCGCGGGTTACGCCGCGGTGCTCGCCTATCGCAAGGATCTGCTGGAGGCGGCCGGCCTGAAGGTGCCGGAAACGGCCGAAGAGTTCGTCGAGGCGGCCTACAAGCTGACCGACCCGGCCAAGAAGCAGTATGGCTTCGTCGCCAATGGCCAGAAGGGGCCGGCGGTGGCTCAGGACTGGCTGCAGTACAACGCCCAGCTCGGCGGCTCGGTGCTCGGCCCGGACGGCAAGCCGGCGATCAATTCGGAAGCCAATATCAACAGCCTCAAGGTCTACAAGGAGCTGTTCGACAAGGCGGCCCCTCCCGGCGCCGTCGACTATGACTGGGGCGGCCGCGAGGAGAGCTTCCGCCAGGGCCTGGTCGCCATGATGGAGACGTGGTCGGTCGGCGCGCCCGGCTATTATGACCCGTCGATGTCGAAGATCGTCGACAACGTCGCCATTACGACGACGCCGGTCGCCAAGGGCCTGCCGGTCAAGTACGGCCTCGGCGGCTGGGGCATGGGCATCAACGCCGACATCGACCCTGCTCAGCAGGAAGCCGCCTGGAAGTTCATCAAGTGGCTGACCAGCCCGGAAATCCAGAAGGAATTCAACCTGGAAGGCGCCGGCAGCTACATCCGCAAGTCGACACTGGCCGACCCGGACCTGAACAAGAAGTTCCCCTACCTGCCGGTGATCGCCAAGTCGTTCGAGAATGCCGACGGCGACTATCGTCCGCGCATTCCGCAGTATCCGGAGATCCAGGACCTGCTCGGCACCGCCGTGAACGCGGTTCTGGTCGGCGGCACCGACCCGAAGGCGGCGCTCGACGAAGTGCAGGAAAAGGCTGAGAAGCTGTTCTGAGCCGATTGTGATCCGGGCGAGGGCGTCGCGCTCTCGCTCGGATTCTTCCCTGTCCGTGGCGCAGGGAGCTGTTGCCCTGATGGCTCTGCTTGGGGCGATACGCTCTCGATATCGGACGGGTGAGATCTGGGGTCGGATTGCCCGGGTGGAACCCGGCCTTTGCCTCTCCCCCGCGGAGGGGTAAGGAAGCGTACCGATGCTTCCGCTTTGACGATACAGATCCAGCTAGGGTGTTCCGCATTGGCCACGACGTCCGTCGGCTCCATTGATTTCCCCCAGCGCAAGGCAACCGGCCTGCGCTTCCAGGATCGGCGCAGGCTCTTCCTCCTCGCCCTCACCATTCCTGCCGTGGTCTATGTCGTGCTGGTTGCGCTGTGGCCGCTGGCGCAGGGCATCTGGTACTCGTTCTTCGACTACAATCTTCTGCGCGGCGGCGGCCGGCGGACCTTCGTCGGTCTCGCCAACTATGCGGAGCTGCTCACGGATTCGACGGCGCGGCGGGCGCTGATCAACACCTTCGTCTTCACCTTCGCCGCGGTGGCGCTCGAATTCGCCATCGGGCTCGGACTGGCGCTGCTGCTCTGGCGCGACGGTCGCTTCAACCGCATCTGCCTCGCCTTCCTGCTGATCCCGGTCACCATCACGCCGGTCGTCGTCGGCCTGATCTTCCGGGCGCTGCTCGCCGTCGATTACGGCTTCTTCGGCTATTACCTGGCCGAATGGGGCATTTCCGGCCCGCGCGGCTTCCTCGCCTCGACGACGGCGGCGCTGCCGGTCGTGATCCTGATCGACGTCTGGGAGTGGACGCCGCTGGTGGCGCTGATCCTGCTCGCCGGCCTCAAGTCGCTGCCGGGCGACATTCTCGAGGCGGCCTCGGCGGATGGCGCGACGGCGTTGCAGCGCTTCCGCATGATCGTGCTGCCGCTTCTGCTGCCGACCGTGTTCCTGGCGCTGGTGCTGCGCGTGATGGACGCGTTCCGCGTCTTCGACATCATCTTCGTCACCACCGGCGGCGGTCCCGGCGACGCCACCAATTCGCTGATGGTCTTCGGCGTGAAGCAGGGCCTCCAGTTCTTCAATATCGGCTTCGCCTCGGCGATCGGCAACGTCGCCATCCTGTGCATCGCCGTCCTCTGTGCCGTGTTCACCCTGCTGATCCGCCGGGCCGATGTGAGGGCCAACGAGAGATGAAAGCCCGCGCCCGCCAGATCGCCCTCGAGCGCACCACGCTCGTCGTCATCCTCGTCCTCTACCTGATCCCGGTGCTCTGGCTGGTCTCGACCGCCTACAAGCCGCCGCGCGAGATCTTCTCGTCACCGCCGAGCTTCACCTTCTCGCCGACGCTGGTGAATTTCGAGCGCATCTTCCAACTGTTCGATGTCTGGCAATTGCTGAAGTCGAGCATCGTGATGAGCCTCGGCACCACGGTGCTGTCGCTGCTGCTCGGCGTGCCGGCCGGCTACGCGCTGGCGCGGGCGAAGTGGCGCTATGCCATCGCCGTCGCCTATTTCTTCCTGGCGATCCGCACCGTGCCGATCATCGCGACGCTGATCCCGTTCTATCTGATGATGCGCGACATCGGCCTGCTCGGCACCTGGTGGGCGGTGGTGCTGCTCAACACGACGCTGAACTGCGCCTTCGTCACCTGGATGATGTTCTCCTATTTCCGCGCCTTGCCGCGCGACATGGAGGAGGCGGCGCTGACCGACGGCTGCACGCTCTGGGGCGCGTTCTACCGCGTCGCCCTGCCGACCGTGGTCCCCGGCATCATCGCCAGCGCGCTGTTCTGCATCATGTTCTCGTGGAACGACTTCCTGACACCGATGTTCCTGACCAACTCCGACACCAAGCCGCTGTCGGTGGCGTTGCTCTCCGCCTTCGGCACCAAGGACATCACCTGGGGCACGCTCGGCGCGCTGGCGCATTTCTCCACCATCCCGATCGTGCTGATGGCGCTGTTCCTGAACCGCTATTTCGTGCAGGGTCTCACCAAGGGCGTCCACTGAGGCGGGGGGGAGCTTTCCCGGACCAAAAAGAGGGACGCCGGTTCCGGCGCCCCTTCTTCCCGATGCCGGGCGGAAGGACGGCAGGCGCTAGCCGCCGCTGCCCTTCGCCTGCGGATTCGAGCCCTTCAGCAGCGGCAGCGGATCGTCGGGCCGCTGGAGGTTGGGGATCAGGTCGTTCGAGGCGCCGCCGACATAGCGCTTGATGTTCGGGTACTTGAGGATCGACTTGTCGAAATCGAGGATCACCGGCTCGATCAGGGCGAGGATCCAGCCATTGTCCTGGCCGGCAAAGCGGCCCGGCGAGCTCGGCAGCACGCGGGTCGGCGCCGCTCCGTTGAAGGTCATGTCGTATTTCTCGTAGGGGTCCATGGTCAGGTTGTAGACCGCGCCGATGGAGCCGAGATTGGCCTCCGAGCCGAGCCAGGAATCCTTGGCGGTGTAGAGGTATTTCCACGCGATGTTGAGCCTGGGCTCCTTCGGGTCGCCGCCGATGTCTATGCGGGCGCCGAGGAAGTTCTCGCCGTCGATATAGACCCATGAATTGCGCGCGGAGTGGTCGGACTTGCCGAGGATGTACTGGCTGTTGTCGATCGAGTCGAAATAGATCGGCTTGCCGTCATTGCCGACCCAGTCATGCGGCGGCGGCGTCAGGCCGGCCATCGTCGCCAGCGTCGCCCAGGCGTCGATATGCGACATCATCTCGTTCTTCTGCACGCCGGCGGGGATCTGGCCCGGCCACCACATGATGCCCGGCACGCGCCAGCCGCCCTCGAACGCCGTGCCCTTCTCGCCGCGGAACGGCGTCGTTCCGGCATCCGGATAGGCGTCGAGCCAGGCGCCGTTGTCGGCGGTCAGGATGACGATCGTGTTGGGCGCCTCGGCGCGGATCGTGTCCATGATCCGGCCGATGTCGGTATCGAGCTCCATCAGCGAATCGGAATAGTCGCCGAGATGCGAGCGGCCGCGGAACTCCGGCGCGGCATTGGTCGGGTTGTGCATCTTGATGAAGTTGACGTCCATGAAGAAGGGCGTGCCGCCCCTGGCGTTCTTCTTGATGTAGTCGATCGCCGAATCCGTCTGGCGGATGTCGAGGGTTGCGAGGCTGTCATAGTCGATGGTGCCGACGCGGGTCGCCGGCTTGCCCGCCGTTCCTTCCCACTCGCCGAGATTGACGACGCTGTCATAGGCCTGGCTGAACGCGGCGTTGAAGGACGGGAACCAGGGATGGAACCAGTTCGACGTGTTGTTGTAGGCATAGACGCCGGCGTAATAGGCGGCGAACTCCTTCATTTCGTCGAAGCCGTGCTCGGTCGGATAGGCTTCAGGCTTGTCGCCGAGATGCCATTTGCCGGAGAAATAGGTCTTGTAGCCGTTTTTCTTGAAGAACTCGGCGATGGTCGGCGTCTCCTTGCGGAGCGCGTTCTCGTCGCCGGGCGCCACCACGATCGACAGCGCCGAGCGGATCGGGATCCGGCCGGTGATGAACGAGGCGCGGCCGGCGGTGCAACTCGCCTGGCCGTACCAGTTGGTGAAGGTCGAGCCCTCCTTGGCGAGGCGATCGACATTCGGGGTCGGATGGCCGAGGCCGGCGCCGCCGCCGGAATAGGGACCGAAGTCGTTCCAGCCCGTGTCATCCGTCATTAGCATGACGATGTTGGGCCGCTGCGCCGGTGCCTGCGCCTCGGCGACGGGCGGGGATCCCATCCATGCGAGGGCGCCGAACAGCATGGCGGATCCCAGAAGGTAGCGCCTGCGGCTGGAATGCGCGGTGGGCTCCTGGCAAGCTAAGGTATTGTCACCACAAGTTTTCATGGCTTTTGCCTCGGCGGTTGCACGCTTTGCGTCCGCCCGAAATTATGGCGGATAGCGCGGTGCCGACGGCATCAATCTGGATAACTTTTCGTTGCGAACCCCGGCGGGTGCTCCTCTCGGCGGGTCCGCGCGGCGCGATCTTCGCCGGGCGATTGGCGATGGGCCGCCGCACGGGAGGTCGGCCGGTGACCCAAAAGAGCAACGCACCGCGCGGCTGGCCCCCTCAGCTTGTTGCGCGGTGCGAGGGCGCGGCGGCGATGTCGGCTCCCCTACCGAGCCTCGCCCTTTGCGCCAGTTGGAATAGGGCGGATCAGCCGCGCGCCGGGCGCGCCGCCTGGATCGAAGCCTTCGCCTGCGCAGGCTGGAGGCCCGAGCTCAGATTGCGGGTCTGGCGGTCGGCCCAGGCAACGGCGGCCATGAAGACGAGGAAGGCGAGGATGATGGCGCTGAGAGCGAGAATGGACATGGTGGCCTCCGTTTGCTGACGAGGCCAGTATCGGTTCCGCTGCGGCGATCCGCCTTGATCGACATCAATCGACCGCCGCCGCGTTGCATTTCCGCCGGTTTGCTACCGTTCAGGCGCCGATCGCCTGTTCCGTCTTCGCATCGAAGAGATGGATGCGGGCGGGATCGACCGTGAGGCAGATCGGGTCGCCCTTGCCGACGGGCAGCGCGCCGTCGACGACGGCGCGAAGCCGCGTCCGCGCCGAGCTCAGTTCCTCGCCATCCTCCGACACGCCGGCCGCGACAACCGAGGCGCCGGCGAGATCGAGATGGACGAGCAGGCTGGCGCCGAGATCCTCGACGAAGGCCACCGTGCCGGAGAAGCGGCTGGGGCCGGGCGTCACCGAGCCGAGCAGCCGCAGCGCCTCGGGCCGGATGCCGGCGATGATCGGCTGCCCGGCGAAGCGCGGAATGCCGGGCCGCGCGTCCAGAGCGGCGTCGTCGAGGGCGATCGTCAGTTCGCCGAGCTCCAGCGCATAGCCGGCCTCGGTGGCTACGATCTTGCCCGGAAGCAGGTTCATAGGCGGAGAGCCGATGAAGCCGGCGACGAAGAGATTGGCGGGCGAATCATAGAGCACGCGGGGGGCGGCGAGCTGCTGCAGCACGCCCTTGTTCATCACGGCGACGCGGTCGCCCATCGTCATCGCTTCGACCTGGTCATGCGTGACATAGACGGTCGTGACGCCGGTCATCTTCTGCAGATGGGCGATCTCGGCCCGCATCTGGCCGCGCAGCCGCGCATCGAGATTGGAGAGCGGCTCGTCCATCAGGAAGGCCTTTGGCGAGCGCACCAGGGCGCGGCCCATGGCGACGCGCTGGCGCTGGCCGCCGGAAAGGCGGCCGGGCTTGCGGTCGAGCAGCTCGGAGAGCTCCAAGAGCTTCGCGGTCGCCTCGACCTTGGCGCGGATCTCCGACTTGTCGGAGCCGCGCACCTTCAGGCCGAAGCCGATGTTCTCGGCCACGGAAAGATGCGGATAAAGCGCGTAGGACTGGAACACCATGGCGATGTTGCGGTCGCGCGGCGACAGTTCGTTGGCGATGGCGCCGTCGATGACGAGCGAGCCGTCGGAGATCTCCTCGAGCCCCGCGATCATCCGGAGCGCCGTCGACTTGCCGCAGCCGGACGGGCCGACCAGCACGAGAAACTCGCCATCGGCGATCTTCAGGTCGAGCGCGTTGACGGCGAGCTGGCCGTCGTCATAGCGCTTGGTGACCCGCTCAAAAACGATCTCGGCCATTGCCATTCCCTCATGTCGGAGGGGGAGCCTGCCATGCCCGGGGACCGGCTGTCAAAGCCGGGGAGTGCTGCAATTTCAACCGTTTCGGTGCCTTATTCGGCATGTTCGGTTGAAGCTATCCGGAGGGCGGAATCTCGAACACGCGCAGGATCTCGACCATCTTGGCGACGCTCTCCTCGGCGGTGACGTCGATCCGCGGCGTGTTGGCGAAACCGAGCGCCACCGCTTCCGGCGCCACCGTCTGGCTGCCGGTCCGGCAGGACGCGTGGATCTCGCGCGCGCCGGTCCGGTCGAGGATATGGGCGACGTTCTCCGGGCGGACGCCCGAGCCCGGCATGATCGCCAGCCGCTCGCCGGCGCGCTGCACCAGCTCGGCGAGCAGTGGCACGCCGTCCATGGCCTTGCGCTCGCGGCCCGAGGTCAGGATGCGCTCGAAGCCGAGCGCGATCGCGAGTTCCAGCGCCTCGAACGGCTCCGGAACGAGGTCGAAGGCTCGATGCAGCGTCGCGCCCATGCCTTCAGCATGGCTGCGCAGGTGGAACAGCGCCTCGGCATCGAGCTTTCCGCGCGGCTCGGAAGCGCCCAGCACGACGCCGGCGAGGCCGGCGGCGCGGACGGCGTCGATGTCGCGGCGCATCTGGTCCAGCTCGCCGGGCGAGAAGACGAAATCGCCCTCGCGCGGCCGGATCATCGCATAGGTCGGCACGCCGGCCCGGGCGGCGATCCGCATCAGGCCGGGGGAGGGCGTGAGCCCGCCGATCGAGAGCGCGCTGCAGAGTTCGATGCGGTCGGCGCCGCCCTTGATGGCGGCGGCGAGGCCGTCCGGCGTGTCGACGCAGATTTCGAGCTGGATCTTCATGGGTCCGATTTGATCACGCCGGGAGTTCTTCCGCCAGCATGGCGGCGCCGATCAGTCCGCTGGCGCCGCGCGTTCGTCCGGGGACGACCAGCGTCTCGGTGTAGCGGCCGAGCACGCGGTCGCGCACGGCGCTGTCGATCAGGCTCAGCAGCGCCGCATCCGAGGACAAGCCGCCTCCGACGGGAATGACCGAAGGCCCGATCGTGTTGACGATCACCGAAAGCGGGCCCGCGATCAGCTCCACGAAGGTCTCGATGGTCCGCGTCGCGGCGGCGTCGCCTGCGTGCCAGGCTTCGGTGATGGCGTGGCTGGTGCGGGTTTCGCCGGAAAGCGCCACGTGGATGCGCTCCATGCCGCGGGCCGAGCCATAGCTGTCGAGGCAGCCGGTCTGGCCGCAGCCGCAGCGGATCACCGGGATGCCGCGCGCCGCGACCGCCTCGGCGACGATGGGGCCGTGGCCCCATTCGCCGGTGACGCCATGCGCGCCGCGCACCATGCGCCCACCGATGACCAGCCCGCCGCCGACGCCGGTGCCGAGAATGGCGCCGAAGACGATCGGCATGCCGCGGCCGGCGCCGACCGTCGCTTCGGCGAGCGCGAAGCAATCGGCGTCGTTGCCGACCCGGACCGGTATGCCGAGCGCGGTGGAGAGCTCGTTCTCCAGATGGTGGCCGTTGACCGCCGGCACGTTCGCCGCAGCGGCGATGCCGGTAGCGCTGTCGGTGGTGCCGGCGATCGAGATGCCAATCCGCGTCGCCTGGCTGCCATCGGCGGCGACGAGCGCGGCGACGGCGTCGCGAAAATCGGTCCAGCCCGTGTGTGGGGTGGGCAGGGTCGCGCGATGCGAGACCGTCCCGTCGCGGCCGACGCGCGCATATTCGATCTTCGAACCACCGATGTCGAAGGCTGCGGTGACGGTCATCTTGCCGTCCGGCTCAGGCGAGCGGTTCAAAATGCTGGCGTTCGCCGCCGATGAACACGCCAGCGACGGAGAGGTCGCCGTTCAGGTGGACGAAGTCGGCGCGAGAGCCCGGCGCGATCCGGCCATGGGTGCGGTCGATGCCGAGGAACTGCGCCGGATAGAGCGAGGCCATGCGCAACGTCTCGTCCAGGCCGATGCCGACCGTGCCGGTCATGAAGCGGATGGCGCCGACCATGTCGAGGTCGGAGCCGGCCAGCGTGCCGTCATCCAGCGTCAGCTTGCCGTTCTCGCGCGTGATGGTGCGGCCGTTCAGCTCGAACTCGGTCATCGTCGTGCCGATCGTCGACATGGCGTCGGTGACGATGAAGATGCGGCCGGGCGCCCGCTTGGCGCGGAGCGCGTTGGCGATCGCGGCCGGATGGACATGCAGGCCGTCGGGGATGATGCCGCACCAGGCGTCGGGGCTGTCGAGCGCCGCGCCGACGACGCCGGGCGAGCGGTGGCCGAGCTGGCTCATGGCGTTGAAGAGATGGGTGATGCCGCGCGCGCCGGCATTGAAGGCGGCCATCGCGGTTTCATAGGAGGCGTCGGAGTGGCCGATGGCGACATGCACGCCGGCCGCCGTCAGCCGCGCGATCTGCTCTGGCGGCACGGTTTCGGCGGCGACCGTGGTCAGCACATGGTCGAGCCCCGTCGAGGCGAGGCGCTCGAGATCGACCTCGTCCATCGGACGGATAAAGGCGGGGTTGTGCGCGCCCTTGCGGGCGATCGACAGGTGCGGCCCCTCGATATGCAGGCCGAGGCAGCCGGGAATGCCGGCGGCGATGGCGTCGCGCGTCGCCGTGATCACAGCCTCGGTGACGGCGGGGGTGTCGGTGATCAGCGTCGGCAGCAGCGCCGTCGTGCCGTAGCGGGCGTGCGCGGTGCAGATGGTGCGGATGCCGTCGACGGTCGCGGCGCTGTTCAGCAGCGCGCCGCCGCCGCCATTCACCTGCGCGTCGACGAAGCCCGGCGCCAGTAGGCCGCCGGCGAGATCGACGGTCTCGGCGCCTTCCGGCAGGCCGCCCGGCCCGACGATGCCGACGACCTGGTCGCCGTCGACAAGCACGGCGACATCGCGGCGGCGAGTGGCGCCGTCGAACAGTTCTGCGCCCAAGAAGGCGGTCAGGTTCGGCATGGGGCTCTTCCTGAGAATCCGTGTTGGCGGAGTGGATGGCACGGCCGGGAACGCGGGGACCCGGCCACTTTGTTCACCTCTCCCACAGGGAGAGGTGGCGTGGGCGCAATCCCGGCTAGATCGTTTCCGTCACCTTGTTGAGGCCGCGCGGCTTGTCGGGATTGTAGCCGCGCGCCACCGCCACCGTTTCGGCGAAGCGGTAGAAGGAAAGCGCGATCGAGACGGGGTCCGTCAGCGCGTGGCCGGTCGGCGCGATCGGCAGGCGCGGGCCGGGAATGGCGGCGGCGGTCGCGGTGAACACCTTGGCGCCGCGCGCATGAAGCGCCGAGACGGTCGCGACCATGCTGGGCGCGGCGGCGTCGTCCGGAATGAAGGCGATCAGCGGGAAGTTCTCGTCGACCAGCGACACCGGACCGTGCTGCAGCTCGGCGCCCGAATAGGCTTCGGCGTGCAGGATCGAGGTTTCCTTGAGCTTCAGCGCCGCTTCCTGCGCTACGGCGAAGCCCGGGCCACGGCCGAGTGTATAGAGCGACGAGGCATTGACGACGGTGTCGCGCGCCTCGCTCCAGTCGCATTCGAGCGCGGCGTCGAGCTTGTCGGGCAGGGCGGCGATGGCGGCCCGCAGGCCGTCGTCCTGGCGCCATTCGGCGAGGATGGCGAGGCCGGCGACGATCGAGGTGATGTAGGACTTGGTCGAGGCGACGCTCTTCTCCGGGCCGGCGCGCAGCGGCACGAAGATGTCGGCGAGCGAGGCGAGCGGCGCATCCTCGACATTGACGAGGGCGATGCTGGCGGCGCCGCCCTTCTTGGCGGCCTCGACCATGGCGAGCAGGTCGGGGCTCTTGCCCGACTGCGACGTCGCGATCACGGCCGCGCCGGGCAGATGCAGCGGCGTGTTGTAGATCGAGGCGATCGAGGGGCCGAGCGAGGCGACCGGCACGCCGGTGGTGATCTCGCAGACATATTTGAAGAAGGCGCTGGCGTGATCCGACGATCCGCGCGCCACCGTGACGATGACGCGTGGATCGAGCGCGCGGAGGCGGGCGCCGGCTTCGCGGATGGCGTCGCCGGACTGGTCCAGCAGGCGTCGGACGGCGGCCGGGGCTTCGTCGATCTCGGCGCGCATCAGGGTCGTGGTCATCGTGTCATTCCTCATGCCGACGTCAGCGGGGAGACGCATCGGTCAGGTTCAATTCGGCTACGAAATCATAGGCATCGCCGCGATAGTGGGAGCGCGTGAACTCGACCACGCGGCCATCGGGCAGATAGGAGATGCGCTCGATGGCGAGCGCGGCGGATCCGGCCGCAATGCCGAGCAGCGCGGCGTCGGCGCTGCCGACGCTTTCGGCGTTCAGACGCTGAACGGCGCGCACCGGGCGCATGCCGACGGAATCGAGCGCGTCATAGAGCGAATTGGCGACGATCGAAGGGTCCGGCAGGATGCGCAGCGGCACCACGGCCCGCTCGATCGCCATCGGCTCGTTGTCGGCGAGGCGGAGCCGGTGGAAGCGCGCGACCCGCTCGGTCGGCGCGAGGCCGAGGATCATCGCCTCGGCCGAGGTCGGCATGCCGACGGAGCGCTCGAGCCAGCTCGCCGTCGGCACCAGGCCGCGGCTCTTCATGTCCTCGGTGAAGGAGGAGAGGCGCGAAAGCGGCTGTTCGACGCGGCCGCCCGTGCGCGAGACGAAGGTGCCGGAGCCGTGGCGCTGGCGCAGCACGCCCTCGGCGACGAGGCCCTGGATCGCCTTGCGCACGGTGACGCGCGAGATGCCGAGCGAGGCCGCCATGTCGCGCTCCGGCGGCAGGGCGGCATTGGTCGGCAGGCGGCCGTCGCGGATCGCGTCGCGGATCAGCGTCTGCAGGCGGACATAGAGCGGGCCGCCTTCCTCGTCGGTCAACTGTTCGGGCGCGAGCACGAATTCGCTCATGCGGGCGCCTCCGCCGGAAGGAGCGTCGCGGCCAGGATCAATGCGCCGTCGAGCGCGTCGCCGGCCGGCGGGGCGATATGGGCCGAAATCTCAGGCGACAGCCGCTCGGCATAGAGCGGCGCGAGGCCGCCGAGCAGGCTGATGCGCGCCGCGCCGAGCGCGACCAGCCGGTTCAGCGCCAGCTCGATGTCGCGGGTCGCTTCGGCGAGGATCCCGTCGGCGATGGCGTCGCCGGCGGCGGCGCGCTCGAACACCAGCGGCGCGAAGCTGCCATAGTCGCGCGGCAACGCCGTCTTGCAGAAGGTGACGATACGGTCGGGCTTGCCGTCGAACTGCGCCAGCAGCGCGTCGGTCAGCCCGGTCGGCTCGACCAGCGCGTCATGCGCGAGCGCTGCCTGGCGGAGCGCCATGTGGCCGAGCCAGGCGCCGCTGCCCTGGTCGCCGACATGGAAGCCCCAGCCTCCGACCGTGACGAAGACGCCGCCCGTTTGCACGACATAGGCGGTGCCGGTGCCGAGGATGGCGATGGCGCCGTTGCCGTCCGGATGGGCGCCGCGGCAGGCGATCCACGCGTCCATTTCCAGCGCGGTGCGGGCGAAGGGGAGGTCGGCGGCGAGGAAGCGTTCCGACAGGTCTGGGATGTTGGCGCCGGCGAGGCCGAGGCCGACGAGGCAACGGCCGAGATCGGCGTGGCCGAGGCCGCCCTCGACCAGCGCGCCCTCGACGGCGGCGACGATGTTGTCGCGCGCCGCCTCGACGCCGGCCAGGATGTTGGCCGTGCCGGTGATGCATTCGCCGATCGGCGTGCCGTCGCGCCAGCGGGCGCGGGCCCGGCATCGCGTGCCGCCGCCGTCGACACCCACCAGAATCGGCTGGCCAGTCCTTGCTGCGATCGATCCGGACATATCACCCGCTTCGAGCCGAAATGCGTGGGTTGCGGCCGCCGGAGGGCCCGATCCGGCAGTCGCTATCGATAATACCAAATTGAATCCAGTTGGGAAGCGACAATACCACATGAGACCAGTGGACTTTTCACTTCCTGGGGGAGGAAATGGAGAGATTCATCGTAAGTATATGATTAAGCTAGATTTTCATGGATTGTTTTGGCTCTTGTAGAAAAGTCGTCTTATCCGCAGGTCGGATGTCTGGACGCAATGGTACTTTGTTGGTATCGTTTTGGTGAGGAAGTTTTTGGGGGAAGTTGGATCCATGGCAATGCCGCGTACGGAAGTGGTGGAAGACCGCTTCGAGGGCATCGATCTCTGGCCGACCGCCGATGCGCTCGCCGCCTTGGCCGAAGGGCAGATTCGCGGCGCCATGTCCGTCCGCGCCGCCATTCCCGCGCTTGCCGCCGCCGCCGAACAGGCTGCCGCCTGTCTCGCTCGCGGCGGGCGCCTCGTCTATTTCGGCGCCGGTTCGTCGGGCCTGCTCGCCCTGGTCGACGCCCTGGAGATCCCGCAGACCTTCAGCGTGCCGCAGAGCCAGATCCTCGTGCTGATGGCCGGCGGCATGGCGATGACCGAGACGCTGACCGGCGGGCCGGAGGATGTCGCCGAACTCGGCGTCGCCGACATCGAGGGCGCGAAACTCGGCCCGGATGACTGCGTCGTCGCGGCCTCGGCCAGCGGCTCGACACCCTATACGCTCGCCGGGCTCGAGGCGGCGCGCAAGACCGGCGCCGCCACCGTGGCGATCGCCTGCAACGCCTCGGCGCCGCTGTTCGCCCATGCCGATATCGCCGTGTTCCTCGATTCCGGGCCGGAAGTTCTGGCCGGCTCGACGCGCATGGCGGCCGGCACGGCGCAGAAGGCCGCCTTCAACATGCTTTCGACCATGATCGCCATCCGCCTCGGTCATGTCGTCGACGGGCAGATGATCAATGTCCGCGCCGACAACGCCAAGCTGCGCGGTCGCGCCGCGCGCATCGTTTCCAGGATCGCCGGGGTCGGCGAGGCGGACGCCGTCCGCGCGCTCGACGCCGCCGAAGGCGAAGTGAAGCCCGCCATCCTGATCGCCGCCGGCGCCCGGGATGCGGCGGATGCCGGCGCCAGGCTGGCTGTCCACCAGGGCAATCTCCGTGCGGCGCTCGCCGCGCTGGGCTGACGCGAAACTGCATAACCCGATGGCCGCACCAACGCGGCGCACGGACCAGAAGGGAGTGGGTCAATGAACCATCTGAAGAAGATTCTGCTGGCGACGACGGTCGCGGCGATCGGCACGGGTTTCGCCGCGCCGGCCTTCGCCGAGGACGTCACGCTGACGATCGAAAGCTGGCGCAACGACGATCTGCCGATCTGGCAGGAGAAGCTGATCCCGGCCTTCGAGGCCAAGAACCCGGGCATCAAGCTGAACTTCGCGCCCTCGGCTCCGACCGAGTATGACGCCGCCCTCGGCGCCAAGCTCGACGCGGGCTCGGCCGGCGACATCATCACCTGCCGTCCGTTCGACAAGTCGCTCGCGCTGTTCCAGAAGGGCCAGCTCGCCTCGCTGAACGACCTGCCGGGCATCGACAAGTTCTCGTCCGTCGCCAAGTCGGCCTGGATCACCGACGACGGCAAGGACACGTTCTGCGTGCCCGTCGCCGCCGTCATCCACGGCTTCATCTACAACAAGGAAGCTTTCGACAAGCTCGGCATCTCCGTGCCGCAGACCGAGGACGAGTTCTTCGCGGCGCTCGAGAAGATCAAGGCCGACGGTACCTACATCCCGCTCGCCATGGGCACCAAGGATCTCTGGGAAGCCGCGACCATGGGCTACCAGAACATCGGTCCGAACTACTGGAAGGGCGAGGAAGGCCGTCTGGCGCTGATCGCCGGCAAGCAGAAGCTGACCGATCCGCAGTGGGTCGAGCCCTTCGCGACGCTCGCCAAGTGGGCGCCCTATATGGGCGACGGCTTCGAGGCCCAGACTTATCCGGACAGCCAGAACCTGTTCACGCTCGGCCGCGCCGCCATCTACCCGGCCGGCTCGTGGGAGATCGCGGGCTTCAACCAGCAGGCCCAGTTCAAGATGGGCGCGTTCCCACCGCCGGTGAAGAAGGCCGGCGACGAGTGCTACATCTCCGACCACACCGACCTTGCCATTGGCCTGAACGCCAAGTCGGCGCATCCGGCCGAAGCGAAGAAGTTCCTGGAATGGGTGGCTTCGCCCGAGTTCGCCGAGATCTACGCCAATGCGCTGCCGGGCTTCTTCAGCCTGTCCTCGACGCCGGTGAAGATGCAGGACCCGCTGGCCGAGGAATTCGTCTCCTGGCGCCAGAAGTGCAAGCCGACGATCCGCTCGACCTACCAGATCCTGTCGCGCGGCACGCCGAACCTCGAGAACGAGACCTGGACGGAATCGGCCAACGTGATCAACGGCACCGATACGCCGCAGCAGGCCGCCGAGAAGCTCCAGAAGGGCCTCGACTCCTGGTTCAGGCCGGCCGCCAAGTAAAGGCTAGCAAGACCCTCGCCCCGGCCCTCTCCCGTGAACGGGAGAGGGAGCGCCACGATCAGCCTCCGTGCTGAGGCGAGACGCCGAAAGAAAGCCATCGCCCGCCTGCGGGAGAGGGTGGGGTGAGGGCCTTCTTCTCCGAGATCGACGTTCCGGGCTCCGTGGCGGATCCCGGGACGATTTCCAAGCCGCGAAAGAGATGGGCCGGATGACCACGATCGACGCAACCGACGCCGTCGCCAAGCGCCCCGTGCGCTGGCATATCGCGGTTTTCCTTGCCCCGGCCGTGCTGGTCTATACGGCGGTGATGATCCTGCCGCTGATCGAGACGCTGCGGCTGTCGCTGTTCAACGTCGTCGACAACCAGCCTGTCTTCGTCGGCTTCGACAATTTCAAGGTGCTGTTCGGCGACGAGCGCTGGTCGGTCTCGTTCTGGAACGCGCTCCGGAACAATCTCGTCTTCTTCCTGATCCACATGCTGGTCCAGAACCCGATCGGCATCGCGCTGGCGGCGCTCCTGTCGCTGCCGGTCCTGCGGCTGCGTGGCTTCTACCGGACGGCGATCTTCCTGCCGACCATCCTCTCCTTCGTGATCGTCGGCTTCATCTGGAAGCTGATCCTGTCGCCGATCTGGGGCGTTGCGCCGTTCCTGATGGACCTGGTCTGGCTGAAGCCCTTCTTCGGGCCGTGGCTCGGCAAGCCCGGCAGCGCCCTCATCACCGTCTCGCTGGTCTCGGTCTGGCAGAACATCGGCATCCCGATGATGCTGATCTACGCGGCGCTGCTGTCGATCCCGGACGAGGTGATCGAGGCGGCGGAATGCGACGGCGTCACCGGCTGGGCGCAGTTCTTCAAGATCAAGCTGCCCCTGATCCTGCCGACGATCGGCATCGTCTCGATCCTGACCTTCGTCGGCAATTTCAACGCCTTCGACCTCGTCTACACCATGCAGGGGGCGCTCGCCGGGCCGGATGGATCGACCGACATTCTCGGCACCTTCCTCTACCGCACCTTCTTCGGCTTCCAGCTGCAGGTCGGCG
Source organism: Kaistia nematophila (assembly GCF_026343855.1). Lineage (NCBI taxonomy): Bacteria > Pseudomonadati > Pseudomonadota > Alphaproteobacteria > Hyphomicrobiales > Kaistiaceae > Kaistia > Kaistia nematophila. The sequence goes on along the minus strand of NZ_JAPKNK010000003.1, from coordinate 309,455 downwards.
ACCGCTCGATGGGCGCCACCATCGCGACCGTGATGTTCCTGATCATCCTCGCCGGCGTCAGCCTCTATCTCTTCGTCATCCAGCGGCGCATTCGCCGCTACCAGTTCTGAGGCCGGCCATGTCGAAAGCCCGTTCTTCGGTTACCCGCTCCGGCCTCGTCCATCTCGCGCTCGGCGGCTACACGCTGCTGGCGCTGTTCCCGATCTTCCTGGTCATCTCCAATTCGTTCAAGACGCGCGCCGGCATCTTCTCCGCGCCGCTGCAACTGCCGGGCCCCGCGACCTTCAGCTGGATCGGCTACCAGACGGTGCTGAAGCAGGGCGATTTCCTCGGCTATTTCCAGAACAGCCTCATCGTCACCGTCGTCTCGATCTTCCTGGTGCTGCTGTTCGGCGCCCTGGCCGCCTTCGCGCTGTCGGAATACCGCTTCCGAGGCAACCTGCTGATGGGCCTCTACCTGGCGCTCGGCATCATGATCCCGATCCGCCTCGGCACGGTGGCGATCCTGCAGGGCATGGTGGCGACCGGCCTCGTCAACACGCTGACGGCGCTGATCCTCGTCTATACCGCGCAGGGCCTGCCGCTCGCCGTGTTCATCCTGTCGGAGTTCATGCGCAACGTCTCCGACGATCTGAAGAATGCCGGCCGCGTCGACGGGCTCAGCGAATACACGATCTTCTTCCGCCTCGTGCTGCCGCTGGTGCGTCCGGCCATGGCGACGGTCGCCGTCTTCACCATGATCCCGATCTGGAACGACCTCTGGTTCCCGCTGATCCTGGCGCCGAGCGAGGCGACCAAGACGGTGACGCTGGGCGCGCAGATGTTCATCGGCCAGTACGTCACCAACTGGAACGCGGTGCTCTCGACGCTGTCGCTGGCGATCCTGCCGGTGCTGATCCTCTACCTGATCTTCTCGCGCCAGCTCATCCGCGGCATCACCGCCGGCGCCGTGAAGTGACTTTTCGCGCGAAGCTTCGCCCGTCCTCTCCGATTGCAGGTTCCTGACATGACCGATGCTCCCCTCCGCGTCTTCGTCGCCGGCCTTGGCCAGATGGGGCGCAGCCATGCGCTGGCCTACCACGCCAATCCCGGCTTCGAGATCGTCGGGATGTACAACCGCTCCGAGGTCGACCTGCCGGACGAGCTCAAGGCCTATCCGCGCGTCGAGAGCTTCGAGGCCGGGCTGGCGCTGAAGCCGGACGTCGTCTCGATCAATACCTACACCGACAGCCACGCGCCCTTCGCCATCGCGGCGATGGAGGCCGGCGCGCATGTCTTTGTCGAGAAGCCGCTCGCCGCCAATGCCGAGGCTGCCCGCTCCGTCGTCGAGGCGGCGAAGCGGACGGGGAAGAAGCTCGTCATCGGCTATATCCTGCGCCACCATCCGTCCTGGATCGGCTTCATCGCCAAGGCGCGCGAGCTCGGCCCGCCCTACGTCATGCGCATGAACCTGAACCAGCAGTCCTCCGGACCGAGCTGGCACATCCACAAGCAACTGATGCAGACGACGTCGCCGCTGGTCGATTGCGGCGTCCACTATGTCGACGTCATGTGCCAGATCACCGACGCCAGGCCGGTCGAGGTGCGCGGTATGGGCGTGCGCCTCTCCGACGAGATCGCGCCGACCCAGGTCAATTACGGCCATCTGCAGGTGATCTTCGAGGATGGCTCGGTCGGTTGGTACGAGGCCGGCTGGGGCCCGATGATTTCCGAGACCGCCTTCTTCGTGAAGGACGTGATGAGCCCGAAGGGCTCCGTCTCGATCGTCATGGACGAAGGCGCCAAGTCGGACGATGTCGACACCCACACCAAGACCGCGCGCATCCGCGTCCATCATGCGGAACTGAAGGCGGACGGTTCGTTCGGGCGGGCCGACGAATGGTTCTCGACCGAGGACGAGCCCGGCCACCAGGCGCTCTGCGACCGCGAGCAGGCCTATCTCCTGAAAGCGATCCGGGAGGACGTCGACCTCACCCGCCACATGCAGGACGCCATCACCTCGCTCGAAATCGCGCTCGCCGCCGAGGTCAGCATGCGCGAGGGCAGGGTGGTGAAGCTGTGACCCGGCGCATCGACAAAGTTTTCCTGGGCCGCCGCTCAGCCAACGATCACGAAGGATAAGCCCGTGAGCGCACTGACCCTTCAGAACATCACCAAGCGCTTCGGATCGACCGACGTCATCCGCGGCGTCGATCTCGACGTCGCCGAGGGCGAGTTCGTCGTCTTCGTCGGCCCGTCCGGCTGCGGAAAGTCGACGCTGCTCCGCATCATCGCCGGCCTCGAGGACCAGACCTCCGGTCATGTGACGATCGGCGGAAAGAATGTCGACGTGACGCCGCCGGCGAAGCGCGGCATCGCCATGGTGTTCCAGTCCTATGCGCTCTATCCGCACCTGACGGTGAAGGGGAACATGGGCCTGGCGCTGAAGCAGGAAGGCGTCGAGAAGGGCGAGATCGAGCGGCGCATCGCGGCGGCGGCCAGGATGCTGCACCTGGAGGCGCTGCTCGACCGGCGGCCGTCCGAACTCTCCGGCGGCCAGCGCCAGCGCGTCGCCATCGGCCGCGCCATCGTGCGCCAGCCGAAGCTGTTCCTGTTCGACGAGCCACTCTCCAACCTCGACGCGGCCCTGCGCGTGAACACGCGCATCGAGATCGCCAACCTGCACCGCCTGCTCGGCGCGACGATGATCTATGTCACGCACGACCAGGTCGAGGCGATGACGCTCGCCGACAAGATCGTCGTGCTGAGCGCCGGCAGGATCGAGCAGGTCGGCCGCCCGATCGATCTCTACAACAAGCCGGCCAATCTCTTCGTCGCCGGCTTCATCGGCTCGCCGAAGATGAACTTTCTCACCGGCGCGGCGGCGGAGAAGCTCGGCGCGGCGACGATCGGCATCCGCCCCGAGCACATCCGCGTCGTGCCGGCCGGCGGCGAATGGTCCGGCAAGGTCAGCCATCTCGAAAAGCTCGGCTCCGACACCTTCCTCTATGTCGCCATGGAAGGCGCCGACATGGTCACGGTCCGTATCGTCGGCCAGGCCGATTTCGAGGTCGGCTCGACGGTGGGGTTGGAGGCGGATTCCCAGCACATCCACCGCTTCGATCGGGACGGCCGGGCGCTCTGATTTCCGGCGCATGGCCGGGCGTCTTCGCCGCGCGCCCCTTGCACCCGACCGGCCGCCGGTGCGAGTGTCGCGCGGAATCGGACTGGCGGGTGACATGACCAAGAACATCGTAATCATCGGCGGCGGCCATGCCGGGGCGCAGGCCGCGGCGAGCCTCCGCTCGGACGGATTTGACGGCAAGGTGACGCTCGTCTCGGCCGAACGCGAGATTCCCTATCATCGTCCGCCGCTCTCGAAGGGCTTCATCAAGGCCGAGGGTGACGAACTGCAGGAGCTGCGCCCGGCCGCCTTCTACGAGAAGAACGCCGTCGATCTGGTGCTGGGTTCGGAAGTCACCGCCATCGACCGCGATGCCGGGCTGGTCCGTCTCGGCGCGGACAGCCTGCCGTTCGATGGCCTCGTTCTGGCGACGGGCGCTCGCGTCCGCGTGCCGCCGGTTCCCGGCATCGAGCTCGAAAACATCTTCCTGCTGCGCACGGCCGAGGATGCGCGCCGGCTGAAGGAGCGCTTCGCGCTGGCGAAGGACGTCGTCGTGGTCGGCGGCGGCTTCATCGGCCTGGAGCTGGCCGCGACGGCGCGCCTGCTCGGCAAGACGGTCACGGTGCTGGAAGCGGCGCCGCGCCTGATGGGCCGCGTCGTCGCGCCCGCGATCTCCAGCTATTTCCTCGATTTGCACCGCGCCATGGGCACGACGATCCGGCTGGAGACGCCGGTTCACGGCATTCTCGGCGAGAACGGCCATGCCGTCGCCGTCGAGACGCTGACCGGCGAGCGGATCCCGGCCGATACGGTGATCGTCGGCGTCGGCGTGGTGCCGAATGTCGAGCTGGCCGAGGCGGCCGGCCTGCATGTCGCCAACGGCATCGTCGTCGACGAGGCGATGCGCACCTCCGATCCCCGCATCGTCGCGGCCGGCGACGCGGTGTCGTTCCATCACTGGGCGCTCGGCCGCCCGGTGCGGCTCGAAAGCGTGCAGAACGCCGTCGACCAGGCCAAGACCGGCGTCGCGGCGCTGCTCGGCAAGGTCGAGCCCTATCGCGCCGTGCCGTGGTTCTGGTCGGATCAGGGCGACGCCAAGCTGCAGATGGTCGGCCTTTCCAACGACGCGGATTCGAGCGTCCTGCGCGGCAGGCCGGACGATGGCAGCTTCTCGGTGTTCCACTACCAGGGCGACCGGCTGGTCGCGATCGACTCGGTCAATCGCGCCGCCGACCACATGCTGGGCCGTCGCATGCTTGGCTCCGGCTTCCAGCTCGACAAACAGGTCGCGGCCGACGAGGGCGTCGATCTGAAGAAGCTGGTGCTCGCGGCGGGCTGAGACGGCGCTCGCCGCCGTCGCGAAAGATCGGAATGAAAAAACGGGCGGTCCTTGCGGGCCGCCCGTTTCCGTTACTCCGCCGATGCGAGCGCCGGCAGCGGCTTGTCGGCGGTGTCGATCTTGACGATGACCGACATGCCGGGCCGCAGGTCGACCGCGGCGCTCTGGCCGCCGTCGATCTCGATGCGGAGCGGGATGCGCTGGGCCACCTTGGTGAAGTTGCCGGTGGCGTTGTCTGCCTTCAGCACGCTGAACTCCGAGCCGGCGGCGGGCGCGATGCGGGCGACGCGGCCGGTCAGCTCTGCGCCGCCGAGGGCATCGACCGTGAAGGTGACCGGCAGGCCGACCGCGACATTGGTGAGCTGGGTCTCCTTGAAGTTGGCGATGACCCAGGTGGTGTCGGGCGTGATCGAGGTCAGCTGCGTGCCGGCCGAGGCATATTGGCCGATGCGGGCTGCGACTTCGCCGAGCCGGCCATCGACCGGTGCGACGATGCGGGTGTTGCCGAGATTGATCTCCGCCAGCCGGACGGCGGCTTCGGCGCTGGCGACGGCGGCTTCGAGCGAGCTCTTGCCGGCGTCGGTGAGCGCCAGGTTCTGCTCGGCGATCTTCACCGAGGCCTCGGCCTGCGCGACGGTCGATTGCGCCTGCAGCCGGGCGACGCGGGCCTGGTCGCCGGAGGACTGGGTGGAGAAGCCGCGATCGACCAGGGTGCCGGTGCGCTTGTCGTCCAGTTCGGCCTTTTCGAGGCCGGCCTGGGCGCTCTGCAGCTGCGCCTTGGCGAGATCGAGGCTCGCCTGCTTGGCGGCGCGGTTCTCGGCGAAATTGTCGAGCGAGGCCTGCTGCTGCTGCAGGGTGGCCTGCGCCTGGGCGAGCTGCTGCTGGTAGATGCGGTCGTCGATCTGGACCAGCAGGTCGCCCTTCCTGACCTTCATGTAGTCCTGGACCGGCACGTCGACGACGTAGCCGGCGATCTGCGGGCTGAGCAGCGTCACCTGGCCTTTGACATAGGCGTTGTTGGTCGTCTCGACCGACGAGCGGAAGGGCGGCAGCTGCCAGGCATAGAGGACGATGAGCACGCCGAGGATGCCGACGGCGAGGGCGGCGAGGGTGATTCCGGATTTGAAGAACTGTTTGATCTGCATGATGTTGCGTCTCGGATCGTTCAGGCTTTGGCGGCGGCAGCCAGACGGCTGGCGCGCTTCGGCAGGTAGAGGGTGTGCAGCCCCAGCAGCACGAGGCAGGCGAGGGTGCTGTAGAAGATCAGGAGGAAGACATCCTGGTAGGCGAGGATGTTCGCCTCCTGGGTGGCGGCCTTGCCGAGCTGGACGACGCCCTCCGCGTTCTGGAGCGCGGTGTCGGGCAGCACCTTCGAGAAGGCCGCGCCATAGGTCTTGATGCGCTGGGCGACGAGCGGATCCTGCAGCGACAGGTGCTCGGCGATGACGCTCGAATGGAATTTCTCGCGGATCGTCTGGAAGGTGCCGAGGATGGCGGAGGCAAGCACGCCGCCCATGCTCTGCGTTCCCAGGAACACGACGAGGAAGCTCAGGATGTAGGCCGGCCCGCCGGCGATCGCCCTGGCAAAGCCCGACATCAGCGCCGGCGGCAGGAACAGGGCGCCGGCGAAGGCGATCATCGCCTGGCTGACATAGAACTGCTCGGGCCGGGTCAGGTTGGTGACGTGCGAGTCCATCCAGGCGCCGGCCGCGATCAGGACGAGCGCGACGAAGTGCAGGACCGGGCCGTTCTTCGGCGTCATCACCAGCGCGGTGAAGACATAGCCGACGAGGGTGACGGCGAGGATCAGCGTGAACAGCGGGATCAGCTGATCGTTCTGCAGGCCGAGCATGTTGAAGAAGCCGACCGCGCCGAGCGTCTGCTCGGAGAGCAGGAAGCGGAACAGCAGCAGCGAGCCGGTGATCGTCAGCATGTCGTAGGAGAACATCCAGCGCAGGTTGATGATCGGCCGGGCGCGATGCAGCTCGATGATGACGAGCAGCGTGACGGCGGCGATGCCGGCGACGCTGAGCCAGCCGATCCATTCCGCGTCCATCCACCAGTAGAGCCGGCCGACGGAGAGGATGACGGCGATCGAGCCGAAGCCGAAGGCGATCAGCGGGAAGCTGATGAAATCCTCGCGGTCGAAGATCTTCACGCGGGGCGGGTGGGTGATGGGCAGCATGAAGATGACGGCGAGGCTCATCATCGCCAGGCCCGCCTCGAGCAGATAGAGGCCGTGCCAGTCGCCGATCTGCAGCAGGTCAGGCGAGATGACGCGGGCAAGCGGCGTGGCGAGCTGGCCGCCGAGCACGCCGAAGGCGATGCCGATCGTCAGCTTGCGGGCCGGCGGCAGCCATTCGAGCATGTAGTAGAAGGCGAGCGTCGACAGCGGCGCCGCGGCGATGCCCATGACGGCGCGCACCGCGATTGCCGAGCGCAGGTCGTTGGTGAACAGATGCGCGATCGTCACCAGCGCATAGATGATGAGGCCGATCTCGGCGAAGCGGCGCAGGCCGAACTGGGTGCGCACCTTGTAGAGGAACAGCGTGCCGGTGATGTTGGTCGCCATGTAGGCGGCGGTCAGCCAGTTGATCTCGACCTGGGTCGCGTGCAGCGCGCCCTGCAGGCCCGTCAGGTTGGCGCTGACGAGGTTGAGGCCGAGGCCCTGGGTCAGGCCGAGCAGCACCGAGGCGCCGGCATAGATGGCGGCGCGCAGCGGCGGCATCGGGACGAAGGCGGGAGCCGCCGGCGCGGCGGGCGCGACGGCGGCCGGGGCCGGGGCCGGGACGGGCGTGGGAAGCGGTTGCGGTTGTGGCGGCTCCGGGGCAAGGGCCTCGGGCCGTGGCGCCACGGCGATCGAATGGCTCATGATGCGGGTTCCAGCTCCGCCTGCTTGGCGAGCGCCCGGCCGAGATTGTCCGAAAGCGCCATCAGCACCCGTTCGGCGACGTCGACATCCTCGGGAGGAATGCCCTCGAGCAGCCGGTCGCTCAGCATGTCGGTCATGCGCAGGACGCGCTCGCCGACGGCCCGGCCTTCCTCCGTCAGCACGACGGATTTGGCGCGCCGGTCGCCGGGCATGGGCTGGCGCTGGACATGGCCGGACTGCTCCAGACCGTCGAGCAGCCGCACGATCGTCGGATGCTCGACTTCCAGCACATCGGTGAGTTCCGCCTGGGTCACGACATGCGAGGCCGAGACGAGGTGCAGCATCAGGCGGCCGCGCGCCAGCGTCAGGTCGAGCGTCTTCAGCTCGGCGTCGAAACAGGTGCGCATGGCGCGGCTTGCCTGGGATAGCCGCCCCAGAAAGGTCTTGGGTCGATTTTCATAGCTTGCCATAATGGTCGCCTCGTACACTGTAGTTGCCTACATATATGGCCAGCGACATGACTTGTCGAGAACCCATTCTGGAATTTTGCGGTGGATCGATCCGGGCGGCGCGGCGGGACCCTGTCCGGCCGGCCGTTGACAAGAGGGGGCGCGATGCGGGCAACTCGCGGCGATCAAACTATCGACCGAATTGTGGGCGAGGCTGATTCTCGTCACCCTGGTTCGTCCGCCCCCGGAAAGCGTATCTATGAGCAAGCTGTATTTCGACGCGACCCAGCCCCTGCGCTGGGGACCCCATCCCCCGGTGGGCATTCCGCGCGTCGAGAGCGCCCTGATCCGGCAGGTGCTGCGCCGGAAGGACCTGAACGTCGTCTTCTTCCGGATCGAGAACGGCAAGGGCCGGATTCTGACCGCGACCGAGCTGCGCTATCTCGAGGCGCTGGTCGAGCGCCGCATTCCCTATATCGAGGGCTTCGGCAATTCGTCCTATTGGACGCGCGTCCAGACCGTCTTCCGCGTGCTGCAGGCGAGCGGCGGCTCGGCCGGGCGCGAGCTCGATCGCGTCGCCGCCGGCTACCTGGCCGGCCGCGCCGAACGCAACGGCCTGCATTTCGGCCTTGCCAAGCTCGGCATCCGGATCTGCAAGCTCTTCCTCGGCATCGGCGCCGACAAGGGCGACAGCAGTTTTGATCCGCTTGCCGAACCAACGGCGCATTGCTTCCTGTCGAATATCGGCTCGCACGCGGTCGCCAGGCATCGCTCGGCCGACGTCCCGGCCAACATCACGGCGATCCTGCACGACACGATCCCGCTCGACATGCCGCATCTCGTCCACAAGGGCCATGCCGTCTCATTCGCGCGCGACTTCAAGTGGATGCAGGAATGGTGCGACCTTCTCGTCTGCGTGTCGGATTATTCGGCGCGGACGGCCAGCCGGAGCCTCGATGCCGAGGCCGGCAGCGGCCACCAGCCCGAGATCGCCGTCAATCCGCTCGGCTCCTTCCTGCGCGAGGGGCTGGACCGGCCGGCCGAGCCGGTCGCCTCGCTCGTCGGCAGCTCCTTTGCCGTCTATTGCTCGACCATCGAGATCCGCAAGAATCACATCACGCTGCTGCGCGCCTGGCAGCGCCTGATGCCGCTGCTCGGCGACCGGCTGCCGACGCTCGTGCTGTGCGGCCGCTGGGGCTGGATGGTCGAGGAGGTCGAGAAGTTCCTCGCCGACCACCCGGAGCTCGCGGCCAAGGTGTCGTTCCTCTCCGGCATAAGCGATCCGCAGCTCGCCTGGCTCTACAAGAATGCGCGCTTCGGCCTGTTCCCGTCGCTGGCCGAAGGCTGGGGGCTCGGCGCCGCCGAATGCCTCGATTTCGGCCTGCCGGTGCTGGTCTCCGACGCGCCGGCGCTTGCCGAGGCGACGCAGGGCCTGATGCCGGTCATTCCCGCCGACGACCTCGACGGCTGGACCGCCGCGATCGAGCGGGCGGCGACGGATGATGAATGGCTGTCGTCGCTGCGCGCAGAGATCGCGGCGCGCTACCGCCCCACCTCGGAGGCGGAGTTCGCGACGCGCCTGCTGGCGCTGATGGGCGTGCCCACGGCCCCGGCCGTGGACGGGGCGACCTTCGCCCCGGCGCGGCTCGGCCGCAATGGCGGCGAGGCGGCCGCCGCCCTGCCGGCGCTCTAGGCAGGCCGAAACCGGCGGCGCGGACGGCGGGGCGGCGAAATCCTGCCCGCCGGGCGCCCTCCGGCGTCACGCCGCGTTGCCCCTTGGCGGCGCTTCGACTAGAAGAACCGCAACCTCATCCCTACATCCTGCCCTTTTGGCGAAGAGGGCCTTCGGAGCGAATTCATGGCGCGTCAGTTCATCTATTTCATGCAGGGTCTGACCAAGACCTATGTCGGCGGCAAGAAGGTGCTGGAGAACGTCCATCTCTCCTTCTACCCCGACGCCAAGATCGGCGTGCTCGGCCCCAACGGCTCGGGTAAGTCGACGCTGCTCAAGATCATGGCCGGCCTCGACAAGGACTTCACCGGCGAGGCCTGGGTGGCGCAGGGCGCGACCGTCGGCTACCTCGCGCAGGAGCCGAAGATCGACCCGACCAAGAACGTCTTCGAGAACGTGATGGAAGGCGTCGCCAAGAAGAAGGCGATCGTCGACCGCTACAACGAACTGATGATGAACTACTCCGACGAGACCGCGGAGGAGGGCGCCAAGCTCCAGGACATCATCGACAGCCAGAACCTCTGGGATCTGGAGAGCCAGGTCGAGATGGCCATGGACGCGCTGCGCTGCCCGCCCAGCGACGCCTCGGTCGAGAACCTTTCCGGTGGTGAGAAGCGCCGCATCGCGCTTTGCCGCCTGCTGCTCGAGCAGCCCGACCTGCTGCTCCTCGACGAACCCACCAACCATCTCGACGCCGAATCGATCAACTGGCTGGAAGGGCATCTGCGCGACTATCCGGGCGCGATCCTGATCGTCACCCACGATCGCTACTTCCTCGACAACGTCACCGGCTGGATCCTCGAACTCGATCGCGGCCGCTCCATCCCGTACGAGGGCAACTACTCCGTCTATCTGGAGAAGAAGGCCAAGCGCATGGAGCAGGAGGGTCGCGAGGACATGACCCACATGAAGGCGATCGAGCGCGAGCGCCAGTGGATCGCCCAGTCGCCGAAGGCCCGCCAGTCCAAGTCGAAGGCCCGTATCAAGGCCTATGACGAGCTGGTCGAGCGCGCCGAGGGCAAGACGCTGCAGACGGCGCAGATCGTCATCCCGGTCGGCGAACGCCTCGGCGACAAGGTCATCGAGGTCGAGGGCCTGTCGAAGAGCTATGGCGACCGCCTGCTGATCGACAATCTCTCGTTCAAGCTGCCGCCGGGCGGCATTGTCGGCGTCATCGGCCCGAACGGCGCCGGCAAGTCGACGCTGTTCAAGATGATCACCGGCGAGGAGAAGCCGGATTCCGGCTCGATCACCCTCGGCGACACCGTCCAGCTCGGCTACGTCAATCAGGGCCGCGACGACCTCGCTTCCAACAAGACCGTCTGGGAGGAAATCTCCGGCGGCGCCGAAGTCTTCTATCTCGGCAAGAAGGAAGTGAACACGCGCGCCTATGCCGGCGCCTTCAACTTCAAGGGCGGCGACCAGCAGCAGAAGGTCGGCACGCTTTCGGGCGGCCAGCGCAACCGCGTTCACCTCGCCAAGCTGCTGAAGGACGCCAACAACGTCATCCTCCTCGACGAACCGACCAACGACCTCGACACCGAGACTCTGGCGGCGCTGGAAGAGGCGCTGGAGGATTTCGCCGGCTGCGCCGTCATCATCAGCCACGATCGTATGTTCCTCGATCGTCTGGCGACCCACATCCTCGCCTTCGAGGGCGACAGCCATGTCGAGTGGTTCGAGGGCAACTTCGCCGACTACGAGGAAGACAAGAAGCGTCGCCTCGGCAATGACGCGGTGATGCCGCACCGTATCAAGTACAAGAAGCTGACCCGCTAAGGCGCTTCGGCTTTTCGGTTCCGCGGGCGGATCGGTCTATTCCAAGGGATAGGCGGGTTCGCCCGTTTCTTTTTCGGCAGGCCCGAGATGGCCAGGGGGAGGCGGGCATGACCCAGAAGGTGATCGGCGTGATCGGCGGGCTGAGCTGGGAAAGCTCGGCCGAGTACTACCGCATCCTTAACGAGGCGGTGCGGGCGCGGCTCGGCGGCCTCGCCTCGGCCCGCGTGCTGATGTGGTCGTTCGATTTCGCCGAGATCGAGGCGCTGCAGGCGAGCGGGCGCTGGGACGAGGCGACTTCCCTGATGATCGACGCGGCCCGGCGGCTCGAACGCGGCGGCGCCGATTTCGTGCTGATCGCCTCCAACACCATGCACCGCATGGCGGCCGACGTGCAGGCGGCGATCGGCATCCCGCTGATGCACATCGCCGATCCGACCGCCGCGCGGATCCGGGCCGCCGGACTCTCCCGCGTCGGCCTGCTCGGCACCGCCTTCACCATGGAGCAGGATTTCTACAAGGGCCGGCTTTCCGGCGAACATGGCCTCGAAGTGCTGGTGCCCGACGCGGCGGACCGCGCCGACGTGCATCGGATCATCTATGACGAACTGGTGCAGGGCCGCGTCGAGCCGTCGTCGCGCGAGATCTATCGCGCCGTGATGGCGCGGCTGGTCGAACGCGGCGCCGAGGCGATCATCCTCGGCTGCACCGAGATCATGCTGCTGGTGCGCCCGGAGGACAGCTTCGTCCCGCTCTACGACACGACGACGATCCACGCGGAAGCGGCGGTGGAGCGGGCGCTGGAAGGCTGAGCGTTGACCTGTTCTGGCGTCCCTATCTCTGCGGCGAAGCCAGGCAAGACCCTCACCCAACCCTCTCCCGCAGGCGGGCGAGGGCTATTCCGCCGCATCTTTGACGGGACACGCCGGCTGATCGTTGGCGCTCCCTCTCCCGCTGGCGGGAGAGGGTTGGGGTGAGGGGCTTGGTTCGAGTTCAGGGGCCCGCGACCTAGGCCGGCAGGATGATCGAGCGGTCGACCTCGTCGCGCTCGGCCGAGGCGAGCGCCGCGTGGATGGCGTGGCGGTCGTCGAAGCGGTGGACGCCGAGCCGGTGCTGGCGACCGATGCCCTGCGGCCAGTGCGAAGGGATCGGATCGCCGTCTGCGGTCGCCCAGCCGAAATCGACCAGCGTGATCCGGCCGTCGCGCACCATCAGGTTGTCGCACTTGATGTCGTTGTGGCAGCAGCGGGCTGAAGCGAGCGCCGCGAGAATCGCCTCGGCCTGGTCGCGCCAGTCGGCCGGCAGGTTGTAGCGCCGCACCGGCTCGCCGACATAGTTCATCCGAAGCAGCCCGGGGCTGTGCCCGATCAGGCGCGGCACCAGCCCGCTTGATTCGAGCGCCGTCAGCCAGCGGATCTCGCGCTCCTCGATGCCGTGCTCGATGAAGCGGGCAAGCTTCTTGTGCACCTCGAGCCGGTTCAGGTCGATGCGGATGGTCGAGCTGGAGTGCTGGTCGAAATGAATCTCGTAGACGCTCGCCGTCGCGGGATCGTGGAAATAGGCGATCTTGGCGGCGGCGGGGCTCGCCGAACAGCTGCCGGAAGCGGCGCCGTCCTGTCCGCTCTCCTGTCCGCTCTCCTGGTCGCCATGGCGATGGAGGACGGTTCTCCCCGGCTCGACGGAGGCGAGGTAATCCAGCAGGGCCGTCGGCAGGGGCGGGCATCGATCATTCATCGCAACGGTCGTAGCGATTTTCGCGGCAATGTCGACGAATTGTGTTGCTGCGGTGCCGAAGGCCGCGTCCGCGGCATGGGAAAAGACGGAATCGGAGCCCAAAAAACAGCGGACGGCCCCTGGCCCGCGCTCTGCGGCGCAGCGGGCCTGGGAACCGTCCGCCGCCCCACCGGCCCTGCCGGTATGGCGGTTTGCCCGTGTCGGGCGAAGAGTTCAGCGAACGGCCCTGCCTGGGTCTAGGGGGGCAGGGGCAAGGCCGTTCGCCCTTCCTCGGCCCCGTTTCGGGGGAGCCAAGGGTCTCGGTTCCGCCGCGCCGTCGCGCCACGGGAAGTCGGTCGGCTCGAAGGGCGGAGGTCAGCGCCGGGCTCGGGCCGCGCCGGTCGCAGGGACCGGCCGTTGGGAGGAGTGCGTCTTCCCAGTTGTCATGTTGGGCGGCTCGTCTTCCGGAGCGCCATCTTGATTGCAGCTTCTCACGCACCCCGGTCCCTGTCTGTGATCCGCGTCACAAGGATCGCGGTCGCTGTGTCGAGCGTACAATCGGGACGGTGCGGCGGCATGGGGCGCGGCCCGCCGGGGCTGCTATGCGCCGTCAAGGGTCCGCCAGGAGCGGCGGGTCATTGAACGAATCCGACAGGCCGCGCATTGCATGCGCGTGCAGGCGCGGCCCGCATTCACGCAAATGTCCCCGAACGGGGCTAGGTTCGGGTCGCGCGGCTTCTATGTTCTGCAGGCGAAGCCGTGCAGGTTGGACGGATTGGAATGAGACAGGGGGCCAAGATGGATCAGCTGGCATGGTCGGCGAGCCAATATGTGAAGTTCGAGGACGAGCGCACGCGCCCGGCGCGCGACCTGCTGGCGCAGGTGCCGCTGGCGGAGGCGCGCTCCGTCGTCGATCTCGGCTGCGGCCCCGGCAATTCGACCGAGCTTCTGGCCGAACGCTTCCCCTCCGCCGCGATCGTCGGGGTTGATTCCGCCCCCGACATGCTGGTCGCCGCGCGCAAGCGGCTGCCGGCGCTCACCTTCGCCGAGGCCGACATCGCCAACTGGGCGCCGGCCGAGCCGGTCGACCTCTTGTTCGCCAACGCGCTGTTCCAGTGGATCCCGGATCATCTCGCCGTGCTGGTGCGGCTGATGGACAGCCTGCGGCCGGGCGGCGTGCTCGCCGTGCAGATGCCGGACAATCTGGGCGAGCCGACCCACATGCTGATGGAGGAGGTGGCCCATTCCAGCCCCTGGGCCGGCGCCTTCGCCGACCGGACGATCCGGCGGCCGATGCTGCCGTCGCCCTCCGTCTATTTCGAGGCGCTGGGCGACAAGTCGAGCCGCCTCGACGTCTGGCACACGATCTACAACCACCCGCTCGCCGACGCCGCCGCGATCGTCGAATGGGTGAAGGGAACCGGCCTTCGGCCCTATCTGGAGCCGATCGAGCCGGATCTCCGCGAGGCGTTCCTCGAAGCCTATCTGGAACGTGTCGCCGCCTGCTATCCGCCGATGTCGGATGGCCGCGTGCTGCTGCGATTCCCGCGGCTGTTCCTCATTGCGGTGAAGCGGTAGGCGCGGGAGCGGGACCTGTCGGGCCGGGTGGCGTGTGGCGCTGTACCCGGCCGAATTGGGATCCGTCTACCTGACGGTGCAGACGCCGTTGGCGCCGTGCTTCCCGGTGTAGGAAACGCTCGCGGAGCCATCCGGATTGATCGACAGCGAGATCGTCACGCCGCTCCCCTTCGCCTCGAAGTAGCTGTCGTTGAACTTCTTCAGCTCGGCTTCCTTGCCATTAATGTAGATCGGCCCGCCTTCGTCGGCATGGACCTCGATGTTCTTCGGGCAGGTGGCGTTGACGAGCGGGATCTTGGCCTGCGCCTCGCTGCCCATGCAGAGGGCGGAGACGAGGCCGGCGGTGGCGAGCAGTGCGTATCGCATCGTTCTACCCCTGATGTCGAGATCGACGGCCAAGCTAGAGCATGGCGACCGGCGGTGCCAGTCGCGGGGGACCTCTCAGGCCCTGGCAAGTTCGGGTGCGATCGCCGGTGTTGCTCCGGCATCGAGGGGCGAATCATCGTCCAGCGCTGGCCGGGCCGCCGCCACCAGCAGGCGGCCGAGCGCCTCGAAATCGCCGCGGCGCGGCGACGAGCGCCGCCAGACCAGGCCAATCTCGCGCTGCGGCTCCGGCTCGCCGAAGCGGGAGAGCACGATGCGGGCGTCGCGCGCCTCGACGGCGACGCACATTTCCGGCAGCAGCGTCACGCCATAGCCGTTCGCCACCATCTGCATGATCGTCGAGAGGCTCGCCGCACCGAAGCCGCTGACCTTCTCCGAGCGCGGGATCCGGCAATAGGTCAGCGCCTGGTCGCGCAGGCAATGGCCTTCCTCCAGCAGCAGGAGTCGGTCGGGCGGAATCATCTCCGGGCTGGCGAAGCCGGCGACCGAGGCGGTCGATCCCGCCTGCGACGCCAGCAGGAAGCGGTCGACGAAGAGCGGCAGGCTGTCGAAGGCGGGGTCGCGCACCGGCAGGGCCATCAGCACCACGTCGAGCTTGCCCTGCGCCAGTTCGTCGACGAGCGCCCCGGTCTGCGTCTCGCGCAATTGCAGCTCCAGCGACGGATAGGTGCGCTGCACCAGCGGCAGCGCCTTCGGCAGCAGATAGGGCGCGATCGAGGGGATGACGCCGATGCGGAGCGGGCCGGACAGCACGCCGCCGCCATGGCGTGCGAAATCGGTCAGGTCGCGAATCTCGCCGAGGATGCGCACGGCGCGGCGCGCGATCTCCTCGCCCTTCGGCGTCACCGCGATGCGGCGCGCACCGCGCTCGAGCAGTGGCACGCCGAGCGTCGCCTCCATTTCGGAGATCTGCTGCGACAGCGCCGGCTGGGTGACAGCGCATTCGGCCGCCGCCTTGCCGAAATGCAGATGGCGGGTGACCGCTTCGAAATAGCGGAGCTGGCGGAGCGTGATCACGGTCGGGTTCGCCGGGAATGGGTCTGGGACATGTTCGATAAGTTATTCTTATCGCAACTCGCATTCAATATGATTTGGAACCGGTCTAATCGCGTGGCATCTTACGGCCATCCCGAAGGCGGCTCGAATTGTCGCCACACAAGTTGGAGGGCGTCATGACGGACAAATTGACGACGACGGCCGGCGCGCCGGTCGCGGACAACCAGAATTCCCTGACCGCCGGCGAGCGCGGCCCCGTGCTGCTGCAGGACTGGCAACTGGTCGAGAAGCTCGCCCATCAGAATCGCGAGCGCATTCCCGAGCGCGTCGTGCACGCCAAGGGCTGGGGCGCGTATGGCACGCTGACCGTCACCGGCGACATCTCGAAATACACCAAGGCGAAGGCGCTGCAGCCCGGCGCCAAGACGCCGATGATCGCCCGCTTCTCGACCGTCGCCGGCGAGCTCGGCGCGGCCGACGCCGAGCGCGATGTGCGCGGCTTCGCGCTCAAGTTCTATACGGAAGACGGCAACTGGGACCTGGTCGGCAACAACACGCCGGTGTTCTTCGTTCGCGATCCGCTGAAGTTCCCGGACTTCATCCACACGCAGAAGCGCCATCCGAAGACCAACCTGCGCTCGCCGACGGCGATGTGGGATTTCTGGTCGCTGTCGCCGGAGAGCCTGCACCAGGTGACGATCCTGTTCTCGGATCGCGGCCTGCCGACCTCCGTGCGCAAGATGAACGGCTACGGCTCGCACACCTATTCGTTCATCAACGCGCAGAACGAGCGCTTCTGGGTCAAGTTCCACTTCAAGACCCTGCAGGGTCATGAGCACTGGACCAATGCCGAGGCGGCCGATGTCGTCGGCAAGACCCGCGAATCGACGCAGGAAGACCTGTTCGGCGCCATCGAGCGGAACGAGTTCCCGAAGTGGAAGGTGCAGGTCCAGGTCATGCCGGAGACCGACGCCGACAAGACCTCGTACAACCCGTTCGACCTCACCAAGGTGTGGCCGCATGCCGAGTATCCGCCGATCGACATCGGCATCCTCGAGCTGAACCGCAACCCGGAAAACTACTTCGCCGAGATCGAGCAGGTCGCCTTCTCGCCGTCGAACATCGTCCCGGGCATCGGCTTCTCGCCGGACAAGATGCTGCAGGCGCGCATCTTCTCCTATGCGGATGCGCATCGCTACCGCCTCGGCACCCATTACGAGGCGCTGCCGGTCAACGCGCCGAAGGTGCCGGTGCACAACTACCACAAGGACGGAGCCATGCGCTTCTTCCCGCCGGCGACCAACAACGACGCCTATTACGAGCCGAATTCCTTCAATGGCCCGAAGCAGGATCCGTCGGTCGCCGAGCCGCCGCTGAAGCTCAAGGGCGATGCGGACCGCTTCAACCACCGCATCGGCAATGACGACTACAAGCAGCCGGGCGACCTGTTCCGCCTGTTCAACGCCGAGCAGAAGGACCGTCTGTTCAGCAACCTCGCCGCCGCCATGCAGGGCGTGCCGGTCGAGATCGTCAATCGCCAGCTGGTGCACTTCTACCGCGCCGATCCGGAATATGGCATCGGCGTCGCCAAGAAGCTGGGCCTGCCGACGGAAGGCCTCGCCGCCGCGGCCGAGTAGGGCCTGGAACGTCCTCGCGAAAGGCGGCGCCGAAAGCGCCGCCTTTTTTCGTTTCGGCCCGGCGTTTCCGGAACGGCGGACCTTTGCAAGCCGCCGCCGTCAGGGCAAACACGGGCGTCGCTCCGAAGGGATGGATCATGCGCCTCGATATCTCCGAACTCGTCACCGCGTTTCCCGATTTCCGCGTCGCCCTGGTCGTCGCCGACGATTTGGAGATCCGGCCGGAGCGGCAGGCGGAGCTCGCGGCGCTGATCGCCGAGCGCGAGGCGGAGACGCGCCGTCGCTGGGGCGCGACCGAGCTTTCCGAGATCCCGGGCGTCGCCGCCTGGCGCCGTGCCTATCGCGCCTTCGGCATCAAGAAGACGAGCTACCGTTCCTCGGTCGAGCGCCTCGTCAAGAACGTGCTGGCCGATCGGCCGCTGCCGGCGATCAACAGTTTCGTCGACGCCTACAACGCCGTGTCGCTCACCCATGTCCTGCCGCTCGGCGCCGACGACATTGACCGGATCTCCGGCGATCTCGCCTTCCGCTTCGCCCGTCCCGGCGACAGCTTCTTCGACATGGCGGCGGGCGAGGACGGGGCCGGCGCGTCGGCGGAAGATCCGCCGAAGGAGGGCGAGGTCGTCTATGCCGACGCCGAGAAGGTGCTCTGCCGGCGCTGGAACTGGCGGCAGGACGCGCGCTCGCTGGTGACGCCGGAAACACGCCGCGCCGTCGTCACTCTGCAGGCGAACGGGGAGGGCGCGCTGGAGGCGGCGATCGACGATCTCGTCGATCTCGCCGGACGCTTCTCGGCCGCGCGGATCCGCGTCGCGATCGCCGATCGGGCGGCGCAAAGCGTGGAGATCGTCTGACAAGTCCCTTTACAGATATAAAGATATGTTTATATCTTCCGTCAACTCGAAGCGGCCTTGTGGCCGGGTCTCGGGCGGGCGGAGCGTAGAACCATGGCGGGCCAGGCGGCTCTTTCGACAGACGCGATCATCACGGCGCTGAAGGCGGCCGGCGAGGCGACGCGCTATCGCATCCTGGCGCTGCTCTCGTCCGGCGAACTCACCGTCAAGGACCTGACCGCCATTCTCGGCCAGTCGCAGCCGCGCATCTCGCGCCATCTGAAGCTCCTGACCGAGGCCGGCCTGATCGAGCGCAATCCCGAGGGCGCCTGGGTCTATTACCGCATCTCCGAATCCGGCGCCGAGCGGCGGCTGGTGCAGGATCTCGTCGGCCTCGCCGATCCCGCCGACACGGCGCTGGCGCGCGATCGCGACTGGCTCGCCGGCGTCAAGCGCGAGCACGCGCAGAACGCCGAGCGCTATTTCACCGAGAACGCCGCCGACTGGGACACGATCCGCTCGCTGCATGTGCCGGACACCGCCGTCGAGGCGGCGATGCGCGACCTGCTCGGGGCGAAGCCGATCGACAGCTTCCTCGACATTGGCACCGGCACCGGCCGGATGCTGGAACTGTTCGCGCCGCTCTATCGCAAGGGCGTCGGCATCGATGCCTCGACGGCGATGCTGTCCGTCGCCCGCGCCAATCTGGACAAGGCCGGCGTCGCCCACGCGCAGATCCGCCATGGCGACATCATGAAGCTGCCCATGCCGCGCGACAGCTTCGACCTCGTGGCGATCCATCAGGTCCTGCATTATCTCGACGATCCGGCCGTGGCGCTGAAGGAAGCCGCGCGCGTGCTGCGCCCGAGCGGCCGGCTGCTGGTGGTCGATTTCGCCCCGCACGGGCTCGAATTCCTGCGCGAGCGCCATGCGCATCGCCGGCTCGGCTTCTCGCATGAGGTGATGCGCGGCTGGATCGAGCAGGCCGGCCTCGTGCTCGATGGCGCCACCGATCTCGCGGCGAACTCCGCGACCGAACAATTGACAGTAACGCTCTGGCTGGCGCGGGATCCGCGCTTCGTGGTGGCCGGGGCCTCGAAGGGGTTGGAGACGGCGTGATGCGTGAGACGATCGATCGGGCGAGCCGCAATGGCGTCGGCGCATCGGGGCTGAAGGTCTCGTTCGAGTTCTTCCCGCCCAAGACGGAAGCGATGGAAGAGACCCTGTGGGCGTCGATCGAGCGGCTCGCGCCGCTGTCGCCGTCCTTCGTCTCGGTGACCTATGGCGCCGGCGGCTCGACCCGCGAGCGCACCCACGCCACCGTGGCGCGCATCCTGCAGGAGACGTCGCTGAAGCCGGCGGCGCACCTGACCTGCGTCGGCGCCAGCAAGGCCGAGATCGACGCCGTCGTCGACGGCTACGCCGAAACCGGCGTGCGCCACATCGTGGCGCTGCGCGGCGACCCGATCACCGGCCTCGGCACGGTGTACCAGCCGCATCCGGACGGCTATGCCCAGGCGTCCGACCTCGTCACGGCCATCCGCCGCCGCCATCCGGAAATCGAGGTTTCCGTCTCCGCCTATGCCGAGCGCCATCCCGAAAGCCGCGACTGGCAGACGGAACTCGACAACCTGAAGCGCAAGGTCGACGCCGGCGCGACGCGCGCCATCACGCAGTTCTTCTTCGACAACGACCTCTATTCCGCCTTCCTCGACCGCGCCGCGGCGGCGGGCATCAACATTCCGATCGTGCCGGGCATCGTGCCGGTGATCAATTTCACCCAGACGGCGAAGTTCGCCGAAAAGGCGGGCGCCAGCGTGCCGGCCTGGTTCGCCGCCCGTTTCGAAGGGCTGGAGGACGACGCTTCGACCCGCCAGCTGGTGGCGGCGGCCGTCTGCGCCGAACAGGTGTTCGATCTGGTGGACCGCGGCGTCAACGAGTTCCATTTCTACACGATGAACCGCGCCGACCTCGTCTACGCCATCTGCCACCTGCTCGGCATGCGGCCGGCGAAGGCGGATGGGGTTGAAGCGCTCTCGGCCCTCTCCCCCCGGGAGCGGGTTGGGTGATATCGAAGGCGTGTTGACGGAATCGTTCGTGCGGCGAGGGAGCCCCAAGGCTCTCACCCCGACCTCTCCCTGTGGGAGAGGCGGCAATGCAGTGAACGCGGAGAGAAGACCATGAGTAGTTCGACGTCCACTGCCGACCTGAAGCGCGCTGCTTCCGAGCGCATTCTCGTGCTCGACGGCGCCATGGGCACGATGATCCAGCAATTGAAGCTCTCGGAAGCCGATTTCCGCGGCGAGCGCTTCAAGGACTGGCCGCGCGACCTGAAGGGCAACAACGACCTCCTGGTCATCACCCAGCCCGACGCGATCGAGAAGATCCATCGCCAGTATTTCGAGGCCGGCGCCGACATCGTCGAGACCAATACCTTCTCGTCGACGACCATCGCCCAGGCCGATTACGGCATGGAGGAACTCGCCTACGAACTCAATCTCGAGGGCGCGCGCGTCGCCAAGCGCGCCGCCGACACGGTGGCGGCCGAGACGGGACGGCCGCGCTTCGTCGCCGGCGCCATCGGCCCGACCAACCGCACGGCCTCGATCTCGCCCGACGTCAACAATCCGGGTTTTCGCGCCGTCACCTTCGACGAGCTTCGCGACGCCTATGCCGAGGCGACGCGCGGCCTGATCGATGGCGGCGCCGACCTCATCCTGATCGAGACGATCTTCGACACGCTGAACGCCAAGGCGGCGGTCGCCGCCGTCGAGGACGTGTTCGACGAGAAGGGGATCGAGCTGCCGGTGATGATCTCCGGCACGATCACCGACCTCTCCGGCCGCACGCTTTCCGGCCAGACGCCGACGGCGTTCTGGTATTCGCTGCGCCATGCGCGGCCGTTCTCGATCGGCCTCAATTGCGCGCTCGGCGCGCGCGAGATGCGCGCCCATATCGACGAGATCTCGCGCGTCGCCGATACGCTGGTCTGCGCCTATCCGAACGCCGGCCTGCCGAACGAGTTCGGCGAATATGACGAGAGCCCGGCCGCCATGGCCGTGCTGGTCGGCGAGTTCGCCCGTTCCGGCCTCGTCAATGTCGTCGGCGGCTGCTGCGGCACCACGCCGGCGCACATCAACGCCATCGCCGAAGCGGTCCAGGGGCTCGCGCCGCGCGCCCTGCCGACCGTCGCTCCCAAGCTGCGCCTTTCCGGCCTCGAACCGTTTGAACTCGCCTCATGACCAACGCCACCGCCGTCTTCGTCAATATCGGTGAACGCACCAACGTCACCGGCTCGGCCAAGTTTCGCAAGCTGATCACCGCCGGCGACTATGCGGCGGCGCTCGACGTCGCACGCGAGCAGGTCGCCAATGGTGCGCAGATCCTCGACGTCAACATGGACGAGGGCCTGCTCGATTCCGAGGCGGCGATGGTCACCTTCCTCAACCTGCTGGCGGCCGAGCCCGACATCGCCCGCGTGCCGGTGATGATAGACTCGTCGAAATGGTCGGTGATCGAGGCGGGCCTGAAATGCGTCCAGGGCAAGCCGATCGTCAATTCGATCTCGATGAAGGAAGGCGAGGACCCGTTCCGCGAACAGGCGAAGAAGCTGCGCCGCTACGGCGCCGCCGTCGTGGTCATGGCCTTCGACGAGAAGGGGCAGGCCGACACCTTCGAGCGCAAGATCGAGATCTGCGCGCGGGCCTATCACATCCTCGTCGACGAGATCGGCTATCCGCCGGAAGACATCATCTTCGATCCGAACGTCTTCGCGATCGCGACCGGCATCGAGGAACACAACAATTACGGCGTCGACTTCATCGAGGCGACGCGCTGGATCCGCCAGAACCTGCCGCATGCGCATATCTCGGGCGGCATTTCCAACCTGTCGTTCTCGTTCCGCGGCAACGAGACGGTGCGCGCGGCGATGCATTCGGTGTTCCTCTATCATGCCATCGCCGTCGGCATGGATATGGGCATCGTCAATGCCGGCGCGCTGCCGGTCTATGACGAGATCGATCCCGAATTGCGCGAGCTCTGCGAGGACGTCATCCTCAACCGCCGCGCCGACGGCACCGAGCGCCTGCTCGAGATCGCCGAGCGCTTCAAGGGCGGCGCCACCGCCAAGAAGGAGGTCGATCTCGCCTGGCGCGAATGGCCGGTCGAAAAGCGGCTGGAGCATGCGCTGGTCTCGGGCCTGACCGACTACATCGAGGCGGACACCGAGGAGGCGCGCGCCAAGGCGACGCGGCCGCTCGACGTCATCGAGGGGCCGCTGATGGCCGGCATGAACGTCGTCGGCGACCTGTTCGGCGCCGGCAAGATGTTCCTGCCGCAGGTGGTGAAGTCGGCCCGCGTGATGAAGCAGGCGGTCGCCTATCTGATGCCGTTCATGGAGGAGGAGAAGCGCCTGCTCGGGACGACCGGCTCGTCCTCGGCCGGCAAGATCCTGCTCGCGACGGTGAAGGGCGACGTGCACGACATCGGCAAGAACATCGTCGGCGTCGTGCTCCAGTGCAACAATTTCGAGGTGATCGACCTCGGCGTCATGGTGCCGGCGGCGAAGATCCTCGCCACCGCCAAGGCGGAGAATGTCGACATCATCGGCCTTTCCGGCCTGATCACGCCGTCGCTCGACGAGATGTGCCATGTCGCGGCCGAGATGGAGCGCGAAGGGTTCGACGTGCCGCTGCTGATCGGCGGCGCCACCACCTCGAAGGTGCATACCGCCGTCAAGATCCATCCAAACTACGCCAAGGGGCAGGCGGTCTACGTGCTCGACGCCAGCCGAGCCGTCGGCGTTGCCTCCAGCCTGCTTGGCCGCGACAAGGCGAACTATGTCGCCGACGTCCAGGCGGACTACGTCAAGATCGCCGATGCGCATGCCCGCGCGCAGGAGAACAAGCGCCGGATCTCGATCGCCGACGCGCGCGCCGACGGCCTCAAGCTCGACTGGTCGGGCTATCGGCCGACGCGGCCGAGCTTCCTCGGCACGCGCGTGTTCACCGATTATCCGATCGCCGAACTGGTGCCCTATATCGACTGGACGCCCTTCTTCGCGACCTGGGAGATCAAGGGCACCTATCCGCTGCTGCTCGAGGACGAGAAGGTCGGCGAGGTGGCCCGGTCGCTGTTCCGCGACGCGCAGGCCATGCTGAAGCAGATGGTCGAGGAGAAGTGGGTCTCGGCCAATGCCGTGATCGGCTTCTGGCCGGCGAACGCGGTCGGCGACGACATCGCGCTCTACGAGAACGAGGCGCGCGAGGCGGAGAAGGCGACCTTCTACACGTTGCGCCAGCAGATCGCCCGCTCGACCGACAAGCGCCGCCACGTCGCGCTGTCGGATTTCGTCGCGCCGAAGGAGACCGGGATCGGCGACTATGTCGGCGGCTTCGCCGTCACCACCGGCATCGGCGAGGAAGTCATGGCCGAGCGCTTCGCCCGCTCGAACGACGACTATTCCAAGATCCTGAGCCAGGCCCTGACCGACCGTCTCGCCGAGGCCTTCGCTGAGCGCATGCACGAGCGGGTGCGGCGCGAATTCTGGGGCTATGCCAGCGACGAGGCGTTCTCGAACGAGGAACTGATCCGCGAGAGCTATGCCGGCATACGTCCCGCGCCCGGCTACCCGGCCCAGCCCGACCACACCGAGAAGCAGACCCTGTTCGAGCTGCTCGACGCGGAGAAGCAGGCCGGCATCAAGCTGACCGAGAGCTTCGCCATGTGGCCGGGCTCTTCGGTCTCCGGGCTCTATATCGGCCATCCCGAAAGCTATTATTTCGGCGTCGGCCGCATCGAGGCGGACCAGGTCGCCGATTATGCCGCCCGCAAGGGCTGGGACGTCCGCGAGGCCGAGCGCTGGCTGGCGCCCGTGCTCAACTATGATCCGATCCGGGTCGAGGCGGCGGAGTAGTCACCGCTCCGCATGCCGTCCCGGCGACGGCATGGGACATCCGCCGCGCGGGCCTCTGGAACGGGGCGGCGGAATGTTCTAACGCTCTGCTGGGTCGCGGGTCTTTCCGCGACCGCCGCATGCTGGCGGCTCCCCGGTCTTCGCTTTCAGAAACATTCCGATGTCCGCCACATTCACCGCTGCCGGATTTCGCCGCGGCTTTCTCGAGGGCCTCGCGCTTCTCCCGGGCATGATCGCCTTCGGCATCATATTCGGCGTGCTGGCCGGGCAGGTCGGGATCTCGATCCTCGGCGCCGCCTCGATGAGCGTCTTCGTCTATGCCGGCACGGCGCAATTGCTGGCGCTGCACGCCTGGGGCGCGCCGGACGTTCTGGTCGCCGCCGTCGTCGCCGTCATCGCGATGAATTCGCGCTATGTCCTGTTCGGCGCCGCCATGCAGCCCTGGATGCGCGGCCTGTCGCCCTGGATCGCCTATCCGTCGATGTTCCTGATGGTCGATGCCAACTGGGCGACGGCGATGCAGGAGCGCGATGCCGGACGGCGCGATGTCGCGGTGTTCGCCGGCATGGGGCTCGGGTGCGGGGTCGGCTGGCTGGCCGGCACGATCGCCGGCACCGGTTTCGGCCAGTTGCTCGGCGATACCTACAGGCTTGGCCTCGATTTCTTCCTGCCCGCATTCTTCCTGTCGCTCGCCTGCGGCTTCTGGAAGGGCAGGGCGGACCTGCTGCCGCTTCTGATCGGCGGCGGCGTCGCGATCCTCTTCGATCGCTTCGTCGGCGGATCCTGGCATGTGCTGGCCGGCGGGCTTGCCGGAAGCCTGGCCGCCGCCTTCCTGACGAAACCGCAGAAAGCCGGTGCGACGGCCCCGAAGCAGGGGGGCGCCTAGATGTCGATCGATCCGAACACCACGTCCGGCTTCGCCATCATCGTCGCCGCCATGGCGGTCGCGGCCTATCTGACCCGGATCGGCGGCTTCTTCCTGATGCGCTTCGTGGTGGTGACGCCGCGGGTCGAGGCGTGGCTGCGCGCCCTGCCGCTCGCCATCATGGGCTCCATTCTCGGCCCGATCGCCGCCCATGGCGGACCCGCCGAATATGTCGCCTTCGTCGCGACGGCCATCGTCTATTTCTGGCGGCGGAGCGACATCCTGGCGGCGTTCGCCGGCATGGCGGTGGTCGCGGCGAGCCGGGCCGTGTTCGGCTAGCCCCTCGCGTCGCCGTCCCGCCTCGCGGGCAGGGCACGACAGCGCACAGACATCGCCATCGGCGCCGCCTTCAGGCGAAGGCCGACAATAGAACCCGGGCTGTCAAGAAAACATCCGGCCCTGATCGCCAAGGACTCTGTCGATGTTACAAGTCGCCGTGCGGGACGCTAGATGGCTCCCAGTACAATCGCCGCGACAAACAGAAATGCGGCACTCACGGCCAGCAGATGGAACGGTTTAGCGAGGCTCATGGACATCTCCCGGGTCTCTCTTTCACGCCCAACTTCCAACGTAAATATTAACGGGATCGGCCTTTCTAGCAAGAGCCCTGTTTGCCGGTTTTGCCGCGAAGGCGGCGCAATCCTGCCGCAAATCGGGTAAGCCGTGGAATAATCTCCCAAATCCCTTTGGGGAAAAACGGCGAGGCAGTGGGTTTGTTCCGCCTCGGCGGCGCCGAAATCGTCAAGGACGGGCGAGATCTTCCGGGCGCACGCGGCGATCGGTCGAATACAAGCCTTGGCGGTAAGATCCCGGAAACTGCACCTCTCAATCGTTTCTTATGGTTTCGCTGCGACCGTCCGCTTCCATGACAACAGGGCCGGAAAACCAGCATGGATGATCGCCGGACGGAGGCAGAAGCCACGACTTCGCCTGCGCGCAGGGCGCAATTGCTGGCGTCGATCACCGATCTGTTCGGCAACGCCGGCGCGGCGGTGTCGCCGTCGACCGCCGCCCTCTACTGCGAGATCGTCACCGGCGTCTTCGACGCGATGGCGGCGGAAGACCGTGCCGTGCTGGTCGATCGCATCGCCGGGCTCACGAATGCGCCGGCCACGCTGCTGCATTTCCTGTCGCTCCGCGACATCGGCACGGCCGAGCCGGTGCTGCGCCGCTCGATCGCCTTTGCCGACACGCATCTCGCCGCTCTTGCCGAGCATCTGCCGCAGGATCGCCTCTGCGCCATCGCCGCGCGTACGCATGTCTCCGAGACGGTGTCGGATGCGCTGCTCGCGCGCGGCGACCGGACGGTGCTGCGGCTGCTGGCGAAGAATCCCGGCGCGCGATTCTCGCAGGGCGGACTGGCCATCCTCGTCGACGAGGCCGAGCTGACTCTGGCGCAGCGGCAGGCCGCCGCCGCGCTGAGCGAGACGCCCGAAACGCGCGGGCAGGTTTTCGACATCCGTTCGGCGCCCGCGCTCGATCGCTCGCGCCGGGTCTTCGCAAGGCCCCGGGAGATGGGCGTCGTCATTCCGTTGCCGCAGCGGACGCGACAGCCTGCCGCCGATGCTGCGGACGCCACGCCTTCGTCGAATGCCATCGCCGAGGTGATCGCGACGGTGGCCTCCGGCGATCGCATGCTGGAAGTGGCGGGCCTGCTCGCCGAATTCGCCGGCCTGCCCGTCGATCTGGTCAGCCGTATGATCGCGCGGCCGGACACGATGCCGCTCGCCGTGCTCTGCAAGGCTGCCGGGGTCAGCGTCGAAACCTTCGCTTCGATCGCGGCGATCCGCGGCCGACGCCACGGCCATTCGCCGGCCGCCGTCGACGCGCTGGTGCGGGCCTATGAAATCCTTGGCCCGGACGATGTCGCCAGCACGCTGCGCTTCCTGCGTGCCCGCCACGGCATCGAGATCGGCTCCTCGGCGCCGGCGGTCTAGCCGGAACGCCGATCGCGTCGCGCGCTCCGCGCTGTCGCGTCTTCTTCACGCGAATCGGTATCCACTCCGCTCGAAAGGCCCGCGCTGGCCGAACGGGGTTCCCGTGCCGGCTGCGCGCTGCTAGCGTTGCCGGGCCACGGCCACACGGGATCGCGAAGGATGGATCGCTTCGAGACCGCCCGAGACGCTGCCTACAAGCTCCGTCCGGACCAGCCGCTCTACTGTTTCCGCCCGAGTGTGCTCAGGGCCGACGCGCTGGCGTTCAAATCCGCCTTTCCCGGCCGCATGGCCTATGCCGTCAAGACGAATGGCGAGCCGCTGGTGCTCAGGACGTTGGCGGAAGCCGGGATCGACTGCTTCGACGTGGCCTCGCCGGCCGAGTTCGCCGCCGCGCGCGCCGTGTCGCCCCAGGCCGAGTTGCTCTACATGCATCCGGTCAAGGCGCAGTCGGATATCCGCCTCGCGCTCGAGACCTATGGCATCCGCGTCATCGCCATCGACCATGAGGACGAGATCGCCAAGATCCTCCGCATCGTGCGGGCGCGCGATCTCGCGCCGGAGGAGATCACCCTGTTCGTCCGCCTGGCGACGCGGGGACATGCCGCCTACGAATTGTCGAAGAAGTTCGGCGCCGCGCCGGGGCATGCGGTCGAGCTCGTCGAGCGGATCGCGAAACTCGGCTTCAAGGTCGGGCTCTGTTTCCATGTCGGCAGCCAGGTCGAGGATACCGGCACCTATGAGCGGGCGCTCGCCTCGGCCGCCTGGGTGCGCTCGCGCGCCGGCGTCGATCTCGCCGCGCTCGACATCGGCGGCGGCTTTCCGGCCGCCTATGGCAGTGACCCCAGGCGCAAGCAGGTCGTGCGGCCGGAAACCGTCGTGCTGATCGCCGACATCGTGCGCGAAGCGGAGGAATGGGGATTTGGCGATCTGCCGCTGGTGGCCGAGCCCGGGCGGGTGATCGTCGCGCGCTGCCTGTCGGTCGTCGTCCGCGTGCTGCTGAAGAAGGGCAGGCGGCTCTACATCAATGACGGCATCTGGTCGTCGCTGTCTGATTCCTGGACCGGCAAGATCACGCTGCCGGCGCGCCATCTGCCGGATCCGGCCCGCCGTCCCCGCGCGGTCGATGGCGATACGGTCGTGCCGTTCCGCGTCTGCGGCGCCACCTGCGATTCCGTCGATATCCTGTCGCGGCCCTTCTACCTGCCGGAAAGCATCGGCGTCGGAGACTGGATCGAGATCGGCCATATCGGCGCCTATTCGCTGTCGCTCCGGACGCATTTCAACGGCTTCTATCCCGACCGCTTCGTCGAGGTGACGACGCCCTTCGAGGCGGCGGGCCCTGTCGAGGGCTTCGCCTCGATCGAGACGATGGGCGGGTAGAGTTTCGGCGCGACCGCCCGCTCCGGTTGCGGGTATGGTTGACCATTCTTTAAGAGCTTCGGGCGCATTCTACGGGGCATGTACAGTTGCGTAGCGTTGCGTATCGCGTCGGTGCTCGCTCTCGTTTCGCTCTCCGGCTGCGCCCTGAACTTCCTTTCGGAGCAAAGGGAAGGCTGGCGGGACGCGACGGAGCGAGCCTGTTACGCGCAGAAGCTCGTCGTCCCTTCCTACTTCCAGCGCCCGGCGCGCGAGGTTGACGGCAAGGGCGCGTGCGGCATCGAGCAGCCGCTGAAGGTGAATGCCTTCCAGCGCGGCGTGGTGGCGGTGACGGGCGGCGACGTGCTGCTCGGCTGCATGATGACCAACGCCATGGAACGCTGGGTCCGCGAGGCGGTGCAGCCGGCGGCGCAGGCGCGCTTCGGCATGCCGGTCACCGAAGTCCTGACCATGGGCACCTATGCCTGCCGTCCGCGCAACAACCGCCACGGCGACAAGCTCTCCGAACACGCCTTCGCCAATGCCTTCGACGTCGCCGGCTTCCGCCTGGCGGACGGCCGCACCATCCGCGTCCGCACCGACTGGCGTCGCGGCGATCCGGCCAGCCAGGCCTTCCTGCGCGAGGCGCTGATCTCGGCCTGCGGCTATTTCACCACCGTGCTGGGGCCGGGCTCGAACCGCCTGCACGAGGACCACATCCACATCGACCTCGCGCGCCACAATGCCAGCGGTACCTCGCGCTATTGCCGGCCGAAGCTCGACAGGCCGGGCCCGACGCCGCTCGACCCCAATGCCGGCATCCCGATGGCGACGCTGCTGCAGACGCCGCCGCCGGCCGCGCCGGCGAACATGGAGCAGCGCGCCTTCACCTATCGCTTCGACGACAATCTCGGCGCGCCCGATGCCGAGGCGCCCTATCCGGGCGACCAGATCCTGAACGGCCAGACGCCATCCGTGCCGCCCTCCGGCCCCTATACGCCGCCGGCCAGCATTCCCCTCTCCTACACGCAGTAAGGCTCGCCCGGCCCGTGGCCGGAAATGTCAGTGACGAACGTCACATCCTGCCCTAGCGTCATGCTGTACTTCGCCGTCCCACTAGGGGTTTGAGGAGTTACGGAATGACCAGTTTTGCCGCCGTCTATGTCGACGAAACGCGCTACAATCTCTATGCGTCCATCCACAAGGGCCTTCGCCGCGCCCAGGCCCAGCTGATGATGCGCCTCGGCGCCATCGATCCGCTGAACGACACCGATGTCGCCGGCCTGATCCGCGACATGCGCCTGATGGTGACGATGGGGCGCAAGCATCTCCATCACGAGAACGTCTTCATTCATACCGAGATCGAGCAGCGCCGGACCGGCGCCACCGAGCGGCTGGCCGACGACCACGATCACCACGAGCGCGATTTCGACGAGCTGGAAACGCGGCTGCGGCAGATCGAGGCGGCCCCGGCGTCCCGACGCTCGCCGATGCTGCGGGCGCTCTATCTCCGCTACACGGAATTCCTGGCGCATGACTACGAGCACATGATCGAGGAAGAGACCGAGACGTTGTCGCTGCTGCACAGGCACTTCACGGATGGCGAGCTCGCGGCGATCGAGGGCCGCATTGTCGGCTCCGTCGATCCCGACATGATGATGGAGTTCATCCGCATCATGATTCCGGCGATGAACCCGGCCGAGCGGCTCGGCATGCTGGGCGGGATGAAGGCCGCCATGCCGGTGCCGGTCTTCGCGGCGGTGGTCGACATGGGCGTCAAGCCGGTACTGACGCACGCCGACTGGCAGGCACTGGAACAGGCGCTGGCCCAGGCGGCGTAGGGGAGGCGAGCGGCATTCTTCTTTACCTCTCCCTGAGGGAGAGGTCGGAGCGAAGCTCCGGGTGAGGGGAGGCGATCTCTCCGGCGAGCGCTGAACCCCTCACCCGCCGGCCCTCGGCCGTCGACCTCTCCCCATGGGAGAGGTTGGCAAAATATCGTCGGCGCTGAGGGAGAGGTGACGCCTCTTGAGTCGCTCCTCTACGCCGCCGCGCTTTCGCCGAGCTGGCGCTCCTTGTAGGCGATGCCCCAGGCCCGGAGCGCGAGGATGATCGGCCGAAGCGTCTCGCCGAGTGGCGACAGACGGTATTCGACGCGCGGCGGCACCTCGGCATAGACGGTGCGGATCACCAGCCCGTCGCGTTCCAGCTCGCGCAATTGCTTGGTCAGCACGCGCTGCGTCACAGCCGGCGTGCGGCGATGCAGTTCGTTGAAGCGCAGCGTGTTGTCGAGCAGGTGGAACAGCGCCACGCCCTTCCACTTGCCGTCGATCAGCTCCAGCGTCGTCTCGACATCGCATTTCTCGTGCTCCGCGCCCATGGCTGATCTCCATTAGTATCCATTCGGTCAGTATAGGCCAAAATTGTGCATTCTTGCGGGAACGGTCAATATGCACGAAATGGCTCTGTGTCCGCCGCTTCCCGCGGCGCCAAGGAAATGGAGCCCGCTCATGCGTGCGATCGCCTTCACCAAGTCGCTTCCCGCCAGCGATGCCAACGCCCTCTCCGACATCACGCTCGACGTTCCCGAGCCCGGCCCGCGCGATCTCCGCGTCAAGGTCGAGGCCGTGTCGGTCAACCCGGTCGACACCAAGGTCCGGCGCAACGCAGGATCCGACACGCCGCGCGTGCTCGGCTATGACGCGGCCGGCATCGTCGACGCCGTCGGCGCCGAGGTGACGCTCTTCAAGCCCGGCGACGCCGTCTACTATGCCGGCACGATCAACCGGCCCGGCACCAATGCCGAATATCACCTCGTCGACGAGCGCATCGTCGGCCGCAAGCCGGCGACGCTGGACGGCGCGGAAGCGGCGGCACTGCCGCTTACCACCATCACCGCCTATGAACTGCTGTTCGACCGCATCGGCGTGCGCAAGGGCGAGGGCGCCGACAGGCGGACGCTGCTCGTCGTCGGCGGCGCCGGCGGCGTCGGCTCGATGGCGATCCAGCTGGCGCGGGCGCTGACCGGGCTGACGGTGATCGCCACCGCCTCGCGGCCGGACACCGTCGCCTGGGTCGAGGGCCTCGGCGCGCATCACGTCATCGACCACACCAAGCCGCTCGACGAGGAAGTGGCGCGGATCGGCATTCCGGCCGTCGACATCGTGCTGGCGCTGACCCAGACGCCGCATCACTGGCCGGCGATCCAGAATCTGGTCGCGCCGCAGGGCCATGTCGGCGTCATCGACGACATGCCCACGCTCGACATCGTGCCGTTCAAGGGCAAGGCGGTCGGCGTTCACTGGGAATCGATGTTCACCCGGCCGATCCACCGGACCCCCGACCTGGTCGAGCAGCACAAGCTGCTGAACGAGGTCGCGGGGCTGGTGGAGGCGGGCAAGATCCGCTCGACGCTGACCAACCGGGTCGGCCCGATCAACGCCGCGACGCTGCGCGAGGTCCATGCACTGGTCGAAAGCGGTCGCTCGATCGGCAAGACGGTGGTCGAGGGCTGGTAGGGGCTCTTTTACACCTCTCCCTCTGGGAGATGTGAGGGCTTCATTCCAGTCCGGCCTATGCCCTGCCAAATCCCCCGCCGGTGGGCGTCGTGACGATGACGGCCTCGCCGGCGGCGAGCACGGTCTGGTCGCAGCCTTCCAGCACCTCGACCCGGCCGTCGTTGCGGCGCACCTCGGTCTTGCCGAGGGCGCCGGGATCGCCGCCGTCGAGCCCGTGCGGCGCGACCGTCCTGTGCGAGGCGAGGATGGCGCATTCCATCGCCTCCAGGAATCGGATCGTCCGCCTGGTGCCGCCGCCGGCCGACCATCTTCCGCGCCCGCCGGAGCCCTCGCGGATATGGAAATCCTCGAGCAGGACGGGGAAGCGGAACTCCAGCACTTCCGGATCGGTCAGGCGCGAATTGGTCATGTGGACGTGCACGGCGTCGACGCCGTCGAAGCCGGTGCCGTCGTTGAAGACGCCTGCCGGGGCGCCGGAGCAGAGCGTCTCGTAATACTGGTAGGTCTGGTTGCCGAAGGTGAGGTTGTTCATCGAGCCCTGGGACGAGGAAAGCGCGCCCAGCGCGCCGAACAGCGCGTTGGTCACCTGCTGGCTCGTCTCGACATTGCCGGCGACGACGGCGGCCGGATAGCGCGGCGCCAGCATCGAACCCTCGGGAATGACGATGCGGATCGGCCGCAGGCAGCCGGCATTCATCGGGATGTCGCCCTCGACCATGACGCGGAAGGCATAGAGGACCGCAGCCCGCGTCACCGGTTCCGGCGCGTTGAAATTGGTATTCTGCTGCGGGCTGGTGCCGGTGAAGTCCACCGTCGCCTCGCGCTTCTCGCGGTCGACGCGGATCTTCACGCGGATCACCGCGCCCTGGTCGGTTTCGACGGCGAATTCGGAATCCTTGAGGCTCCCGAGCACCCGGCGCACGCTCTCGGCCGCATTGTCCTGCACGTGGCCCATATAGGCGGTGACGACATCGAGCCCGAAATGCTCGACGATCCGGCGCAGTTCCTGGACGCCCTTCTCGTTGGCGGCGATCTGCGCCTTCAGGTCGGCGACGTTCTGCGTGATGTTGCGGACAGGGTAGGGATGGTCGGTCAGCAGTTCGACCAGTTCGGCCTCGCGAAAGCGGCCCTGCTCGACGAGGACGAAATTGTCGATGAGAACCCCTTCCTCGTCGACGGTGGTGGCGCGCGGCGTCATCGAGCCCGGCGCCGTGCCGCCGATATCGGCGTGGTGGCCGCGGCTGGCGACGAAGAACAGGATTTCGTGGCCCGCATCGTCGAAGACGGGCGAGACGACGGTGATGTCGGGGAGATGCGTGCCGCCATTATAGGGCGCATTGAGCGCATAGACGTCGCCCGGCCGCATCGCCCTCCGGTTCAGCTCGATGATCGTCTCGACCGAGCGGTCCATCGAGCCCAGATGCACCGGCATGTGCGGCGCGTTGGCGACGAGCGCGCCGGTCGCGTCGAAGACGGCGCAGGAGAAATCGAGCCGCTCCTTGATGTTCACGGAATAGGCGGTGTTCTGCAGCGTCACGCCCATCTGCTCGGCGATCGACATGAAGAGGTTGTTGAACACCTCCAGCATCACGGGATCGGCGTCGGTGCCGATGGCATGGCGACGGTCGAGCGCCTCGACCCGCGTCAGCACGACATGGTCGCGGGCCGAGATTTCAGCCTGCCAGCCCGGCTCGACGACGATGGTCTGGTGCGGCTCGATGATCAGCGCCGGCCCGGCGACGATGGCGCCGCGCGCGAGGCTTTCGCGGCGAAATATGCCGGCGGGATGGGCCGCGCCGTCGGAAAAGATCGAGACGGTTTCGGAGGGCTTGGGCCGGCTCTCGGGGGCGTCGAGCGCCGGTTCCTCAATCGCGGCGCCGCCGCCGACCGCCTCGACCTCCAGGCTCTCGACGACGATCGCCTTGCCCTCGAAGACGAAGCCGAACTGCTTCCGGTGCGCCGCCTCGAACGCCGCGAGGATTTCATCCAGCGGTAGCCAGTCCGCGCCCGCCGCCAGAACCTCGACCGGCATCGCCGTGTCGGTGCCGTCATAGCGGAGATGCGCGCGGACGAAGGTCTCGGTGGCCTCGACGCCCTGTTGCGCCAGTTCGGCATGGACCTCGTCCGTGAGCGTCGAGGCGAGATCCAGAAGCTCGGGCAGCGCTTCCGGCGCCAGCTTCTGGACCACCGCCTTGCTGCGGCCGGCGCGGATGTCGGCGAGGCCCATGCCATAGGCGGAGAGGATGCCGGAGAAGGGATGCACCAGCACAGTCGTCATGCCGAGCGCATCGGCGACCATGCAGGCGTGCTGGCCGCCGGCGCCGCCGAAGCAGTTCAGCGCATAGTCGGTGACGTCATAGCCGCGCTGGACGGAGATCTTCTTGATGGCGTTCGCCATGTTCTCGACGGCGATGCGCAGGAAACCGTCGGCGATGTCCTCGGGCGTGCGGCCGTCGCCGATTTCGGCGGCGAGCGCCTCGAAGCGCTCGCGCACGATCGCGGCATCGAGCGGCTGGTCGCGGCCCGCGCCGAAAATCTTTGGAAAATGCTCCGGCCGCAATTTGCCGGTCATGACATTGGCGTCGGTGACGGCGAGCGGGCCGCCGCGCCGGTAGCTGGCGGGGCCGGGGTCGGCGCCGGCCGAATCCGGGCCGACGCGGAAGCGGCCGGCCTCGTAGTGCAGGATCGAGCCGCCGCCGGCGGCGACCGTGTGGATGCGCATCATCGGTGCGCGCATGCGCACGCCCGCGACCTCGGTTTCGAACGATCGCTCATAGACGCCGTCATAATGCGACACGTCGGTCGAGGTGCCGCCCATGTCGAAGCCGATGACCTGGCCGAAGCCCGCCTGCCGCGCCGTCTCGACCGCCGCCACGACGCCGCCGGCCGGGCCGGAGAGGATGGCATCCTTGCCGCGGAACAGCTCCGCCGCCGTCAGCCCGCCGGACGACATCATGAACATCAGGCGGGGCGAGGCGCCCTCCGTTCCGCCCAGCTCGGCGGAGACCTGTTCGACATAGCGGTTGAGGATCGGCGAGAGATAGGCGTCGACCACGGTGGTGTCGCCGCGCCCGACCAGCTTCATCAGCGGCGAGATCTCGTGGCTGACCGAGATCTGCGGGAAGCCGACGGAGCGAGCGATGTCGGCGACCCGCGCCTCGTGCCCGGGATATTTCCAGGCATGCATGAAGACGATGGCGACCGAGCGGATGCCGCTGGCATGGGCGTCGCGAAGGGCGGCCTCGACCTCGGCCGGATCGGGTTCGACCTCGACCGTGCCGTCGACCCGCACGCGCTCGGCAACCTCGACGACGCGCTCATAGAGCAGTTCCGGCTTGACGATCTTCTTGGCGAAAATGTCCGGGCGCGCCTGGTAGCCGATCGCCAGCGCGTCGCGAAAACCCCGGGTGATGAGGAGGAGCGTGCGGTCGCCCTTGCGCTCCAGTAGGGCGTTGGTGGCGACGGTCGTGCCCATCTTCACCGTGTCGATGGCGCCCGGCGGGATCGGCGCACCGGCCGGAACGCCCATCAGTTCGCGGATGCCCTGCACGGCGGCGTCGCGATAGGCGCCGGGATTTTCCGAGAGCAGCTTGTGGGCGCGGATACGGCCTTCCGGGTCGCGCGCGACGATATCGGTGAAGGTGCCGCCGCGATCGATCCAGAAGTCCCACTGCGTCATCGTCATGCTCCCCGTATCCTGCCGGTCCGGCCGCATGAGTACGGTTCGGCCGGCTTCCGTCAATCCGCAATGGCCGGAAGATCGCCCTGGCCGAGGGGCTGCGACCCGTCCTACGTGAATTGGCGACTGCGCGACACCCTGGACTCTCGCACTCGACGCCGCGGATGCCTATGATTCCGCCATGACAATCTGGCAACGACTCGGCGACCTCATATGCTCGCTTCCCGGCTCCTGCACCCTCGGGCGGGCGCTGGACGATTTGATCGAAACCGTCCGCACGATGCTGTCCGGCTCGCCGGAGGATCGGCGGCAGGTGGCGTTCTCCGTCTCGATGATCGCGCTCTCGGCCAAGATGGCCAAGGCGGACGGCGTCGTGACGCGGGACGAAGTCACCGCCTTCGAGCAATTGTTCGATATCCCGGCGGCCGAGCACCAGAACGTGGCGCGGCTGTTCAACCTCGCCAAGCAGGACGTCGCCGGCTTCGACGCCTATGCGCGCAAGCTCGCCGGCCTGTTCGAGCCGGGCTCGCCCGTGTTCGAGGACATCGTCGATGGCCTGTTCCACATCGCCAAGGCCGACGGCATGGTGCATCAGGACGAACTGGCGTTCCTCGACCATGTCGCGTCGATCTTCGGCATCGGCGAGGCGGCGTTCGCGCGCATCAGCAGTCGCCACATCGTGCCGGAGGAGGGCGACCCCTACCTCATCCTGGGCATCGACCGCGCCGCCTCGAATGACGACGTGAAGCGGCACTATCGCCGCATTGTCGCCGAGACCCATCCGGACCGGCTGATCGCGCGCGGCGTGCCGGCCGAATTTCTCGCGATCGCCACCGCCAAGCTCGCCGCGCTGAACGGCGCGTATGACCGCATCCGCCGCGAGCGGGCCTTCGCATGACCATGGAGAGAGACGTGCCTGACGCAGCCCTGCCGGATGCCAAGCTGCCGGGTGTGGCGTGGCGGCCTTCGCCCAATTTCGGACCGCGCGTCGGCGGCGCGCCTGTCGACATCCTGATCCTGCACTATACGGACATGAAGACGGCCGAGGCGGCGATCGGCCTGTTGAGCGACCCGGCCTCCAACGTCTCCTGCCACTATGTCGTCGGCGAGGACGGAACCATCACGCAACTGGTCGCCGAGGCGGATCGCGCCTGGCATGCCGGCGTCTCTTCGTGGCATGGCGCGACCGATATCAACTCCCGGTCTGTCGGAATCGAGATCGCCAACCTGGGCCATGACCATGGTTACCCCGATTTTCCCGACGAACAGATCGATGCGGTGATCGCACTTGCCTGCGACATTTGCGCTCGACACGGCATTCGTCCGGAACGAATCCTTGCTCACTCCGATGTTGCGCCCGCGCGGAAGCGCGACCCAGGCGAGAAGTTCCCATGGGGCCGCCTGGCTTCTGCCGGGCTCGGTCATTTCGTCGAGCCGGAACCGATTCGGGGCGGTCGTTTTTTTAGCATCGGTGAAAGTGGCGCGCCGATCGAGGCGCTGCAGGCGATGCTGGCGCTGTACGGCTATCCCATTCAGATCTCTGGAACTTACGATCAGGAGACGGAACAGGTCGTCACCGCGTTCCAGCGCCACTTCCGGCCCGAAAGGGTTGATGGAATTGCCGATTCTTCGACGATTGTGACGCTGCACCGTCTCGCTCGGGCGTTGTCCGACAAGGCCTGAGTTCCCCAGCGGCAGTTCGAAACTGTTCAGCCGGCAAATCATTTTGCCCGGCCGTTCGGGCGATCACGAAATGTTAAAGCCTGTAACCTGATTTCAGTTCGGGTGCCCCAATTCGGGACTCTTGGGCAACGAAAGGTGCCGCCATCGTCAACGATGTGAGTTACCCCCAGGTATGAAGAAGTTTTGCGTACTCGCCCTGACCGCCCTCGTCGCCACCAGCGGTCTCGCCATTGCTCCGGCGTCGGCCAAGTCTGGCCGACTGCTCAAGTCGAACGAAACGCGTATCGCCTCAGCCGACCGCAGCAGCTTCGATGATCTGATCCGCACCCACGCCGCGGCGAACAACGTTCCCCTGTCGCTCGCCCACGCCGTCATCACCGTCGAGAGCAACTACAAGCCCAACATGACGGGCAGCGTCGGCGAGATCGGCCTGATGCAGGTCCGCCTGCAGACGGCTCGCGGCATGGGCTACAAGGGCTCGGCCAAGGCCCTCTACGACCCGGCCACCAACATCCGCTACGGCATGATGTATCTCGGCCAGGCCCGCAAGCTCGCCGGCGGCGATCTTTGCGGCACCATCCTGAAGTACAATGGCGGCCATGGCGCCACCCGCATGACCAAGGGCCCGCTGCGCTATTGCGGCAAGGTCCAGCAGATCATGGCTTCGAACTAAGTTCGGACGTGGTCGGGGCGGTCTCGGCCGAAGCCTCTCGTGTTGCAGCGTTCGCTAGTGCGGGCGCGTACGGGGAGGACGCAAGACTGCCAGGCTCGATGTCGCCCGCCTTCGCGGGTGCCGCCTGAATCAGTTGCGGGCCGACAGGCCTCCTGACCGCCTTCAATGTCGGGTGC
This sequence comes from Kaistia nematophila, assembly GCF_026343855.1. Taxonomy (NCBI): domain Bacteria; kingdom Pseudomonadati; phylum Pseudomonadota; class Alphaproteobacteria; order Hyphomicrobiales; family Kaistiaceae; genus Kaistia; species Kaistia nematophila. Next base: position 271,185 of record NZ_JAPKNK010000003.1, on the reverse strand, counting down.
GGGGAACGACTTCCCCCTTGATGGGCTTGACCCGCACCCGTCGCCCCCCTAAGCCCCGCATTGCCAGTCGGCCGGACGACCGCTGCTGCAGGATCGAAAGGTCGCAGGGGAGGAAAGTCCGGGCTCCATGGAAACACGGTGCCGGGTAACGCCCGGCGGGGGCGACCCCAGGGAAAGTGCCACAGAAAGCAAACCGCCCGAGCGTTCGCGTCACGGGTAAGGGTGAAAGGGTGGGGTAAGAGCCCACCGCGGTCCCAGCAATGGGAACGGCACGGTAAACCCCACCGGGAGCAAGACCGAATAGGGGTGACGCGGGCGCGAGCCCAGCCTGTTTCCAGGCCGGTCACCCGGGTTGGTCGCACGAGGCGTCCGGCAACGGACGTCCAAGATGAATGGTCGTCACGCGGCGGTTCGCCGCCGCCCTACAGAACCCGGCTTACAGGCCGACTGGCATTCTTTCTTCCCCTGATCGTCGATCCGCATCGCCGGCCCCGCCGCGATGCCGTCCCGAGCGCGCCCTTGCCGGCCGCGCCCCGCCCGCAAGGGCCGCCCGCCGGATGGGAGCGCCTCCCACCGCGGCTCCCGATCCCCGCCGCGATCGCCTCGTCGCCGCCGGATGCCGGCCATTCCCATCGCCCCGCAAAATTAGGCCTTGGAAAAGTGCCGTGCCCGAACGGCCGAAATCATACGGATTCCTTATGCCCGCGCCGTCAAAAGCTACGGAAAATTAAGCTTAACCCGGTGTGATACGGGCGGTGGCGCCTGCCTGTCGTGGGGGCCGATTCCATTGACGCCCATATTCACCCATGGTATCCCAAATCATCCCGGTTCGAGGGCACTGCGGTCGGCAAACTCCGGTCGATCTGTGGCGCCGCATGGCATGCCGGGATGTTGTTTCCAGTCCGCGTCCATTGAGTGTGTTCCCGGCTCGCTGCGCGGGCGGGCTTTCAATGGGCATTTTCAAGGGGAGCGCCGGCGCGAAAGGTGATGGAGGAATTCGTTTCGACCTTCACCAACAGGCTGGACTCGAAGGGGCGGGTGTCGATCCCGGCATCGTTCCGCTCCGTGCTGGCGCGCGACGGCTTCGAGGGGCTCTATTGCTGTCCGACGCTGGACCAGAACGCGGTGGATGCGGGCGGCAATCGCCTCGTCAGCCAGATCCGCGCCAGCCTGACGCTGTTCGAGCCCTTCTCCGAGGACCACGAATTCCTCTCGACGACGCTGATCGGCGAGAGCGAGGTGCTGAGGATCGACCCGGAGGGGCGCGTGGCGCTGTCCGAGGTGATCAAGGCCCATGCCGGTATCGGCGACACCGTGACCTTCGTCGGTCAGGGCTACAAGTTTCAGATCTGGGAACCGGAGCGTTTCGTCGCCTATCGGGACGAGGCCAAGAACCGCGTGCGCGAATTGCGCCGCCGGCTTGGCGCGGGTCCGCGTTCCTCCGGAGGCGCGGAATCATGACGACCGGTGACGGCTCGAAGGGCGGCATCGCCGGCGGATCCGACCGCCACGTTCCCGTGTTGCTCGCCGAGGTGATCGAGCATCTCGCGCCCGTGGCCGGCGGCGTCGTCATCGACGGCACCTTCGGCCTCGGCGGCTACAGCCGCGCCATCCTCGACGCCGGCGCTTCGGTGATCGGCATCGACCGCGATCCGAACGCGATCGCCGACGGCCAGGCGCTCGTCGCCGAATATCAGGGCCGGCTGCACCTCGTGCATGGCCGCTTCGGCGATCTCGACGCGATCGCGGCAGGGCAGGGGCACGAGAAGGTCGACGGCGTCGTGCTCGATATCGGCGTTTCCTCGATGCAATTGGACGAAGCCGAGCGTGGCTTTTCCTTCCGCTTCGACGGCCCCCTCGACATGCGCATGAGCCAGGAAGGGCCGAGCGCCGCCGACGTCGTCAACACGATGGAAGCGCGCGACCTCGCCCGCATCATCTCGGTGCTCGGCGAGGAGCGCCGGGCCGCCGCCGTCGCGCGCGCCATCACGCAGGATCGCGTCGCCAAGCCCTATCTGCGCACCAGCGAGCTTGCCGGCCTGGTCGAGCGCGTCGTCGGCAAGAAGCCGACGGATCCGATCCATCCGGCGACCCGCACGTTCCAGGCGCTGCGCATCTACGTCAACCAGGAGCTCGACGAGCTCGGCCGGGCGCTGGCCGCCGCCGAGCGCGTGCTGAAGCCGGGCGGCCGCCTGGTCATCGTGTCGTTCCATTCGCTGGAAGACCGCATCGTCAAGCGCTTCCTGGCCGAACGCAGCGAGGTCCGGGCGGGCGGCTCGCGGCACATGCCCGAGCGCGTTCTCGCGGCGCCGACCTTCACGCTGGCGATCAAGGGCGCGGTCGTCGCGGGCGACACCGAGACGGCGCGCAATCCGCGGGCTCGCTCGGCCAAGCTGCGCGCAGGCATCCGCACCGAGGCGCCAGCGCGGCCGTTCGACGCCGAGGCGGCCGGCGTTCCGGCACTACCTGAATTCAAAGTGGCGAGGTCGTAATGCTCCGGGCACTCAACGTCATCTGGGTTGCTTTGATGGTGGCCGGCGCCGTCGTCACCTATGCCATGAAGGATCGCGCCGGCCGCGCCGCCGATCACGTCATGGAGCTTCGCCGCGAGATCGTGCGCGAGAAGGACATGATGAACATCCTGCAGGCGGAGTGGAGCGTGCTCGATCAGCCGTCCCGTCTGCAGGACCTCGTCCAGCGCTATGGCTCCTATCTGCACCTCGCGCCGCTCGACGTGCGCCAGCTCGCCAGCATCGAGGACGTGCCCGACAAGCCGATCGAGGTTCCGGGCGCCTCGCTCGACCGCATGATCACCAGCGGCGTCGCCAAGTCGGGCGCCGCGAAGCCGATCGTCGCCAAGCCCACCACGGCGCAGGCAAGCGTCGCCAAGCCCCGTCCCCGTGACATCGTGGCTCAAACGGGAGCGAACCCATGACGATGACGCTGACCGACCGTCCCGGCATGTTCAGCCCCGCCAATGGCGGGCGTCATGTCGCGCTGAAGGGAGCGAGCAAGGCGCGCCACGACCAGACCCGCAGCCGCATCGCGCTGACCATGGTCGCCTTCATGCTCGTCTATGGCGTCATCGGCGGCCGTCTCGTCATGCTCGGCATGAGCGACCAGGCCGGCTCCGCCGCCCGCGGCAGCGCGGCCCAGGCGGTCGCGACCGCGCGTCCCAACATCGTCGACCGCAATGGCGAGATCCTCGCCACCGACATCAAGACCGCCTCGCTCTTCGCCGAGCCGAACAAGATCGTCGACCCCGACGAGGCGACCGAACTGATCACCAGCGTCCTGCCGGACCTCGACGCGGCGCAGCTGCGCAAGAAGCTGTCGACGCAGGCCGGCTTTGTCTGGGTCAAGCGCGAGATCACGCCGAAGCAGCAGTCCGAGATCCACAATCTCGGCATTCCCGGCGTCGGCTTCCTGACCGAGAACCGCCGCTTCTATCCGGGCGGCCCGGCCGCGGCCCATATCGTTGGCCTCGTCAACATCGACAATCAGGGCATTGCCGGCATCGAGAAGGCGATCGACGAGCGCGGCCTTGGCGATCTGCATGGCGCGGGCTTCGCCATGAAGGGCGCCGACATGCAGCCGGTGAAGCTGTCGATCGACATGCGCGTCCAGCACATCCTGCGCGACGAGCTCGTCGGCGCGATGCAGCGCTACCAGTCGGTCGCCGCCATGGGCGTCATCCTCAACGCCAAGACCGGCGAGGTCATGGCGATGGCGTCACTGCCCGATTTCGACCCGAACACGCCGACCGACGCCAACAAGCCGGACCGGCTGAACCGCCTGACCGCCGGCACCTTCGAGCTCGGCTCGGTGTTCAAGAGCTTCACCTTCGCGATGGCGCTTGATTCCGGACGCGTGAAGATGACGGACAGCATCGACGCGCGCTTCCCGATCCATGTCGGCCGCAACGTCATCCGCGACTTCCACGCCAAGGCGCGCTTCCTGACGGTGCCGGAGATCTTCCAGTATTCGTCCAACATCGGTACGGCCAAGATGGCGCTCGCCGTCGGCCAGGAGGAGCAGCAGGCCTATCTGAAGAAGTTCGGCCTCTCGACCCGGCTGAAGACCGACCTTCCCGAAGTCGCGACGCCGCAGGTGCCGAAGCGCTGGAGCCAGGCGACGCAGCTGACCGTCTCCTTCGGCCACGGCATCGCCATCACGCCAATGCAGGCGGCCGTCGCCGATGCGGCGCTGGTCAATGGCGGCCACCTTCTGACGCCGACCTTCTTCCCGCGCACGCAGGAAGAGGCGATGGCCGACTCCACGCAAATGGTGTCGAAGAAGACGAGCGACGAGATGCGCTGGTTGTTCCGCTTCAACGCCGTCAAGGGCTCCGGCCGCAATGCCGACGTCCCCGGCTATGTCGTCGGCGGCAAGACCGGCACGGCCGAGAAGATCGCCAACGGGCGCTATGTCGAGGGCCATTACCTGAACTCGTTCCTGTCGGCCTTCCCGATGGACGATCCGGAATATGTCATGCTGATCTCGATCGACGATCCGAAGCCGGAGAAGCCCGGCCTGCCGGCGCTCGCGGCCTGGAACGCCGCGAATGTCAGCTCCAACGTCATCCGTCGTGCCGCCGCAATTCTGGGCGTCCAGCCGCGCAGCGAGAACGAAAGCCACCCCGACGCCATGCTTGTGTCGTATTGAGGTTCGAAGAGCGGGCCTTTGGAAGGGCCTGCGCGCCCCATACCTGGCGCGAAACAGGAACGATCGGGAGGGTTCGACCCCAGAATGCGGCTCGGTGATCTAGCTTCGAACGACTTCTCGCTTTCCGCCGATCAGGCGGAGATCGAGATTTCCGGCCTTACGGCGGACAGCCGCGCTGTCGAGCCGGGCATTCTGTTCGCGGCGCTGAAGGGCGTGGCGGCGGATGGCGCCCGCTTCGCGCCGGATGCGGTGAAGCGGGGCGCTGCGGCCATTGTCTGCGGTCCCGACTCGGTCCTTCCCGACGATCTCGGCGTGCCGGTGCTGCGCGCCGCCGATCCGCGCATCGCGCTGGCGCATCTCGCCGCCCGCTTCTATCCCCTGCAGCCGGAAAACCTGGTCGCCGTCACCGGCACCAGCGGCAAGACCTCGGTCGCCGCCTTTGTCCGCCAGATCTTCGAGATCGCCGGCAGGAAGTCCGCCTCGATCGGCACCATCGGCGTCGTCTCGCCCGACGGTTCCGACTATGGCAGCCTGACCACGCCCGATCCGATCCAGCTTCACCGGATCCTCGACCGGCTGGCTCGCCAGGGCGTCACCCACGCGGCGCTCGAGGCGTCGAGCCACGGCCTCGATCAGCATCGGCTCGACGGCGTTCGCCTGACGGCGGCGGCCTTCACCAATCTCGGCCGCGATCACATGGATTATCATCCGACGGTCGAGCACTATCTCGAGGCCAAGCTCAAGCTGTTCGGCAATCTCCTGCCGGAAGGCCGCACCGCCGTCGTCGACGCGGACGGTCCCTATGCGAAGGCGGTCATGGACGTGGCGCGCCGCCGCGGGCAGCGCCTGATCGATGTAGGCCGGGCAGGGCGGTCGATTCGCCTCGTCAAGGACGAGCCCGATCTCTATAGCCAGTCGCTCGAGCTCGACGTCTTCGGCACGCCGATGCATGTCCGCCTGCCGCTCGCCGGCGGTTTCCAGGTTTCGAACGCCCTCGTCGCCGCCGGCCTCGCCATCGGCGCGGGCATCGAGCCGCGCATCGCCATCGAGGCGCTCGGCTCGCTCGTCGGCGCGCCGGGACGGCTGGAGCGGGTCGGCGTCACCGACAAGGGCGCGCTCGTCTTCATCGACTACGCCCACAAGCCCGACGCCCTCGACCATGCGCTCGGCGCGCTGCGGCCGATGACCCGCAAGCGGCTCTTCGTCGTTTTCGGCGCCGGTGGCGACCGCGACGCCGGCAAGCGCCCGCTGATGGCCGAGGCGGCCCGGCGCAATGCCGACGTGGTGATCATCACCGACGACAATCCCCGCTCGGAGGATCCGGCCCGCATCCGCGCCGAGATCCTGGCCGGCGCGCCCGATTCGATCGTCATCCCCGATCGCCGCACCGCCATCCTGGAGGCCGTCTCCATGCTGGGCGAGGGCGACGTGCTCTGCGTCGCCGGCAAGGGCCACGAGACCGGGCAGATCGTCAACGGCGTCGTGCTGCCTTTCTCGGACCATGAGGTGGTCGCCGCGGCGCTCGCCGCGGAGGCGCGCACATGACCGACAAGCTCTGGACGTTCGATGATTTCGTCGCCGGCATGAAGGGGCGTCCGACCGCCGTTGGCCCGGCTGTTTCCGGCATTTCGATCGACAGCCGCACCGTGCAGGCCGGCGACGCCTTCTTCGCCATTCGCGGCGATCGCTTCGATGGCCACCGCTTCGTCGGCGCCGCGGCCGGCCACGGCGCGACCGTCGCGGTGGTGGCGGCAGACCAACTCGCCGGCCTCGGCCGGATGACGATTCCGCTGGTCGTCGTGCAAGACGTGCTGGAAGGGCTGCAGGATCTTGCCCGCGCGTCGCGCGCCCGCTCGACCGCCCGCATCGCCGCGGTGACCGGTAGCGTCGGCAAGACCTCGACCAAGGAGATGCTTGGCCATGTGCTTGCCGCGCAGGGGCCGACCCACTTCTCGCCGGCGTCGTTCAACAATCACTGGGGCGTTCCGCTGACCCTGTCGCGGATGCCGGCCGATGCCCGCTTCGCCGTGTTCGAGATCGGCATGAACCATGCCGGCGAGATCACCCCGCTGGTGGCGCAGGTTCGGCCGCATGTCGCCATCATCACCAACATCGAGGCCGTGCACCTCGAATTCTTCCCCGACGGCGTCGACGGCATCGCCCGCGCCAAGGCGGAGATATTCTCCGGTGTCGAGCCGGGCGGGGCCGCCATCCTGAATGGCGACAGCCCGCAGTTCGAGCGGCTGGCGCTGCTCGCCATGGACGCCGGCATCGACAATGTCCTGTCGTTCGGCACGGGCCGCGACGCCGACGCGCGGCTCGAAGCCCTCGACATGCAGGCGGACCACTCGCGCGTCAGCGCCCGCATCCTCGACCAGCTGGTCGAATTCACCATCGGCGCGCCGGGTCGCCATCTCGTCCAGAATTCGCTCGCGGTGCTGTTGGCGGTATCGAAGCTTGGCGGCGATGTCGCCGAGGCGGCGGCCGCGCTTGGCGGGCTTTCCGCGCCGAAGGGGCGCGGCGCCCGCCACCGCCTCGCGATCGGCCAGGGCGATGCGACGCTGATCGATGAGAGCTACAACGCCAGCCCGACCTCCATGCGCGCGGCGATCACCGTCCTGGCGCAGGCGCGGACGGCCGGAGCCGGCCGTCGCATCGCCGTGCTCGGCGACATGCTGGAACTCGGCGACGACACGCTGAAGCTGCACGCAGAACTGGCCGAGCCGCTCGTCGCGGCCGGTATCGACCGCGCCTATCTGGCGGGCCCGTCGATGCGAGCCCTCTGGGAGGCCTTGCCCGACGCCATGCGCGGCCATTATGCCGAAACGGCAAATGAGCTAGAGGCGATTCTCCTCGACGAGCTCGGCGCCGGCGATGTCGTGATGGTCAAGGGCTCGAATGGCAGCCGCATGGCTCCCATCGTCGAGACATTGAAGACCCGATTTACCCCGGCCCCCGTCGAGAGCGATCCCGCCACTGAAGGACCCGTCTGATGCTGTACCTGCTGGGGGATCTCTCCGCGCAATTCTCGGGCCTCAACGTCTTCCGCTACATCACCTTCCGTGTTGGCGGCGCGACGATGACGGCGCTGATCTTCGTCTTCCTGTTCGGCCCCGCCATCATCCGCGGGCTCAAGCTCAAGCAGGGCAAGGGCCAGCCGATCCGCGAGGACGGGCCGCAGAGCCATCTCGTCACCAAGAAGGGCACGCCCACCATGGGCGGCCTGATGATCCTGTCCGGATTGATCGTCTCGACGCTGCTCTGGGCCAATCTCTCCAGCTTCTATGTCTGGACGGTCCTCGGCGTGACGGTCGGCTTCGGCCTGATCGGCTTCTATGACGATTATCTCAAGGTCACGAAGCAGAGCCACAAGGGCTTTTCCGGCCGTTCGCGCCTCGCCGTCGAGTTCGCCATCGCCGCTGTCGCCTGCATCGCCATCTCGCGCCTCTCGGCCGGGCCGCTCTCCGACGCGCTGACCTTTCCCTTCGTGAAGGGCTTCGTCATCGATCTCGGCTGGTTCTTCATTCCGTTCGGCGCCTTCGTCATCGTCGGGGCCGGCAATGCCGTGAACCTGACCGACGGCCTCGACGGCCTCGCCATCGTGCCGGTCATGGTCGCCACTGCCTCGTTCGGCGTCATGGCCTATCTCTCCGGCAACGCCATCTTCGCCGAATACCTGCAGATTCATTTCGTGCCCGGCACGGGCGAGCTCGCCGTGCTCTGCGGCGCGATGCTCGGCGCCGGCCTCGGCTTCCTCTGGTTCAACGCGCCGCCGGCGGCGATCTTCATGGGCGATACCGGCTCGCTCGCGCTCGGCGGCATGCTCGGCGCCATCGCCGTCGCAACCAAGCACGAGATCGTGCTCGCCATCGTCGGCGGCCTGTTCGTGCTCGAGGCGGCCTCGGTCATCATCCAGGTGCTGTCGTTCAAGCTGACCGGCAAGCGCGTCTTCAAGATGGCGCCGATTCACCACCATTTCGAACAGCTTGGCTGGACCGAGCCGCAGGTCGTGATCCGCTTCTGGATCATCGCGGTCGTGCTGGCCCTGATCGGCCTCTCCAGCCTGAAGATCCGGTAGCCACAGCATGACGCCGATCACCTCCTTCGCCGGCAAGTCGGTCGCGGTCTTCGGACTGGGCGGCAGCGGCCTCGTCACCGCGCAGGCGCTCGTCGCCGGCGGCGCGGAGGTCTCGGCCTGGGACGACAAGGCGGAGGCCGTCGCCAAAGCGGCCGCGCTCGGCATCCCGACCGTCGACCTGCGCGGGCTGGATTTCTCCCGCGTCGACGCGCTGGTGCTGTCGCCGGGCGTGCCGCTGACTCACCCGAAGCCGCACTGGACCGTCGAACTCGCCAAGGCGGCCGGCGTCGAGATCATCGGCGACATCGAGCTCTTCTGCCGCGAGCGGCGGGCGATTGCCCCGTCGGCGCCCTTCATTGCCATCACCGGCACCAACGGTAAGTCTACGACGACGGCCCTGATCGCCCATCTCTTCCGCGTCGACGGCTGGGACGTGCAGCTCGGCGGCAATATCGGCACGGCGATCCTCTCGCTGGATCCGCCCGCCAAGGACCGTATCCACATCGTTGAGTGCTCGTCGTTCCAGATCGACCTGGCCCCGACCATCGACCCGACCGTCGGCATCCTGCTGAACCTGACCGAGGACCATCTCGACCGGCACGACACGATGGAGCGCTATGCCGCCATCAAGGCGCGGCTGGTGCGCGGCGCCGGGACGGCGGTTGTCGGCGTCGACGACGACTGGTGCTCGACCATCGCGTCGGATCTCGACAAGCGCGGCGTGGCGGTCGAGCGGATCTCCGTGCGCCGGCCGGTCGCCAATGGCTATTTCGTCGACAAGGGACGCATCGTCGAGGCCGACGACGCCGTCATTCGCGAGGTCGCGAATCTCGACGGCATCGGATCGCTGCGCGGCGCACACAATGCGCAGAACGCTGCCGCAGCGATCGCGGCGGCGCGCGCGCTGAGCATCTCCGAGGCCGAGATCGTCGAGGGGTTGAAGAGCTTTCCGGGCCTCGCCCATCGTATGGAGCGTGTCGCGCGGATCGGCCGGGCGCTGTTCGTCAACGACAGCAAGGCGACCAATGCAGACGCCGCCGAGAAGGCACTGGCGAGCTATGACCGTATCTACTGGATTGCCGGCGGCAAGCCGAAGACCGGCGGCATCACCAGCCTCGCCTCGTATTTTCCCCGGATCGCCAAGGCCTATCTGATCGGTGACGCGGCGGAGGAATTCGCGGCGACGCTGGCGGGCAAGGTCGAGACGGTGATGTCAGGTACGATGGATGTCGCGGTCGCCGATGCGGCCCGCGACGCGGCGACGGACGGCGCGGCGGAGCCTGTGGTGCTGCTGTCGCCAGCCTGTGCGTCCTACGATCAATATTCCAATTTCGAGCAGCGCGGCGATCACTTCCGCTCTCTCGTCCTGGCGCTCGACGGCGCCAAACCGTTCGTGGAGGTCAAGTGATGGTCAGCCGGGCCGATCGCAGCGTCTTCGCCGAATGGTGGTGGACGGTCGACAAGTATCTCCTGTTCGGGTTGCTCGCCCTGATGATCGGCGGCGTCGTGCTGTCGCTCGCCGGCAGCCCGCCCGTGGCCGAGCGCATCGGTCTCGACAGCTTCCACTTCGTGAAGCGCCACGTGATGTTCATGGTGCCGACGATCGCCATCATGATCGGCACTTCCTTCCTGTCGCCGCGCAACGTCCGCCGCACGGCGCTGATCGTCTTCGCGATCTCGGTCGTGCTGATGTTCGCGACGCTGTTCATCGGCCAGGAAGTGAAGGGCGCCCGGCGCTGGATCAACATCCTCGGCTTCTCGCTGCAGCCGTCCGAATTCGTCAAGCCGGCCTTCCTGGTGCTGTCGGCCTGGCTCTTCACCGAGAATTCGCGCCGCAACGATATCCCGGGCAACATCTTCGCCATGCTGCTGCTGGCGATCGTCGCCGCGCTGTTGGTGGCGCAGCCGGACCTCGGCCAGACCATGCTGGTCGTCATCGCCTGGTCGGCCGTGTTCTTCATGGCGGGCCTCTCCTGGTTCTGGATCGCCGGCCTCGCCGGTCTGGCCGCTCTCGGCATCGTCGCCGCCTATACGGTGTTTCCGCACTTCGCCGGTCGCATCAACCGCTTCCTCGATCCCGGCGCCGGCGACACCTTCCAGGTCGATACCGCGCTGAACTCGGTGATCCACGGCGGCTGGCTCGGCCGCGGACCGGGCGAGGGCGTCGTCAAGCGTATCCTGCCGGATAGCCATACCGACTTCATCTTCGCCGTCGCGGCCGAGGAATTCGGCATCATCCTCTGCATGGGGCTGGTGCTGATGTTCGGTTTCGTCGTCGTGCGCGGCCTGAGCCACAGCCTCAAGAACGAGGATGCCTTCGTGCGCCTCGCCTCCGCCGGCCTGCTGGTGCTGTTCGGCGTGCAGTCGGTCATCAACATGGCGGTGAACCTGAACCTGATGCCGGCCAAGGGCATGACGCTGCCGTTCATCTCCTATGGCGGTTCGTCCATGCTGGCGCTCGCCTTCCAGATGGGCCTCGTGCTGGCGCTGACGCGCCGCCGCTTCGAGCCCGCGCGCCTGACCGCCGGCTTCAGCCGCTTCGCCACCACCCGGCCGAAGGCAGCCTGACGCGATGAACAGGACGATCCTGCTTTGCGCCGGCGGAACGGGCGGCCATCTGTTCCCCGCCGAGGCGCTCGCCTACGCGCTGAAGGATCGCGGCTGGTCCGTGCATCTGGCGACGGATCATCGCGCCGAGACCTACGGCCAGAACTTTCCGGCCGACGAGACGCACATCATCCGCTCCGCGACCCCTTCGGTGAAGTCGCCCAAGGTGCTGCTGGCGGCGGCCTGGAGCCTCTGGCAGGGCTATCGCCAGTCGAAGGCGATGCTGAAGCGGCTGCGGCCCGCCGCCGTCGTCGGATTCGGCGGCTATCCGACCGTGCCGCCCCTTCTGGCGGCGGTGCATCTGCGCATCCCGTCCGTCGCGCATGACGCCAATGCCGTGCTCGGCCGCGCCAACCGGCTGCTGGCGTCGCGGGTCAGCGCGGTCGCGACCAGCTTTCCGGAGGTCGGCCATGCCGATGCCGGCAGCGGCAAGGTCGTGCAGACCGGCAATCCCGTCCGGCAGATGGTGATCGACGCCAGCAAGCTTCCCTATCCGGCCCAGCCGGAAGGCGGCCCGCTGAAGCTCGTCGTCTTCGGCGGCAGCCAGGGCGCGCGCTTCTTCTCCGACCTCTTGCCCGAGGCGCTCGCCAAGCTCGACGCCGCTTCGCGCGCCCGGCTTTCGATCGTCCAGCAGTGCCGGCCGGAGGACATGGACCGTGTCCGCGCCGCCTATGACAGGCTCGGCGTCACGGCGGAACTGGCGTCGTTCTTCAAGGACATGCCAGCGCGGATCGCCGCGAGCCATCTCGTCGTCTCCCGCTCGGGCGCTTCCACGGTGTGCGAACTCGCCGTCATCGGCCGGCCTGCCATCATGGTGCCGCTTCCCGGCGCCATCGATCAGGACCAGAGCGCCAACGCGCTCGTCCTCGCCAGGGCGGGCGGCGGCTGGGTCGTCCCGCAGGCCGAGTTGACAGCCGACCGCCTGGCGCGCGAATTGACCGCTTTCCTGGCCGAGCCGGGCCGTCTGGCCCAGGCGGCGGCCGCAGCAAGATCCGTCGGACGCCCCGACGCCGTTGAACGCCTGGCCGACCTGGTCGAGCGCGTTGCCGGCGGAAAGCGCCCCGACGGATCCACCGGAGTTTAAGTCATGAAAATGCCCCGCGACATCGGGTCGGTCCATTTCGTCGGCATCGGCGGCATCGGCATGAGCGGCATCGCCGAGGTGCTGGTCAATCTCGGATACCGGGTGCAGGGATCGGACACGGCCGAGAACGCCAATGTCCAGCGCCTGAAGGCGAAGGGCGTTGCCGTCGCGGTCGGCCATGACGCCGCCAATCTCGGCGATGCGCGGGTCGTCGTCGTCTCCTCGGCCATCAAGGCCAGCAATCCCGAGCTAAAGGCCGCCCGCGAGCGGCTGCTGCCCGTCGTGCGCCGCGCCGAGATGCTGGCCGAGCTGATGCGCCTGAAGAGCGCCATCGCCATCGCCGGCACGCATGGCAAGACCACCACCACCTCCATGGTGGCGGCGCTGCTCGACGCCGGCGGCTTCGACCCGACCGTCATCAATGGCGGCATCATCAACGCCTATGGCACCAATGCCCGCATGGGCGCCAGCGACTGGGTCGTCGTCGAGGCGGACGAGAGCGACGGCACCTTCGTCAAGCTGCCGGCCGACGTCGCGCTCGTGACCAATATCGATCCCGAGCATCTCGACCACTACGGCACCTTCGACAAGGCGCGCGACGCCTACAAGCAGTTCATCGAGAACATCCCGTTCTACGGCTTCGCCGTGATGTGCCTCGACCATCCGGAAGTGCAGTCGCTGATCGGCAGGATCGAGGATCGGCGCATCATCACCTATGGCGCCAACCCGCAGGCCGACATCCGCTATGGCAATCTGCGCAACGAGGGCGGCAAGTCGATCTTCACCGCCAGCATCCGCGACCGCGTGACCGGCGAGACCGCGGAGCTGGTGGACCTCGTGCTGCCGATGCCGGGCGAGCACAATGTGCAGAACGCGACCGGCGCCATCGCCGTGGCGCATCACCTGGGCATTTCCAACGACGCGATCCGCAAGGGGCTGGCGGCGTTCGGCGGCGTCAAGCGCCGCTTCACCCATACCGGCTCCTGGAACGGCGTCGAGGTGTTCGACGATTACGGCCACCATCCGGTCGAGATCGCCGCCGTGCTGAAGGCGGCGCGCGCCTCGACCAAGGGCCGGGTGATCGCCGTCGTCCAGCCGCATCGCTATACCCGTCTGCGCGACCTGTTCGACGGCTTCTGCACCTGCTTCAACGATGCCGACACCGTTCTGGTGGCGCCCGTCTATGCCGCCGGCGAAACGCCGATCGAGGGCATCGACAGCGACCATCTCGTCGACGGCCTGCGGGTTCGCGGCCATCGCGACGCCCGCGCGCTCGAAGGCCCGCAGGCGCTCGCCGCCGAGATCGCCGCGATCGCCAAGCCGGGCGACTATGTCGTCTGCCTCGGCGCCGGGTCGATCACCAGCTGGGCCTATGCCCTGCCGGGCGAGTTGGAGGCGCTCGCCGCGCTCGCCTGACCGGCCCCGGTTCCCACTGCCGGGGACTGTTGTCCGATTGTCATGTTGAATCCGTAAAGCACCCCGGTTGTCATACCGGGGGCTTTGACGTGATCAGGAATTTCTCTTCCGTAAGCTGGGTGGCGCTTGCCGCGACTGGCGCGCTCGCCACGATGTCCAACGCCGCCTATGGCACGGACACCACGGTCGTCGCCGGCACGCCGCGCACGACGTCGCTGAACATGGCCGGCGCGGATACGCTGACGGTCCAGACGGGTGGCAGCTTCCAGACGAGCGGCACCGCCGTCACCATCAACGGCGCCTCGACGACGCTTTCGATCGACAATGCCGGAACGATCAAGTCGACCACCGGCCGCGCCATTCGCCTCAATGACAGCACGGTCAACAACGGCCATTCGCTGACCGTCACGAACCGTTCCACCGGCCTGATCGAGAGCAATGGCGACGACGCCTTCCAGATCAGCAACCCGCTCTATGGCGGCACGGTACTGGTCGAGAACTACGGCACGATCACCTCGACGGCGAGCCGCGCCATCAATTTCAATGCCGCGACCGGCGGCACGATTACCATCAACAACTACGCCACCGGCGTGATCAGCGCCGCCACCGGCGCCGACGTGATGCGGCCGGGCGAGAACGCCACGATCAACAACTACGGCAAGATCCAGTCGTCGGCGAATGCCAACAGCTTCAGCGGCGACGGCATCGACTTCCAGGACAAGGGCGGCGGCGCCGTCAACAACTTCACCGGCGGCCTGATCGAGGGCTCGAAGCACGGCATCACCGGCGACCTCGGCGCGACGGTCGTCAACGAGGCCGGCGCGACCATCCGCGGCCGCAACGGCTCCGGCATCAATTTCGACACGTCCGGAACGGCGGCGCCGGTTTCGGTGATCAACTACGGCCTGATCTCCGGTGAGGCGCAGGTCACGAGCTCGACCGACACGGACGGCGACGGCGTCGACGTCGACGGTCTCGTCGCGATCGAGAATTACGGCACGATCCAGGCGCTCGGCGCGCGCGGCTACAAGGACGGCGTGCTGACCGACCCGAACATCTCGGACGGCATCTCTGCCGGCGGCGGCACGATCAACAACTATGCCGGCGGCGTCATCTACAGCGTCCAGCGCGGCATCCTGATCGACGACAGCGAGGGCGGCGCCGCCTTCGGCGCCACCGCCATCATGAACGAAGGCGAGATCATCAGCGACATCGGCCAGGCGATCACGCTGACGGGCGACTGGAACGACACGCTGATCAACAAGGGCGAGATAGTCGGCGACGTGCTGATGGGCGGCGGTGACGATATCGTCACGCTCTATGCCGGCCAGTCGATCGACGGATTGCTCGACGGACAGGCCGGTTCGAATACGCTGACGCTGGCCGACTACGGCACCTCGACGGTTGGCTCGCTCGACAATTTCCAGACGCTCAACGCCTCCATCGCCGGCAATGGCGACCATGGCCAGCTCGACGTCGATGGCGTTGCCACGCTGGACGGCGGCACGATCGCGCTGACGACCGAGAGCGGCCCCTACACGCTCGGCAGCACCTATACGCTGATCAACGCGACCGGCGGTATCGAGGGAACGCGCTACAGCAGCGTCACGACCTCATCCGACTTCCTGTTCATCGATCCGACGCTGGGCGGCGACGCCAACACGGTTTCGGTGACGCTCGACCGCAACGACGTCGCCTTCGCGGATGTCGCCAACACCGACAACCAGCGGGCCGTCGCCAACGCGATCGACGCCGCCAACGGCACCGGCGAGCTCTATCGCTGGGTGTTCGGCGCCGAGGATCCGGTCGCGCTGGCGAACTCCTTCGCCTCGCTCGACGGCGAGATCCATGCCGACGTCACCGGCGCGCTGGCCCAGCAGTCGATGCAGGCCGAACTCGCGATCCTGTCGCGACTGTCGCGGATCGGCGGCGCCAAGGCGCCGGCGGCGGACGCCGCCCCGCTCGCCTATGGCGAGGAGCCGAAGGCGAAGGGCACCTCGGCCTTCAGCGCGCTGGCGCCGGCCGACATGGGCTATTCCGCCTGGACGCAGGCCTTCGGTTCCTGGACGTCGACGAATGGCGACGGCAATGCCGCCGGCGTCGACACCAATCTGGGCGGCGTGCTGGTCGGCGTCGACCTGACCGGCGAGGGCTATACGCTCGGCGTCGCCGGCGGCTACAGCCGCGGCTCGACCGACGCCGACGATCTCGCCTCGTCGGCCGATATCGACACCGGCCTGCTCGCCCTCTATGGCGGCGCCGGCTTCGACAAGCTGCGGCTGCGCGGCGGCGCCTCGATCGCCTGGAGCTCGATCGATACCAAGCGCACCACCACGATCGGCGATGTCGTCGAGCGGCCGGAAGCATCCTATGACGCGACCACGGCCAATCTGTTCGCCGAGCTCGGCTACCAGACGCAGTTCGGCGCCGCGACGATCGAGCCCTTCGCAGGCCTCGGCTGGGTAAATGTCGATGCCGACGGCTTCACCGAGAGCAACGCGCCGGTGACGGGGCTCCGCTCCGACGGCGCCTCGTTCGACACGTTCTACACGACGCTCGGCGTCCGGGCCTCGACCGAGGTCGTGGTCGGGGGCGTCAAGGTCGCGCCGCGCGGCATGGTCGGCTGGCGTCATGCCGCTGACGACGTGCCGGAGGCGGCGCTCGCCTTCACCGGCACGGGCACCGGCTTCACGGTCGACGGCGCGCCGATCGCCCGCGACAGCCTGCTGCTCGAAGCCGGCCTGGACGTTGCGGTGAATGCCAATGTCAATCTCGGGTTGACCTATGCCGGCTCGTTCGGCGACGGCGTCACCTCGAACGCGGTGAAGCTCAACGGCGAGATCAAGTTCTGACGCGACCGATTGACTCAGCCGGCATGGCGGCCCCGCGGTGGGCCGCCATTTTTAAAGTGAACGCCTTCGCTTGGTTAACGCTTCTTTACCATTTTTCGTAGATATTCCGACCGATACGATTCGGTTGGAAGGAATGCGTTTTGGCGAAGCATGTCGCCGTCCTGATGGGCGGGTGGTCCAGTGAACGGCCGGTGTCGCTCAATTCGGGGAACGGCTGCGCCGACGCGCTGGAGCAGGCCGGCTATCGCGTCACCCGCGTCGATGTCCAGCGCGACATCGCCGAGGTGCTGGCGAAGCTGAAGCCCGACGTCGCCTTCAACGCCCTGCATGGTCCCTATGGCGAGGATGGCTCGATCCAGGGCGTCCTCGAGATCCTCGGCATTCCCTATACGCATTCCGGCGTGCTCGCCTCGGCGCTCGCCATGAACAAGGCGCGCGCCAAGGATGTGATGCAGGCGGCCGGCATTCCCGTCGCCGACTCGCTGCTGGTGCATCGTCTCGAGGCCGCCCGCGCCCACGCGATGGAGCCGCCCTATGTCGTCAAGCCGGTGGCGGAAGGGTCGAGCTTCGGCGTCCTGATCGTCCGCGAGGACGCCATTAACCCGCCTCAGCAATTATTTGCGGATGACTGGGCCTTCGGGGACACGGTCATGGTGGAGCGTTATGTCGGCGGCCGCGAGCTCACCTGTGGCGTCTGGGGTGACGAAGCCTTTGATATCATTGAACTCGTGACGGCCGAGGGCGGCTGGTACGACTATGATTCCAAGTATTCCGCCAACGGCGCGCGCCACGTTATTCCGGCGCCGCTTTCACCAAATATTTACCAAAGTATACAGAATCTAGCGGTACGGGCGCATCGGGCTCTCGGGTGTCGCGGCATCAGCCGGGCGGACTTCCGATATGACGATCGCCCCGGCGGAACGGGGCAACTCGTCTGTCTCGAAGTGAACACCCAGCCGGGCATGACGGCGACGTCGCTGGTCCCGGATATGGCGCGACACGCCGGAATTGATTTTCCGGCACTGGTCAGTTGGATGGTGGAGGACGCGTCTTGCGGCAGATGAGCCCGAGATCGACCAAGGAAGCGGCGGGCGATGCGCCGGCAACGGAGCTCGGCTCCGGCCGGAGGCTGTCGCCCTGGCTGCATCGGCGTATCCGCGCGCTCTCCCGGATCAACTGGCGGGTGCCGCGCCATGCCGGACTGAAGGGCACGTTCCTTCTGTTCGCCGCGACCGGCATTGCCGGCGTGGTCTCGGCCGATCGCGTCGACGAGACGCTGACCTGGATCAGCTCGGCCTCGGGGCTCGCGATCGATTCCGTCCGCATCACCGGCCAGACCGAGACCTCGGAAATCGCGGTGCTGAACCGCCTCGAGCTGGCGCCGGAAGCCTCGCTCGCGACCTTCGATCTGGCCGCCGCGCGCGAGCGCGTCGAGACGCTGCCCTGGGTCGAGAACGCGACGCTGCGAAAGATCTATCCGGCGACGCTCAAGATCACCATCAACGAGCGCAAGCCCTATGTGCTGTGGCAGCGCGACCAGACCGTCTCGGTCATCGACGAGTCGGGCCGTGTCATCGGCGACGCGTCGGACACGCATTACCAGGATCTGATCCGCGTGGTGGGGCAGGGCGCCGACAAGCGCGCCGGCGAGGCCATCGCGCTGGCTGGCGCCGCCTCCGCAATCCGCGACCGACTGCGGGCCGCCGTACTGATCTCGGAGCGTCGCTGGAATCTTGTCCTCGACAATGGCGTCACGCTGATGCTGCCGCAGGACAAGCCGGAAGCGGCGCTGCAGGTGATCGCGGCGCTCGACGCCAAGGACGGGCTGCTGTCGAAGGATATCGTCAGCGTCGACCTGCGCCTCGCCGACCGGATGTTCGTGCGCCTGACGCCGGAAGCGGCGGCGCGCCGGACGGCCGAGATCAAGGAACGCGAGAAGCTCGCCAAGCGTAAGGGAGCGAGCACCTGATGTCCCTTTTTGTGTCCTCCGACAGTCGCATGCGCCCCCTGCCCACCAAGAAGAGCACCGTCGTCTCGATCCTCGACGTCGGTTCGTCGAAAGTCTGCTGCCTGATCGCCCGGCTGAAGCCGCGCGAGGTGGGCGACGTGCTGCCCGGCCGCACCCATGCGGTCGAGGTGCTCGGCATCGGCCACCAGCGTTCGCGCGGCATCAAGTCGGGCGTTGTCGTCGACCTCGACAAGGCCGAGCAGGCGATCCGCCTCGCCGTCGACGCCGCGGAACGCATGGCGGGCGTGACGGTCGAATCGCTTATCGTGAACGTCTCCTGTGGCCGCCTGGCGAGCGAGGCGTTCTCCGCGAGCGTCGCCCTGGCCGGCCATGAAGTGGTGGAGGCGGACATCAAGCGGGTTCTGGCAGCCGGACGCGAGCATTCCGTGACGGACGACCGTTCGGTCATCCACTCTCTGCCGATCGGCTATGCCATCGACGGCAATGGCGGCATTCGCGATCCGCGCGGCATGCTGGGCGAGCGCCTCGGCGTCGACATGCATGTCGTCACCGGCGAGACCGCGCCGCTGCGCAATCTCGAACTCGCCATCGGCCGCTGCCATCTCTCGGTCGAGGCCATGGTCGCCACGCCCTATGCCTCGGGTCTTTCGGCGCTCGTCGACGACGAGACGGAGCTGGGCGTCGCCTGCGTCGATCTCGGCGGCGGCACGACGACGATCTCCGTCTTCATGGACGGCCAGTTCGTCCATACCGACGCGATCGCCATCGGCGGCCAGCACGTCACCACCGACATCGCCCGCGGCCTGTCGACCCGGATCGAGGACGCCGAGCGTCTGAAGACCATGCATGGCAGCGCGCTGCCGAGCGTGTCGGACGATCGCGACATCCTTTCGGTCCCGCCGA
Source organism: Kaistia nematophila (assembly GCF_026343855.1). Classification (NCBI taxonomy): domain Bacteria; kingdom Pseudomonadati; phylum Pseudomonadota; class Alphaproteobacteria; order Hyphomicrobiales; family Kaistiaceae; genus Kaistia; species Kaistia nematophila. Next base: position 251,611 of record NZ_JAPKNK010000003.1, on the reverse strand, counting down.
TCGGCGACGACGACCGCGACCTGCCCAACCAGATTCCGCGCTCGGCGCTGACGCGCATCATCCGCGCGCGCATCGAGGAAATCCTGGAACTCGTCCGTGACCGGCTCAACGCCTCCGGATTCCAGACCATGGTAGGCCGGCGCATCGTGCTTACGGGCGGCGCCAGCCAGCTGACAGGCATTACCGAGGCGGCGCGGCGGATTCTTGCCCGCAATGTCCGGCTCGGTCGTCCGCTCGGCGTAACGGGTCTGCCGGAGGCGGCGCGCGGGCCGGCCTTCTCGGCCGCGGTGGGTCTCCTGATCTATCCGCAGGTCGCGCAGATCGAGCAGGTATCCGCGATGCGGGGGCATCGGTTGGCCATGACCGGGACGGGGGGCTACTTCTCCCGTTTCGGCCACTGGTTTCGTGAAAGTTTCTAAGAAGCAACAGATGGGGCGCCCGCGGCGGGGCGCTTCAATTTGATGGAAAATATGGTCGGGGCACGCCACCGGCTTAGGGGTCAAGACGACGAGGTCACTATGACGATCAACCTGAAAATGCCGGACATTACTGAGCTGAAGCCCAAGATCACGGTCTTTGGCGTCGGCGGTGCGGGTGGCAACGCCGTCAACAACATGATTCGCTCGGGCCTTGAGGGCGTCGAGTTCGTCTGCGCCAACACCGACAGCCAGGCGCTGATGTCGGCCCGCGCCGAGCGACTGATCCAGATGGGCGTCGCCGTCACCGAGGGGCTCGGCGCCGGCTCGATGCCGGATGTCGGCCGCGCGGCTGCCGAGGAAGTCATTGACGAGATCAACGACCATCTCGCCGGCTCGCACATGGTGTTCGTCACCGCCGGCATGGGCGGTGGCACCGGCACCGGCGCGGCCCCGGTCATCGCCCGCACGGCGCGTTCGCACGGTATCCTGACCGTCGGTGTGGTGACCAAGCCCTTCCAGTTCGAAGGCGCCCGCCGCATGCGCGTCGCCGAGGCCGGCATCAAGGAACTGCAGGAGAGCGTCGACACGCTCATCGTGATCCCGAACCAGAACCTGTTCCGGATCGCCAACGAGAAGACCACCTTCGCCGACGCCTTCGCGATGGCGGATCAGGTGCTCTATTCGGGCGTCGCCTGCATCACCGACCTGATGGTCAAGGAAGGCCTGATCAACCTCGACTTCGCCGACGTCCGTTCGGTGATGCGCGAGATGGGCAAGGCCATGATGGGTACGGGCGAAGCCTCGGGCGACCGCCGCGCGATCATGGCCGCCGAGGCGGCGATCGCCAACCCGCTGCTCGACGAGACCTCGATGCACGGCGCCCGCGGCCTGCTGATCTCGATCACCGGCGGCCGTGACCTGACGCTGTTCGAAGTCGACGAAGCCGCGACCCGTATCCGCGAGGAAGTCGATCCCGACGCCAACATCATCCTCGGCGCGACGTTCGAGGAAAGCCTCGAGGGCGTCATCCGCGTTTCGGTCGTCGCCACCGGCATCGAGTCGGACGCCAAGGACGAGGTCACGCCGGACCTGCGCACGCAGGAAATGGCTGCCCGCATGAAGGCCGCCGCCCAGGCAGCGGCTCCGACCGCGCCCGCTCCGCGCCCGGCCAATGTCCAGACCGAGTCGCGCGCTCCGCAGGCCCCGGCTCCGGCCTTCCGCCCCGCCGTCCCCCAGCAGGCGCCCGTGCAGCAGCACGCGCCGGCTCAAACTCCGGTGCGTGATCCTGGAGTAACGATTGCTCCGATGACGCCGCCGGCCGTCTCCTACGCCGAGGCCGAGCTCGACCACGAGTTCGACATGGTGCCGGCTCCGGTGCGCGACGATCACATTCCGGTCGCCCAGCCGTTCATCCCGCCGGCCGCCGAGGCGCCGACGGCGTCGCGCATGCCGCGTGTCGAGGACTTCCCGGTCGTCGCCCAGCGCGAGATGCAGGCGCAGCGCGCCGAGCCGCAGGCCCAGCAGGAAGAGGACCGCGGTCCGATGAGCCTGCTGCGCCGTCTGGCGCATGTAGGGCTTGGCCGTCGTGAGGAGGAAGCCGCCCCGCAGGTGAACCGCCAGCAGCCGGCCCCGCAGCAGCGCGCTCCCCAGCAGGGCAGCCCGCAGCAGCCGATCCGCCAGCCGCAGGCTCCGCAGGCCGGCTACGCCGCCGCTCCGCGCCAGCCGCAGCAGGCCCAGCCGCCGCGCGCTCCGCAGCAGCAGCAGGACTATCGCCCGCGCCAGGCCGAGCTTGACCAGCACGGCCGCGTGATGCCGCGCAACGAGGACGACCAGCTGGAAATCCCGGCCTTCCTCCGTCGCCAGGCGAACTGAGGCGTACCCAAGCAAGATCGAGGCCCGGCCCTGTCACAGCGCCGGGCCTCTTTCGTTAGAGGTCCGTGAACCACGTTACAGAAGGTTAGAAAGAGTGATTTGTTGACCGACCGGTCCACGCTCTATCTAGCATACACAACATGCTGACGAATCTGATGATTCCTGGTTGGCCGTTCTTCTGGTTCAAGGGATCAGTCGGGTCGGGACAGCCGGGGGCGGACCACAGAGCAGTCGGGAATTTTGACCAGCTCTCTCGGGGCGAATTGATGGCTAAACGACAGGGCATGCACCAGACCACGCTCCGCGATCGCGTCGAGGTTTCTGGCATTGGCGTGCATAGCGGCAAGCCCGTGGCAATGGCCCTCAACCCGGCCGAAGCCGACACGGGCATCGTGTTCCACCGGATCGATACTGCGAGCGGCGAGCCGATCCATGCCCGCATCGATCGCCTGCATGCGACCGACTCCTGCACGACCGTCGCCCTGAACGGTGTTTCCGTATCGACCATCGAGCACCTGCTCGCGACCTTCAACGGCCTCGGCATCGACAATGTCGTGGTCGAGATCGACGCCGCCGAAGTTCCGATGATGGATGGCAGCGCGGCTGCCTTCGTCGACCTGGTCGATCAGACCGAGATTGTCACCCTTTCGGCGTCGCGCCGTTTCATCAAGGTTCTGAAGCCGGTCCGCATCGAGCATGCCGGCGGCTTCGCCGAACTGCTGCCGGCAGAGACCCGCCGTTTCGAGATCGACATCGACTTCAAGTCGCCGCTGATCGGCCGCCAGGCCTTCGTCGTCGACCTCGACGCCAATGTCTTCCGGCGCGATCTCGCACGCGCCCGGACGTTCGGTTTCCTGAAGGATGTCGAGTTCTACTGGTCCCGCGGCCTCGCGCTCGGCTCCTCGCTCGATAACACCGTCGTGCTCGGCGACGACAAGGTCATCAATCCCGAGGGCCTGCGCTTCGCGGACGAGTTCGTCCGCCACAAGACGCTCGACGCCGTCGGCGATCTCGCGCTTGCCGGCGCGCCGATTCTCGGCGCCTACCGGTCCTATCGCGGCGGCCACATGATGAACGCCAAGATCGTCGAGACGCTGCTCGCCGATTCGGACGCCTGGACCTTCGTCGAAGGCGCGTCGGTGTCGAAGCGGGACTTCCAGCACGACCAGATGGCCGTCCGGCTGCCGGCAGCCGCCTTCGGTCCCGACAAGTCCTAGGCCGAAAAAGCGGCATATTCCGCACAGTCCGGATATTTCCGGGGCCGGGCGTTTCTCTGCCACGAAATTGCGGCAATGGGTTGCGACGGCTGGTGGCGTCATCGTGCTGTTTCCGCTAGAGAGGCTGCACCGCTTTGCCCCATCGAAAGAGGCGATGCCGGCTCGTGCCGGTTCGATGTGTGAATGAACGAAGTTAGCTCGATCCGCCCGTCGACCATTGCCGCCTTTGGCCGGTTCGGCTCCGTTACCCTGCGCGCCGTTGCGCTCTGCGCGCTCGTGGCCGTGGCGGGTTGCTCCCTGACCAAGGACGATGATTCGGTCGACGAGCCGGATATCCCGGCCGGCCAGATGTATAATCAGGGTCTGACCCTGATGCAGAACGGCAAGCTGAAGTCGGCGGCGAAGCAGTTCGAGCAGGTCGATCAGCAGCATCCCTATACGGAATGGGCCCGCAAGGCGCTGATCATGACCGCCTTCACCAATTATCGGCTCGGCAACTATGACGAGACGGTCAACTCAGCCAAGCGCTATATCTCGCTCTATCCTTCGAGCCCGGATGCCGGCTACGCGCAGTACATGATCGGCCAGTCCTACTTCAAGCAGATCCCGGAAGTGACGCGCGACCAGGACGCGACGAAGAAGGCGATCGCCGCCATGCAGGAGGTCGTCGACAAGTATCCGAACTCCGAATATGTCGACGACGCGCAGAAGGCGATCGTCGTGGCGCGCGACCAGTTGGCCGGCAAGGAGATGCAGGTCGGCCGCTACTATCTCGAGCGCAAGGAATATCCGGCCGCGATCAACCGCTTCAAGGTTGTCGTGACCGACTACGCCAACACCCGCCATGTCGAGGAAGCGCTTTACCGCCTGACCGCGGCCTATTACGCCATGGGCATCGTTCCGGAAGCGCAGACCGCCGCGGCAGTGCTCGGCCACAACTTCCCGGATTCACAGTGGTACAAGGACGCCTATTCGCTTCTCCAGACGGGCGGCGTGTCGCCGTCGGAGAACAAGGGCTCCTGGATCAGCCGTACCTTCCGCTCGATCACGGGCTAACAAGGGGACAGGGCGCGCCATGCTCGCCGCGCTCGCAATCCGCGATATCGTCCTCATCGATCGGCTGGAGATCGACTTCGCGCGCGGTCTCACGGTCCTGACCGGAGAGACCGGCGCAGGCAAGTCGATCCTGCTCGATTCGCTGTCGCTCGCCCTTGGCGGGCGCGGCGATGGTGCGCTTGTGCGCCAGGGCGCCAACCAGGGACAGGTGACGGCAGTCTTCGATGTGCCGGCCGGCCATCCCGCCCGCTCGCTGCTCGGCGACAATTCCATCGACCATGACGGCGACATCATCCTGCGCCGCGTCCAGACGGGCGACGGCCGCACGCGCGCCTTCGTCAACGACCAGCCGGTGAGCGTGGCGCTGCTGCGCGATGTCGGCGCGTCGCTTGTCGAGATCCATGGCCAGCACGACGATCGGGCTCTGGTCGATCCGGCCATCCATCGTCGCCTGCTCGATGCGTTCGGCGGGCTCGATCCCGAGGCGCTCGCCGTCGCTGAGGCTTTCCGCGGCTGGCGTTCGGCCGAAAGCGAGGTCGCCGCGCTCCGGCGGCGGATCGCTTCGGCGCGCAGCGAGGGAGACTATCTCCGCGCCTCGGTCGAGGAACTGTCGAAGCTCGCCCCGCAGCCGGGCGAAGAGACCGAACTGGCGCAGCGCCGCCATACCATGATGCAGGCGGAGAAGGTCGCGGTCGATCTGTCCGAGGCGCATGACACCATTGCCGGCCATACTTCGCCGATCCCCAATCTCGCCAGTCTCGCGCGCCGCCTCGAGCGGAAGCGCGACCAGGCCGGCGGGCTGCTCGACGGCGTGGTCGAGGCGATCGACAGCGCCATCGACGCGCTGGAGGAGGCCGAGACGCTGCTCGCGCGCTCGATCCGCGAAAGCGAGTTCGATCCGAAGGAACTGGAGCGGACCGAAGAGCGCCTGTTCGCGCTGCGCGGCGCCGCCCGCAAGCATGACGTCGCGGTCGAGAACCTCGCCGCGCTGCGCGACAAGATGGTCGCCGATCTCGCGGCGCTCGATTCGGGCGAGGAGCGGCTGGCGGCGCTGGAAGCGGCGGCCGAGGCCGCCTGCCGTCGTTTTGATGCGCTCGCGGCCGCGCTTTCGGCCCGTCGCCGCGCCGTCGCCGAGGAACTCGAGGCGCGTGTCGCCGAAGAACTGCCGGCGCTGAAGCTGGAGCGCGCCGCCTTCATCGTCTCGATTGAGACCGATGCCGAGGAGCGCACCGACGCCGGCATCGACATCGTCAATTTCTTCGTTCGCACCAATCCGGGCACGCGGCCCGGGCCGATGATGAAGGTCGCCTCGGGCGGCGAACTCTCGCGCTTCCTGCTCGCGATCAAGGTGGCGCTCGCCGATCGCGGCTCGGCGCCGACGCTCGTCTTCGACGAGATAGACACCGGCGTCGGCGGCGCGGTCGCCGAGGCGATCGGGCGGCGGCTGGCGCGTCTGGCGGAGCGGGTGCAGGTGCTCTCCGTCACCCATGCGCCGCAGGTCGCCGCACGGGCCGGCCATCACCTGCGCATCGCCAAGGATGGCGTCGCCGGCGAGGATCGGGTGGCGACCGGCGTGACGCCGCTCGACGGCGAGGAGCGGCGCGAGGAAATCGCCCGCATGCTGGCCGGCAGCGTCATCACCGACGCGGCGCGCGCCGCTGCCCACCAGCTCATTCACGGCAACGGCTGATCGGCCCCCAGGGGCGGATCGGCGCTTGCACTTCCGGCGCCGGCGCTGCATCTTGCGAGCGTGCTTTGCGGGCACACCACAGGCCTGCACGTAGGCGTTAACGTCAAACAACGCGCTGATCGAGCTTGCCTGAGCAGGTTCGGCCCGCGCGGCGTTGCCTAGGGAACGTTGCATCGGGCCGGACAGCTCTCCTTTCAGGAGTTTCCATGTCCGATACCCACATCGTCCACACGGCGCCCGCGCCGCATGAAACCTACCGCGTCCGCTATCCGCTGAAGATCCGCCGCCTGACCGTGGCGCGCATCGCCCGGATCACGCCGACGATGATCCGCGTGACCGTCACCGGCCCCGATCTCGAAGGTTTCGAGAGCCGATCGCATGATGACCACGTCAAGCTCTTCTTCGCCCGCCCCGGCGAGGACGAGCCGGCGCTGCCGACCTTCGGCCCCAACGGCCCTGTCTTCCCCGAGGGGGAGAAGCCGATCGCGCGCGACTACACGCCGCGCCGCCACGACGCGACGACGGGCGAGCTCGATCTCGACTTCGCCGTGCATGAGGCGGGCCCCGCGACGGAATGGGCGATCAACGCCGCCGTCGGCAGCACGCTGCACGTCGCCGGGCCGCGCGGCTCGATGATCGTTCCCGACGATTTCGACTGGTATCTGCTGGTCGGCGACGACACCGCGCTGCCGGCGATCGCGCGGCGGCTTGAAGAACTGCGTCCCGAGGCGAAGGTGACCGTGATCGTCGAGGTCGGCACACCCGCCGACGAGATGCCGCTGTCGAGCCGCGCGTCCACCTCGATCACCTGGTTGCATCGCGGCGACCTGGCGCCGGGCGAGGGGAGGTTGCTTGACGACGCGGTCGCGGCATTCCGGCGCGGCGATGGCGAAGGCTTCGCCTGGATCGCGTGCGAATCGGACACGGCCAAGCGCCTGCGCGCCATCCTGGTCGAGGATCTCGGTCTGCCGAAGCGGCGGGTGAAGGCGTCGGGCTACTGGAAGCGCGGGCTCGTCAGCTATCACGACACCCACGAGGATTGAGATCGTGGCCGGCGGCGCGGGAGACACTCCGCGCCGCCTCGCTCGGCCTCAATGCGCCGGGCGGATGTTCTGGTTTACCCGGAAGAGGTTGTCCGGGTCGTATTTCGTCTTCAGCGCCAGCAGCCGCTCGAAATTGCCGCCATAGGTCGCCCGGAGCCGGGCATCGCCCTCGTCGTCCATCATGAAGTTGACGTAGCCGCCGTCCTTGTTGTGCGGATGCACGGCCTGCCAGTAGCTCTTGGTCCAGCGGGTGATCGGGCCGGCCTGCTGCGGATTCGGGTCGATGCCGGCGATCACCATCGACCAGCGGGCATCGCGGGTGTTCCAGGCCGTCTCGTCCCTGCCGACGCGATGCACGGCGCCGTCGATCGGGTAGAGGTGCATCAGCGACAGCATGCTCGGCGTATCCGCCGCCTGCTGGAGATGCGCGTCGATGGCCTCGTCGGTCAACTCGTTGACGAAATCGCCTTTCCAGTACCATTGCATGCCGGTCGGCATCAGCGGATCGAACAGGCTCTGCAGGGTCGGGAAGGGCATCATGCTCATCCAGTTGACGAGCGGTGGCGGCACGCCTTCGAGGAAGGGCTTCATGGCCTCCTCGCCGTCCTCCTGCGGGCCGTTGTAGCAGGAGATCAGCGCACAGATGCGCTTGCCCCAATGCTCGCGCGGGAAGGGATCGGCCGAGGGCATCGTCTTCAGCCCGAAGAAGCAGCCGAGCCGTTCCGGCGCCTTCGGCAGCACGTCGCGATAGCGCCGCATGACCGCGGCGGCGTCCTTCTGGTCCCAGAAGATCGGGCCGCCAAAGACCATGCTGACCGGATGGGCCTTGAACAGGAAGCTCGTCACAACGCCGAAATTGCCGCCGCCGCCGCGCAGCGCCCAGAACAGGTCCGGCCATTCCGACTTGCTGGCGGTGACGAAACTGCCGTCGGCGAGCACAACGTCGGCTTCGAGCAGGTTGTCGATCGTCAGGCCGTACTGGCGGGTCAGGTAGCCTGTGCCGCCGCCGAGCGTCAGTCCCGCGATGCCGGTGGTCGAGACGATGCCGGCCGGGACGGCCAGGCCGAAGGCATGCGTCGCGTGATCGACGTCGCCCTGGGTGCAGCCGGGGCCGACACGCACCGTCGCCGCCTCCGGATCGATGCGGACGCCTTTCATTTGCGAGAGGTCGATGACGAGGCCATCGTCGCAGCTCGCGAGGCCCGGACCGTTGTGGCCACCACCGCGGATGGCGATCAAAAGTTTGTGCTCGCGGCCGAAAGCGACCGCCTCGATCACGTCCGCCACGTCGCTGCAGCGCGCGATCATCAGCGGCTTCTTGTCGATCATGCCGTTATAGAGCTTGCGGGCCTCGTCATAGTCTAGGCTGTCGCGGTCGATGACCGGGCCGCGCATCTTGCCGGAGAGTTCGGCAGCTTCCTGGGAACGCATGGCTTTCCTCCACTGATGTCGCGTCCGCCGCGCCTTCGGGAGTGCCCGCGCCATATTACGCCCCCGTGCAATGTTCGGCCACCGCCCGGCGCGCGAGGTCTTTCACGCGGGGGATGTGACCCGCGCGCCGCAGCGGGGCCGTTTCGACCCGAATTCGGTAGTTTCCGCATTGATCATAAGGCTGCCTTTAGAGTATGAACATGCTACCGGAGGCGCCCGATCTGCGCCCTGCGTGACTTGCGTCACGGCCACGCCACATATTTTCGTCTACTAGTAAGCTTCGCGTCGATCGTTTCGGGCCGGATCCGCTCTGCCCTGGCGACCGCTCGCTCTTCGAGCAGGCCATTTCGTCTGCCGAGGCCCCTTTTGGAAACTCGTTATGTCCGTCCTGTCCGAGCGCGCGCCGGCGCGCCTTGCTCCTGAGCCGTCTTTCTTCGAGTTCGTCGTCATCATCGCGTTCATGATGGCGCTCGGCTCGATGTCGATTGACAATCTGCTGCCCGCCTTCGGCCATATCCAGCAGGACTTCGGCCTCGCCTCGGCCAATGAGGTGCAACTGATCCTGACTGTCTACATGGCTGGCTTCGCCGTCATGCAGCTCTTCTACGGTCCGGTCTCCGACATCGTCGGGCGGCGACCGACGCTGATGATCGGCCTGATTATCTTCTCGATCGGCAGCCTGATCGCGCTGTTCGCGCCGAATTTCGAGATGCTGCTGGTGGCCCGCCTGATCCAGGGCATGGGCGCGGCGGCGACCCGGATCCTCTCGGTGGCGATCGTGCGCGACCGCTATGAGGGCCGCGAGATGGCGCGCGTCATGTCCTTCACGATGATGATCTTCATCATCGTGCCGGTGTTCGCTCCCGCCATCGGCAGCCTCTTCCTGCTGTTCGGCACCTGGCACACGATCTTCGTCAGCATGCTGGTGATCGCCGTCGGCATCGCGCTCTGGTTCGGCCGGCGCATGCCGGAGACGCTGCATCCCGAATACCGGATGCCGTTCTCCGCCGCGCGCATCCTCGGCGGCGCCAAGCGCTGCCTGCAGGAGCGGGCCACGGTCGGCTACTCGACGGCGATCGGTCTGATGTTCGGCGGCCTGATGGCCTATATCGGCTCGTCGCAGCAGATCTTCGAGACGGAGGTCTATGGCCTCGGCGCGATCTTCCCAGTCGTCTTCGGCTCGATCGCGGCGGTGATGGGCATCGCTTCCTTCGTCAATGTCCGGATCGTGCGGCGGCTCGGCATGCGGCGCATCTCGCATGCCGGCGTCTGCGGCCATGTGCTGATGTCGGCGATCATGGTCGGCTGTGCGATCTGGTTCGATGGCAAGCCGCCGCTGCTGCTGTTCGCGGTCAACCTCGCCGCCTGCCAGTTCCTGTTCAGCCTGACGATGCCGAACTTCAACACGATGGCGATGGAGCCGCTCGGCGACATCGCCGGCACCGCGTCCTCGATGATCGGCTTCTACACGACGATCCTCGGCACGATCGTCGGCATGGTCATCGGCCAGATGTTCAATGGCACCGTGTTGCCGCTGGCGGTCGGCTTCCTTGCGACCGGCGTGCTGAGCCTGATCGTCGTCTACTGGACGGAGCGTGGCCGCCTGTTCGCGCCGCATCATCCCGATCCGGCCGCCGTCATGGATGTCGGCCACTGACAGCCATCCGGGCGGCTTGATCCGCCCGGACTTTCGAAGCCGGCGCGCGCTTCTGTTGGTGGGCGACCGACGCGCCCTTGCGACCGGTCCGGCGGCGCGGCATAGCTTCTCCCCTGAACGGGAGTGCTGCCATGTCGTCGGATCATCTGCGCGAAACACCGGTCGAGACGCTGAAGGCGGATGAGGCGGCGCAGGAGCACGCGCGTCTCAGCGCCGAGATCGCGGAAAACGACATCCGCTATCATCAGGAAGACGCGCCGACGATTTCGGACGCGGACTATGATGCGCTGCGCCGCCGGCTCGTCGCGCTCGAGGCCCAGTTCCCCGATCTCTCCTCGGCGGCGAGCACGTCCGTCGGCGCGGCGCCTTCGCCGAAATTCGCCAAGGTGCCGCATGTCGTGCCGATGCTGTCGCTCGACAACGCCTTTGACGATCAGGACGTCATCGACTTCATCGATCGCGCTCGCCGCTTCCTGAAGATCGACGCCGCGGACGCCATTCCCTTCACCGCCGAGCCGAAGATCGACGGCCTGTCGCTGTCGCTGCGCTACGAGGGCGGCCGGCTCGTCACCGCGGCGACGCGCGGCGACGGCTTCGAGGGCGAGAACGTCACCGCCAATGCCCGCACCATTGCCGACATCCCCAACCAGCTTCCCGCCGGCGTGCCCGACACCGTCGAGATCCGTGGCGAGTGCTACATGGCGCATGCCGATTTCCAGGCGCTGAACGCGCGCATGGCGGCGGCCGGCGGCGGCAAGACCTTCGCCAATCCGCGCAACGCGGCGGCCGGCTCGCTGCGCCAGCTCGATTCCAAGATCACCGCCTCGCGGCCGCTGCGCTTCTTCGCCTATGCCTGGGGCGAGATGAGCGCCATGCCGGCCGAGACGCAGATGGGCATGGTCGAGGCCTTCGCCGCCTGGGGGCTGCCGACCAATCCGCGCATGACGCTTTGCACCACCGTCGAGGAGGCGCTCGCCTTCTATCACGGGCTGGAAATGGACCGGGCCGGCCTCGGCTACGATATCGACGGCGTCGTCTACAAGGTGAACTCGCTCGCGCTGCAGAACCGGCTCGGCTTCGTGTCGCGCAGTCCGCGCTGGGCGATCGCCCACAAATTCGCCGCCGAGCAGGCCGTCACCGTGCTGAACGGCATCGACATCCAGGTCGGCCGCACCGGCGCGCTGACGCCGGTCGCGAAGCTGGAGCCGATCACGGTCGGCGGCGTCGTCGTCTCCAATGCGACGCTGCACAACGAGGACTACATCAAGGGCATCGGCGGCGATGGTCTGCCGATCCGCGATGGCGTCGACATCCGCGTCGGCGACACGGTCGTGATTCAGCGCGCCGGCGACGTCATCCCGCAGATCGTCTCGGTCGTGCTCGACAAGCGGCCGGCCGATTCCGTGCCCTACAGCTTCCCGACGCTATGCCCGGTCTGCGGCAGCCACGCCGTGCGCGAGGAGGACGAGGCGGTCCGCCGCTGCACGGGCGGCCTGATCTGCGCGGCGCAGGCGGTCGAGCGCATCCGCCACTTCGTCTCGCGCAACGCCTTCGATATCGAGGGTCTCGGCGAGAAGCAGGTGCAGGCCTTCCATGAGTGGGGGCTGATCAAGGAGCCGGCCGACATCTTCACGCTGGAGGCGCGCGACGCCAACCAGTTGCAGCGGCTGAAGAACCGCGACGGCTTCGGCGAGACGTCGGCACGCAACCTCTTCGCCGCGATCAACGACCGCCGCAGCATCGCGCTCAACCGCTTCATCTTTGCACTTGGCATCCGCCATGTCGGCGAGACGAACGCCAAGCGCTTCGCCCGCCATTTCGGCACGGTCGAGGCGTTTCGCGATACGGCGCTGGCGGCGCGGCCGCCCGGACCGGAACTGCTCAAGGGCAATGATGCCTGGGTCGAGATGATCGGCATCGAGGGGATCGGGGACGTCGTCGCCGAGGCGGTGGTCGATTTCTTCGACGAACCGCACAACCGTGATGCCTTCGCCCGCCTGCTGGAGCAGGTGCGCCCGCAGCCGCTCGAAGCCGCCAGGACGGACAGCCCCGTCGCCGGAAAGACGGTCGTCTTCACCGGCACGCTGGTGCGCATGACGCGCGACGAGGCCAAGGCGATGGCGGAGCGGTTGGGCGCCAAGGTCGCGGGCTCGGTATCGAAGAAAACGGACCTTCTGGTCGCCGGCCCCGGCGCGGGCTCGAAGCTCAAGGCCGCCGCCGAGAACGGCGTCGAGGTGATCGACGAGGATGGCTGGTTCACGCTCGTCGGCGCCGACTGAGCCGGCAGGAAAGAAGGCCCACCCTGCGGGCGGGCCTTCCATCCTGCGCTTTTTGGGTCTTACGGCGTCGCAGGGGCCGTTTCGGGCGCGGCGGGCGCCGGCGTGGTTGCGGCGGGCGGCGTCATCGGGTCCGCGGCAGGCACGGTCGCGTCGGGCGCCGGCGTCGTGGTCACGCTGGACGATTCCTGCTGCGCGGCGGTCTTGAACTCCGGCGCGGCGTTGAGCTCGTCCTTGGTCGTCTTCAGGACCAGCTTCTGGCCATTGTCGATCTTGACGCGCTCGAGCGTGCTCGGCGACACCGCGACGTCCTTGCGGCCGATGCCGAGGAAGCCGCCGACGCCGATCACCACGGCCTTCACCTCACCGTCGTCGGTGGCGAGGATATCGACGATCTTGCCGAGGTTCTCGTCGGTGCCGCTATAGACGGTGGAACCCATCAGGGTGGAGGCGAGCCAGTCGGTGCTGCCGTCCTCCAGCACGATGAAGCGGCCGGCTGGCGCCGCGGGCTGGGTTGTGGTCGCGGCCGGGGCTGTGGTGTCGGCCGGCGTCGTCGCGTCCTGCGCCAGCGCCGGGCCCGCCGCAAGGAGGGCGACCAGGGCCGTTGTCCGAAGGATCGTTTTCATGGTCGTAACTCCGTGTTTTATCGAGACAATTGAGCTGAGGCTCGATCGGACAACGGAGCGTGCAGGGTCACGTTCCATCACGAAACCTATCAAGGCGAGAGGATCCGTGATGGAACTGTCAGGGGATGCCTATGCGCCCAGCGGTTGCGTGGCGGCGATCAGGAAGGCGAGATCCGCGCCTTCGAGGGAGGGCGCCAGCGCATCGCGGACGCGGGCGTGGTAGGCATCCATCCAGGTCTTCTCGGCGGGGCTCAACAATGCGACGTCGATCAGCTTGCGGTCGATCGGCGCCAGTGTGATCGTCTCGAAGCCGAGCATTTCGCGGTCGCCGCCGGCGATCGCCGCCGGCGGCGTGACGACGATCAGGTTCTCGATGCGAATGCCATAGGCGCCGGTCTTGTAATAGCCGGGCTCGTTCGAAAGGATCATGCCCGGCTCGGGCGGCAGGTTGCCGGCCTTGGAGATGCGGACCGGCCCCTCGTGCACGGACAGGAAGACGCCGACGCCGTGGCCGGTGCCGTGGTCGAAGTCGAGGCCGGCCTGCCAGAGCGCGTGCCGCGCCAGCGTGTCGAGCTGCGCGCCGGTCGTGCCACGCGGGAAGCGCGCCGTCGCAAGCGCGATATGGCCCTTCAGAACGCGGGTGAAACGGTCGCGCATCTCGGCCGAGGGCGTACCGATGGCGATGGTGCGGGTGATGTCGGTGGTGCCGTCGCGATATTGCGCGCCGGAATCGACGAGGTAGAGCGTGCTGGCCTCGAGCTTGCGGTCGGTCGCCTCGTTGACGCGGTAATGCACGATGGCGCCGTCCGGGCCGGCGCCGGAGATCGTGTCGAAGGAGATCTCGAGCAGCGGCGAGCCGTCCGCCTCGCCGGCCTCTGCGCGGAAGGCCTCCAGCTTCCTGGCGACGCTGATCTCCGTTTCGGTGCCGTTGGCGCCATTCGCGTCGAGCCAGGCGAGGAAGCGGGTCATCGCGGCGCCGTCGCGCTTGTGGGCGCGGCGCGTGCCGTCGAGTTCGATTGCGTTCTTGCGCGCCTTCGGCAGCACGACGGGATCGGCGCCCTCGACGAGCACGCCCCTGGCGTCGGTGAGCGTCCTGGCGAACAGGGCAGGGGTGGTCTGTGGGTCGACCAGCACGCGGCGTCCTTCGTCGCCGAGCCCGGCGAGATCGGTCAGGAAGGCGCGCTCTTCCTTGATGTCGGCGCGCTCGGCAAGCTGGTCGCGGATGGCGTTGGAAAGCTTGCGGCCGTCGACATAGAGGGTGGGGCGCTCGTCGCGCTTCAGAAGCGCATAGGAGAGCACGACGGGATTGTGCGGCACGTCGGCGCCGCGGATGTTGAAGAGCCAGGCGATCGAATCCGATTGCGCCAGGATGGCCGCGTCGACGCCCTTGTCGGCGAGGACGGCCTGCATACGCCGGATCTTGTCGTCGGCGCTTTCGCCGGCGAGTTCGTCCGGCTGCTGCATGACCTGCGACAGCGGCGGCAGCGGCCGGTCGGTCCAGATCGCGTCGATGGGGTTCTCCTCCAGCGCGACGAGTTCCGCCCCGGCGGCCTTGCAGGCGGCCTCGAAGCGGCGAGCTTCCGCAAGCGTCAACAGGCGCGGGTCATAGCCGATGCGCTGGCCGGTGCTTAGCTTGTCTTTCAGCCACTGGTGCGGAGGATTGCCGATCAGGTCCTCCGGCGTGAAATCGTCGACGTCGACCTGGTCGCGCACCTGCAGCGTATAGCGACCGTCGACGAAGACGGCGGCTTCCTCACCGAGTACGATGGCGGCCCCGGCCGAGCCGGTGAAGCCGGTCAGCCAGGCGAGTCGCTCGGCGGCGGCGGGAATGTATTCGCCTTGGTATTCGTCAGCGTGCGGCACGATGAAACCCTGCAATCCCGCGCGGTCGAGATGGGCGCGCAGCGCCACCAGCCGATCCTTGATCGGGTGGGCGCGGCTCGGAGCGTCAAAATTCTGGAACATGCGCGGAGGGCCTTCTTCACGGAACAAAACGGTTCGCGCGACCCTATCGGCGCGCCTTGCCGACTGCAATTCCATCACACTCCGTGTTTGCGGCGCGGCGCAAATGTGGCGGCATCTTGTGCGTTGCGAAAAGTGCATGTCTGGCATTCGATTACAGCTGTACCTTCACGTCAGCGTTAGGGGTATGAAGAGCCTGCTTAAGGGACGCATAGGGCGTCGCCACAAAAAGGAATTGATCATGTTGACGGCAGCATTTGGCGAGTTCGGCGTTGCCCCGGCTGGAAGCCGCGGCCATGGCGTCGCTCGGCGCGCTGTGGCCCGCATGACCCATACGCGCGACCGGCAGATGCCGCGTTTCGTGAACGGCTACCAGCTCTCCCTCGATGACGCCTCGCTCGCCACTTTCGGCTATGACCGCGAGACCATCGAGCGCAGCGCGGTCGGCGCCCTCATCTGATCCGGCGCGGCCGGCGGATCGCCGGGGCCGCCGTCGATCGTCTGACTGAGATCTGAAAATCCGCGACAGCCCGTCGCGGATTTTCTGCTTTTTGCGGGATGCTTCCGCGCTTTCCGAGGCCTATGGTCCAGCAACGCCACCGACATGCTGGATATCATGCTGCAGGACCGAATCCGCCTTCCCGCCCTTCTCGACAAGGTGATGTCGCCAGCCGAGGCGGCGCTGCTGATCCGGGACGGCATGACCGTCGGCATGAGCGGCTTCACCCGCGCCGGTGACGCGAAGGCCGTGCCGTTGGCGCTGGCCGAGCGCGCCGCGACCGAGCCGTTCGGCATCACGCTGATCACCGGCGCCTCGCTCGGCAACGGCATCGACGAGGTGCTGACCCGCTCGCATGTGCTGAAGCGGCGGCTGCCCTTCCAGTCCGACCGCGTGTTGCGCGCCGCCCTGAACCGGGGCGAGGTGATGTTCATCGACCAGCATCTCTCCGAGACGGTCGAACTGCTGCGTTCGCGCCAGATGGGGCCGATCGACGTCGCCGTCGTCGAGGCGACCGCGATCACCCGCGAGGGCGGCATCATCCCGACGACCTCGGTCGGCAACTCGGCGACCTTTGCCATATTGGCGGAGAAGGTGATCATCGAGCTCAACATCGGCCAGCCGGCCGAGCTCGAAGGCCTGCACGACATCTATATCCCGACCCGCAGACCGCATCGCGAGCCGATCCCCGTCGTTGCGCCGGACAGCCGCGTCGGTCTGCCCTTCATCCCGATCGACCCGGCCAAGATCGCCGCCATCGTCGTCACCGAGCGACAGGACAGCTCCGCCGAAACCACGGCGCCGGACGCCGAAACGCAGGCGATCGCTGGCCATCTGATCGAGTTCCTGAGCCATGAGGTCCGCAAGGGCCGCCTGACCAACCAGCTGGCGCCGCTGCAGGCCGGCATCGGCTCGATCGCCAACGCCGTGCTGCACGGCCTGATCGACAGCCCGTTCCACGACCTCACCATGTATAGCGAGGTGCTGCAGGACAGCACCTTCGAACTGTTCGATGCCGGCAAGCTCGCCTTCGCGTCCGGTTCGTCGATCACGCTCTCCGCCGCCTGCCAGGCGCGTGTGATGCCGGAACTGCGGAACTACAAGAGCCGCCTGGTGCTGCGGCCTCAGGAAGTTTCGAACCATCCCGAGGTGCTGCGCCGCCTCGGTGTCATCGCCATCAATACCGCGCTCGAATGCGACATCTACGGCAATGTGAACTCGACGCATGTCGGCGGCACGCACATGATGAACGGCATTGGCGGCTCCGGCGATTTCGCCCGCAACGCCTATATGGGCATCTTCGTCACCAAGTCGCTCGCCAAGGACGGCGCCATCTCGCGCATCGTGCCGATGGTGCCGCATGTCGACCACAACGAGCACGACGTCGATGTCGTCGTCACCGAGAACGGCCTCGCCGACCTGCGCGGCCTGGCGCCGCGCGAGCGGGCCGAGGTGATCATCGCCAACTGCACCCACCCGAGCTATCGCGAGCTGGCGGCCGACTATTACCGCCGCGCCGTCCGCGATCATGGCGGCCAGACCCCGCATCTGCTGGCGGAGGCCTATTCCTGGCACCTGCGCCAGGAAGCGACCGGCTCGATGCTGCCGGCGGCGGAGTAGGGGGGGCGAAACAGACCAACGCTGTTCCCTCTTGCGCTCTATTCGACGCTAGCTAAGGTCGAGCAAGGGCTCTTTGGGGGGAACTTGGGGTGTTCTGGTGGCAATCAGTCGAAACGGCGCTGCGCAATCTTGGCGGAGTCGCCTCGCTGAAGGATTTGTACGAGGAGGTTAGGCGGGTTCGGACTGAACTCGGCGACACGGTTCCAGTGTCGATCGAGGAGGTTGTGCGAAAAGAGCTTGAGTATAATTCGTCTGACTCGAGCAATTGGCGTCGAACTAGAGACATATTCTTCAGTGTAAACGGAATTGGGCAGGGTGTCTGGGGGCTCAGAAGTCAGTTGGAGTCTGAGCCGCCCAGCCTCTAGTTGATCTAGAGTCAGTAGGGCCACCTAAGGCTGAAGAATGGCGCCTACCGCTCCAGCGTGAGGGTCAGCCAGCCTTCCTGCTCGCCCTGGCGCGTCAGCTTGAGGCCTTCGGCCTCATAGGCGGCGGTGACGGCTGGGCCCTGCGCCACCAGAAGGCCCGAAAGGACCACGGTCGCCTGAGGCGCGAGGTGCTGCACGATTTCCGGCGCCAGCGCGATCAGCGGGCCGGCGAGGATGTTGGCGACGACGAGGTCGAACGGCGCGCGCGCCGCCATCACCGGATTGCCGAAGCCTTCGGCGGTGGCGGCGTCGATCTTGTCGCCGACGCCGTTCAGCGCCGCGTTCTCGGCCGTGACGCGGGTGGCGATCGGATCGATGTCGGTGGCGAGCACCGGCTTCTCCCACGCCTTGGCGATGGCGATGGCGAGCACGCCGGTGCCGGTGCCGAGGTCGAGGATGCTCTTGTAGTCGTGCAGCTTGCCGAGCCGGTCGATCTCCTCCAGGCAGCCGGCCGTGGTGCCGTGATGGCCGGTGCCGAACGCCTCGCCCGCCTCGATCTCGATCGCGATGTCGCCGGGCTGCACCTTGTCGCGGTCATGGCTGCCATGGACGAGGAAGCGGCCGGCGCGCACCGGCTTCAGGCCCTCGAGCGACTTCGCCACCCAGTCCTCGTCGGCGAGCTCCGACACGACGAAGCGGCCGGCATCCGGGCCGAGCATCGCGGCGACGACGCGGGCGAGCGCCGGCTCGTCGGGCTGCTCCTCGAAATACACGTCAACGGTCCAGCTCTGGTCCGCCTGCTCCGTGGTGGCGGCGGAGGGGTAGCCGAGCGCTTCGTCCTCGCCGATCGCCTCGATCAGGCGGGTCGCGTCGGATTCCTTGGCGAGGTTGAGGGAAGCGATGAGGGTCAAGTGCGTGAACCTTGTCTGGCGGCGGATGATGACTTCATATCCGCCTTGGAACCGAATTGGGAATGCGCTTCATGGCCGAAACCGAAATCCGCGTCGATCCCTTTCCGAGCCGTGACGAGATGGATCGGCTCTGGCGGGCGGCGTGGCAGGCGGAAGGGCCGGCCGATCCGCGGGCGATCCTGTCGCGCAGCCTCGTGCATCTCGGCGCCTATGCCGAAGGCGCTCTGGTCGGCTTCGTCAATGTCGCCTGGGATGGCGGCATCCATGCCTTCCTGCTCGATCCGACCGTGCATCCCGACCACGGGCGCAAGGGGCTCGGCACGCGGCTGGTGCGCCGGGCGGCCGAGCTCGCGGCGGCGCGCGGCGCGGCGTGGCTGCATGTCGACTACGAGCCGCATCTCGCCGGCTTCTACCGCGCCTGCGGTTTCCGTCCGACCGAGGCCGGGCTGATGCGGCTGGAAGGCGACCGCTGAGGCAGACTGGAGTGGCAAAATCCGGCTCTCACCTCTTCCCGCGGGAGAGGTGAGACGTGGCGCAAAGCTACTTGCTTCGCGGCCCTAGTGTTTCGTCACGAAGCTGTCGACCACCTTCTTGCTGCCGGCCTTTTCGAAGTCGACCGTCAGCTTGTTGCCCTCGATCTCGATGACCGCGCCATAGCCGAACTTCTGGTGGAAGACGCGCTCGCCGAGCTTGTACTTCGAAGCCGAGCCGGTCGATTTCGCCACCAGCTCGCCCTCGATCTGCCGGGGGACGGCGCGGGCATGCGCCTGCGCCGAACCCTTGTTGGCCTGCGCACGCTGCCAGCCGGGCGTCGAATAGGTGTTGGTGAACGGGTCGGCGCGGTCGAAACGGCTGGCGCCGTAATTGCCGACGCCGCCGACATTGTAGCCGCCATAACTCGACGTCTGCTCGATCACCTCGACATGCTTTTCCGGCAGTTCATCGAGGAAGCGCGACGGCACGTTGGATTGCCAGAGGCCGTGGATGCGGCGGTTCGAGGAGAACCAGATCATGGCGCGCTGCTTGGCGCGGGTGATGCCGACATAGGCGAGGCGGCGCTCCTCCTCCAGTCCGGCGCGGCCGCTCTCGTCGAGCGAGCGCTGGTGCGGAAACAGGCCTTCCTCCCAGCCGGGCAGGAACACTGTCTCGAATTCCAGCCCCTTGGCGGAATGCAGTGTCATGATCGACACCGCGTCCTGGTTCTCGGTGTTGTCCGTGTCCATGACGAGTGCGATGTGCTCGAGAAAGCCGCCCAGCGATTCGAACGCCTCCATCGAGCGGACCAGTTCCTTCAGGTTTTCGAGCCGGCCCGGAGCGTCGGCCGAGCGGTCCTGCTGCCACATGTCGGTGTAGCCGCTTTCCTCGAGGATCATCTCGGCCAGTTCGCCGTGCTTCATGTCGTCGAGGCGCGAGCGCCAGCGGCCGAAGGAGGCGAGCAGATCGCGCAGCGCCGTGCGCGTCTTGGTCGACTTGATCTCTTCGGTCTGGATCAGTTCGTCGGTCGCCTCGATGATCGGGATGTCGCGCGCCCGCGCATGGTCGTGCAGCAGGCGGACGGTGGTCTCGCCGATGCCGCGCTTCGGCACGTTGACGATGCGTTCGAAGGCGAGGTCGTCGGCGGGTTGCGCGACGACGCGCAGATAGGCGAGGGCGTCGCGGATTTCCTGCCGCTCGTAGAAGCGCGGACCACCGATGACGCGGTAGTTCAAGCCGATCGAGACGAAGCGCTCTTCGAAGGAGCGCATCTGGAACGAGGCGCGCACGAGGATCGCCATGTCGTTCAGCCTGTGGCCCTTGCGCTGCAGCGCCTCGATCTCCTCGCCGATGGCGCGGGCCTCCTCCTCCGAATCCCAGGCCGAGGCGACGCGGACGCGGGCGGCATTGGGGTCGACGGCGTCGGTGAACAGCGTCTTGCCGAGGCGGCCCTCATTGTGGGTGATCAGGTGCGAGGCGGCGCCGAGGATGTGCGAGGTCGAGCGGTAGTTGCGCTCGAGCTTGATGACGACGGCGCCCGGGAAATCCTTCTCGAAGCGCAGGATGTTGTCGACCTCGGCCCCGCGCCAGCCATAGATCGACTGGTCGTCGTCGCCGACGCAGCAGATGTTCTTGCGGCCCTGCGCCAGCAGGCGCAGCCAGAGATACTGCGCGACGTTGGTGTCCTGATACTCGTCGACCAGCATGTAGTGGAAGCGCTGGTGATAGTCCCTGAGCACG
Organism: Kaistia nematophila; assembly: GCF_026343855.1. Lineage (NCBI taxonomy): Bacteria > Pseudomonadati > Pseudomonadota > Alphaproteobacteria > Hyphomicrobiales > Kaistiaceae > Kaistia > Kaistia nematophila. Next base: position 230,753 of record NZ_JAPKNK010000003.1, on the reverse strand, counting down.
TCGGGGTGCTCGCGGAAGAGGCGCAGGTTTTCCAGAAGCAGGTCGCCGAAATCGCAGGCGTTCAGCGTCTTCAGGCGGGCCTGGTAGGCCTTGTAGAGCTTGACGCCCCGGCCGTCGGCGAAGGAGCCGCCATCGCCCGGCGGCACGTCTTCCGGCGTCAGGCCGCGGTTCTTCCAGCTGTCGATCAGGTTGGCGAGCTGCCGCGCCGGCCAGCGCTTCTCGTCGATGTTCTCGGCCTGGATCACCTGCTTCATCAGCCGGATCTGGTCGTCGGTGTCGAGGATGGTGAAATCGGAGCGCAGGCCGACCAGTTCGGCGTGGCGGCGCAGGATCTTGACGCCGATCGAGTGGAACGTGCCGAGCCAGTTCATGCCCTCGACCGAGGGGCCGATCAGGTCGCCGATGCGGTGGCGCATCTCGCGCGCCGCCTTGTTGGTGAAGGTGACGGCGAGGATCTGGCTCGGATAGGCCTTCTGGGTGGCGAGCAGATGGGCGATCCGCGTCGTCAGAACGCGCGTCTTGCCCGTGCCGGCGCCGGCGAGGACGAGCACCGGCCCTTCCGTCGTCTCGACCGCCATCCGCTGTTCGGGATTGAGGCGGGCGACATAATCGGGCGTGGGGGCGGCAGCCCGGCCGAGCGCGCGCGCAGCAATGCCGCCGGGGCGCGGGGCGGGGGCGGAACTGTCGAAGGGAGCGGTCATCTCAGGGGCGGTCGATTCGAAGAGCTGGACATGAGAACAAATATGGACCGCGGCAGCCGTCCATGCCAGCTTTCCTACAGAAAGGGCGTCTCGCTGTCCAAGTGCGGAGCGTGTCTTTTCGAGGCCTCGGCCGTTTGCGGGCACCGGGTCGGCGCGCTACCTTATCGGCAGCAGAAGAGGAGTGCGGCGCATGCGAGCGGCTGTTTATGAGCGTTTCGGCGTTCCGTCCGAGGTCCTGAAGACGGGCGAGCGGCCGACGCCGCAGCCGGGGCCGGGCCAGGTCCGCGTCCGCATGATGCTGTCGCCCATCCATAACCACGATCTTTGGACCATCCGCGGCACCTATGGTCACAAGCCGGCCCTGCCGGCGGTCGGCGGCAGCGAGGCGGTCGGCATTGTCGATGCGCTGGGCCCGGGCGTCACGGAGCCCGCGATCGGCCAGCGCGTGGTGGCGGCAGGTATCGCCGACGCCTGGGCGGATTATTTCCTCGCGCCAGCGGCCGCCTCGGTGCCGTTGCCGGACGGGATCGACGACGATACGGCCTGCCAGCTGATTGCCATGCCGCTGAGCTCGCTGATGCTGCTTGAAGACCTGCAGATCGCCAGCGGCCAGTGCATGATCCAGAACGCCGCGAACGGCGCCGTCGGCAAGATCGTCGCCATGCTCGCCAAGGCGCGCGGCATCCGCGTCATCGGCCTCGTGCGCCGCGATGCCGGCATCGCCGAGCTGGCGGCGCTTGGTATCGGCGATGTCGTCTCGACCGAGGCGCCGGGTTGGGAAGACAGGGTCCGGGCGCTCGCCGGCGGGGCGCCGATCCTGCGCGCGGTCGACAGCGTCGGCGGCGAGGAGGGCGGTAGGCTCGCCAGCCTGCTCGCCGAGGGCGGGCTGCTGATGTCGTTCGGCGCGATGTCGAACAAGCCGCTGGTGATCTCGTCGGGGGACCTCATCTTCCGGCAGGTTTCGGTGAAGGGTTTCTGGGGCGCGCGGCGGATGGCGGCGACGGACCGTGGCGAACTGGGGCGTCTGATCGGCGAGCTGGTGCGGCTCGCGGCCTCGAGCGCGCTCCGCCTGACGATCGATGAGCGGTTCGGACTTTCCGATGCCGCTGCTGCGGCGGCGGCCAGCGACCGGCCCGGACGGTCGGGCAAGATCGCCATCGAAGGTTCACTGTGACGAACCAGCTGGTAGGCTATCCGGAGCCCCGCAACGCCACCGTGTGAAACCGTCGAATCCGGCTTCCGGCAGGCCGCGTCAACGGCAGGAAGTCTTTGGCGTGGCAGCCTGATTTTGCTAGGTTGCCGGCGACATGGCGAGCAAGCCGTGAAATCGCTTGGGAGGTTCTCGGAATGGTAGTTTCGGCGCTGCGCAACGATGGCGCGCGTGATGAAGTGGCTCTGGGCGCCGCGCTCGATCTTCTGCAGGAGCGTTTCGGTTCGCGCTTCACCCGTGGGCTCGAGATCCGGCGCCAGCACGCCAACACGACGACCTGGCTGCCGAACGAGCCCGCCGACGCCGTGGTTTTCGCGGCTTCCACCGAGGAAGTCTCCGAGATCGTGAAGATCTGCGCCGCGCATCGCGTGCCGATCATCCCGTTCGGCACCGGCACCTCGCTGGAAGGCCATGTCAACGCGCCGAAGGGCGGCGTCTCGATCGACCTGTCGCAGATGAACAAGATCGTCGCGGTGCATGCCGAGGATCTCGACTGCACCGTCGAGGCCGGCGTCACCCGCATCCAGCTCAACAATTTCATCCGCGACCAGGGCCTGTTCTTCCCGATCGATCCCGGCGCCGACGCCAGCCTCGGCGGCATGGCGGCGACGCGCGCCTCCGGCACCAACGCCGTTCGCTACGGCACGATGCGCGAGAATGTCGTGCGCCTCACGGCCGTGATGGCCGATGGCTCGATCGTCCGCACCGGCAGCCGCGCCAAGAAGAGCTCGGCCGGCTATGACCTGACCCGGCTGCTCGTCGGCTCGGAAGGCACGCTCGGCATCATCACCGAGGTGACGGTTCGCCTGCACGGCCTGCCGGAATCGGTCGCCGCCGGCGTCTGCTCCTTCCCGACCGTCGAGGATGCCTGCAACGCGGCGATCCTGACGATCCAGAGCGGCATCCCGATTGCCCGCATCGAGCTCGGCGACGCCATGATGATCCGCGCCACCAACGAATTCGCGAAGCTCGGCCTGCCCGAGACGCCGCATCTCTTCCTCGAATTCCACGGCTCGCCGGCCTCGGTCGCCGAGCAGGCGGAGCAGTTCGCCGCGATCGCGCAGGAATTTAATGGCGGCGAGTTCGCCTCGGCGACGCGTCCCGAGGATCGCACCAAGCTCTGGCAGGCGCGCCACGATTCCTATTTCGCCGTGAAGGGGCTTCGTCCCGGCGACACCATCCAGAGCGTCTCGACCGATGTCTGCGTGCCGATCTCGCGGCTGGCGGAATGCGTCACCGAGACCAGCGCCGATATCGCGGCCAACGGCCTGATCGGACCGGTCGTCGGCCATGTCGGCGACGGCAATTTCCACACCCAGCTTCTGATCGACGTCACCAATCCGGAAGAGATTGCCAAGGCGGAAGCCGTGATCAGCCGGATGAACGAGCGGGCGATCGCGCTCGACGGCACCTGCACCGGCGAACACGGCGTCGGCCAGGGAAAGCGCAAATATCTCGTCAAGGAGCATGGCCACGGTCTCGACATCATGCGAGTGATCAAGGGGGCGCTGGATCCGCTCGGAATCCTCAATCCGGGCAAGATCCTGCCCGACGCGTGAGCGCGCTCCCGCGCGGGTCGGCAAGGCGGAGGCGAAGCTGAACAGGCTGTATCTGATCATCGGGGGCATCATCATCGCCGTGCTGGTCTCGGCGCTGGTGATCCCCTGGTTCGTGGACTGGAACGCCTTCCGCACGACCTTCGAGCGCGAGGCGGAGAAGATCCTCGGCCAGCCGGTCACCGTCGCGGGGACCGCCGACGCCTCGCTGCTGCCCATGCCCTCGTTGGTATTCACCGATGTCCGCGTCGGCGGAACGCCGGACAAGCCGATGATGACGGTGGACCGCTTCGCGGTCCGGATCGAGCTGATCCCGCTCATCTCGGGTACGTTCAAGGTGGTCGACATGGCGATCACCCGGCCGCATCTGCAGGTCACCGTCGGCGCCGACGGCCTGCCCGACTGGCTGCGCCGTTCGGAAGCGTCGAAGTCGCTCGATCCCGACGCCGTGACGCTGGAGAAGGTCGATATCTCCGACGGCGTGATCGATTATCGCGACGCCCGCACGGGAAGGGCCGTCTCGCTTTCCAACATCAATGCCGCCGTCGACGCGCGCTCGCTGCTCGGTCCCTGGAAGATCGAGGGGGGCCTGGTCGCCGACGGCGTGCCGACGACGTTCCGCGTCGCGACGGGCCGCCGCGACCCGAACAACACCATCCGCGTCAAGCTCGAGGCCAATCCGGCGACCGTGCCGATTGCGCTTTCGGCCGAGGGGCCACTCGGATTCGACGACAAGGGGCTCGGCTGGTCCGGCAATTTCGGCCTGACCCATGTCCAGGACGACGACGGCAAGGCGGGCAGGAAACCGCCGCCGGGATGGCGCGCTTCCGGCACGTTCGATCTGCGTCCCGAGCAGCTGCGTTTTCCCGACTTCACCCTGTCGCAGGGGCCGGAAGACAGGCCCTACAGCCTGACAGGCGCCGCCTCGATCGACCTCGGCAAGGCGATGCGCTTCGATGCGGTGCTGAAGGCGCGCCAGCTCGACCTCGATCGTTCGATCGGCAAGGGGCCGAATGAGCCGGCGAGCGTCGAGATCGCCTCGTCGGCCGTCGTGAAGGGCTTGGCGGAGCTGCCCGTGCCGTCGATCCCCGGCCGCATCGGCTTCGACATTCCCGGCATCGTCATCGGTGGTTCGGTGATCCAGAACCTGCGTTTCGACGCGGTCACGACCGACAATGGCTGGAAGATCGAGGAACTGGGCGCCGATCTGCCGGGGCGCACTCGGCTTGCGGCCGATGGCGTCGTCACGACCGTGCCCAAGGCGACCTTCGACGGCGCCGTGCGGATCGTTTCCGACCAGCCGACGACGTTTGCCGCCTGGTGGCGTGGCGGCAAGATCGCGGCGATGCCGCAGTTGCGCGCCTTCGAGATGAATGGCCAGCTGCATCTCGCGCCCGGCTCGGTCGCGATATCCGGCATGACGGCGCAGATGCAGGATTCCGACCTGAACGGCGGCCTGCGCTGGCAACAGGCGGCATCCGGCGGCCGCCGCAACCTCTCGGTGGACCTGACCGCCGACCGGCTCGACTACAACCAGTTGGTTGCGCTCACCGAGCTCTTCGCGGGCCGGAGCCTGAGCAACACCGGCGCGCTCGCCGACGACTTCCAGATCAAGGTCGCGACGGACGCGCTCGACATCGACGATATCACGCTGGAAAAGGTCGTCGCCGATGGCAGCCTGTCGAACGGCGTGCTGGTGGCGAAGAAGCTGTCGATCGGTAATGTCGCGGGCGCGGCGATCTCGGCGAGCGGCCGTGTCGCGGACCTGACCGGCGCGCCGAACGGCCAGCTCTCGGTCTCCGTCGACGCCTCCGACCTCACGGGATCCGCTGCGCTGGTCGAGCGGCTGCTGCCGGGCTCGGCCATCGCCGGCTGGTTCAAGACGGCGGCGCCGCTGCTCGGCCCCGCCATTCTCGACACGGTCGTCAATGCACGGGCGCAGGACGGCGTCACCCATGCCAACCTGACCGTGAACGGCACGTCCGGCGGTACTGCCATTGACATGGCGGTCGGTTTCAAGGGCACGCCGGCCGCCTGGCGCGAGGGCGAGCTGAAGGTTTCGGCCGCTGTCGACAGCAACGACGCCGGCCATCTGCTGCGCCAGCTCGGCTATGAGGCGACGCCGCTCGAAAAGCCCGGTCGCGCCCGGATCGCGGTCGAGACCACCGGTGGCGGCGGCTCGCTGGCCGAAGGCGTGAACGGCACGATCAACGGCGAATTCGCGGGTCTCTCCTATTCGACCGAAGGCAGCCTCGGCATCGACGAGGCCGGCGTGCCGAGCTACCAGGGCACGATCACGGCGCGCGGTGCCGATGCAACCCCGGCGCTGACCTTGGTCGGGCTGGCCCTGCCGGGACAGGGCGAGAAGCTGCCGCTCGAGGCGGCGAGCTCGCTCGATATCCGCGACGGCAGCGCCACGCTGTCGTTCCGCGATGCCAGGCTCGGCGACGCCTATGCCGGCGGCATGATCGATTTCGGCCGCGACGCCGGCCGCTGGAGGCTGAAGGGCGACGTCGCCATCGACGAGGCCGACCTGACCTTCGCGCTGGCGTTGGGCCTCGGCCTGCCGCCGGACCTGCTCGCCAACACCGAGAGCGTCTGGTCGAAGACCACGTTCGGCCGCCCGGCGATCGATGGCTTCGACGTAGCCTTCCGCCTCTCCGCCGACCGGCTCGCCATCGGCGACGGCCTCGCCGTCACCAATGCGGCGGTCGAGACCAGCTTCTCCGGCGATCGCACCGAAATCCGCCTGACCAATGGCGATTTCGCCGGTGGCAAGGCGACCGGCTCGCTCTCGATCGCCAATCCGCAGGGCGACGCCACCGTCTCGGGACAGGTCTCGGTCAAGGGCGCGGCGCTGACGGACGTCGTCTGGCAGCGCGACGGGCGCTCGGTCGCCGATGGCAGCTTCGACTTCTCCGGCCAGTTCGAGGGCTCCGGCCGCTCGGCCGCGGGTGTTGTCTCGGCGCTCACGGGCGGGGGCTCCTTCACCATCGGCGAAGGCTCGGCCCGCTTCGTCAATCCGGAGGCGTTCGGCGCGGTCATCCGCGCCGCGAACGCCGGCCGCGAGATCAGCGAGGCGGAGTTGCGCAAGCTGTTCGCAGGTTATCTCGACGCCGGCACGCTGGCATTCGACCGCGTCGAGGGCGCGTTCTCGATCGCCGCAGGGACGCTGCGTGCGCCAAACCTGAACGTCGTCAGCAAGAGCGCGACGATGGCCGGCGGCGCCACCATCGACCTGAACGCCGATACGATCGACAGCCAGTGGACGCTGACCATCGATCCGGGCGAGGACCGCGTCAGCGGCGCCATCCCGCAGGTCGGGCTCGTGTTTTCCGGGCCGCTCGATGCGCCGACGCGGCGGATCGACGTCGCGCCGCTCGCCGGCTTCCTGTCGGTGCGAGCCTTCGAGCGCGAGGTGGAGCGGATCGAGAAGCTCCAGGCGGAGATCCTCGAGAAGGAGAAGCTGAACCGGCTCGTGCGCCTGGCGCGCGAGGACGATCAGCGCCGCGGCGATGCCGCGCGCAAGGCCGAGGAGGCGCGGCAGGCCGCCGAAGCGGCGGCGAAGCTGGCAGCGGAGAAGGCGGCCGCCGAAGCCGCTGCGGCCAGGAAAGCTGCCGATGCCGCTCGCAAGGCGGAGGCGCAGCGCCAGGAGCGGGCGCGCCGCGCGGCGGAGGCCGAAAGGCAGAAGCTCGATTTCACTGACGGGATCGAAACCCTGTTGCGCGAGGTGCCGCCGACGCCACAGACCCGGGCCCTGCCGCCTTTGCCGCAGCCGCCGCTCGATCCCGGCGCACCGATGCGGCTGACGCCGCCGGAGTCTATTCCGAATTGAGCGGGACGGTCTCTTTCGGCGCCTGCGCTTCCACGCGCGCCTGATACCAGGCGAGCACGGCGAGGCGGATGGCGGAGGAGAGATTGGTCTGGGCCGCACGCTCGCCGTCTATGGCGGCGATCAGTCCGGCAAGGCTCTGGCCGCGCTCGGCGGCGATCCCGCGCAGGGCCTGCCAGAACGGTTCCTCGATCGAGATCGAGGTCTGGTGGCCGGCAATGGAGACCGAGCGTTTCTTCATGCCGGGGTAGGATCTTCCTCGTCGTCGCGGCGATGGCTGTCGACGTGGTGGCGCGCCTTCTCGGCCGAGATGCGGTCGAGCGCCTTCTGGGCGCGGGTGCGGCCGAAGCGGACCCGGTTTTCCTCGGCGACAGCGGCCTTTTCGGCGCGGGCCTTTTCCTTGCGGAAACGGTTCAGGTTGATGATGTCAGCCGTCATGCTCAATCTCCCCGATAGGGCCGTTCGATGCGGTCTTGCTTAGGTGCCGGTCAATGGCGGAGTGGCAGGGGTGGGGTAAAGGGCCTTCGCGGGGCGGGAGGTCCGTGCCCATCGAAGCGAAGCCACATCGCCGGGCCGCAGGCTACGGCGCGCCAGACAGAGCCTGGCTGGTTCGTTTGGTTCGGCAGGTGCCGGATCACATGGCGGACATAGAAACTCACGAGGCGCTCCATGAGCAGATCTCCCGCTCATGATGCGCCTCGTTGGTAACGATATCAAGTCGACGGAAGGAGCGACTATTTCGGGCTGATCATGTCCTCGGGACGGACGATCGCATCGAACTCCTCGGTGGTGACGTAGCCGCCGCCGACGGCCTCCTCGCGCAGGGTAGTGCCGTTCTTGTGCGCGGTCTTGGCGATCTTGGCGGCGTTGTCATAGCCAATCTTCGGCGCCAGCGCGGTGACCAGCATCAGCGAGCGCTCGACGCCCGACCGGATGTTGTCGAGGCGCGGCTCGATGCCGACGACGCAGTTGTCGGTGAACGAGACGGCCGCGTCGGCGAGGATCCGCACCGACTGGATGAAGTTGTAGGCCATAACCGGGTTGTAGACGTTGAGCTCGAAATGGCCCTGGCTGCCGGCGAAGGTGAGGGCGGCATTGTTGCCGAACACCTGGACGCAGACCTGGGTCAGCGCCTCGCACTGTGTGGGATTGACCTTGCCCGGCATGATCGACGAGCCCGGCTCGTTCTCGGGCAGCGACAGCTCGCCGAGGCCGGCGCGCGGGCCGGAGCCGAGCAGGCGGATGTCGTTGGCGATCTTGAACAGCGACGCGGCGACCGTGTTGATGGCACCGTGCGAGAACACCATGGCGTCATGGGCGGCGAGCGCCTCGAACTTGTTCGGCGCCGAGGTGAAGGGCAGGCCGGTGATCGACGCGATCGCCGCCGCGACGTCCTCGGCAAAGCCGATCGGGGCGTTCAGGCCGGTGCCGACGGCGGTGCCGCCCTGCGCGAGCTGCATCAGGTCCGGCAGCGTCATCTCGATGCGCCGGATGCCGTTTTCGACCTGCTGGGCGTAGCCGGAGAATTCCTGGCCGAGCGTTAGCGGCGTGGCGTCCTGGGTGTGGGTGCGGCCGATCTTGACGATCGAGGCCCAGTCCTTCGACTTGGCGGCCAGCGCCGCGTGCAGGTGCTTCAACGCCGGCAGCAGGCGGTGGACGATCTCCTCGGCCGCGGCCACGTGCATCGCGGTCGGATAGGTGTCGTTCGACGACTGGCTCATGTTGACGTGGTCGTTCGGATGGACCGGCTTCTTCGAGCCCATCACGCCGCCGAGCATCTCGATCGCGCGGTTCGAGATCACCTCGTTGGCGTTCATGTTCGACTGGGTGCCCGAGCCGGTCTGCCAGACTGCGAGCGGGAAGTGGTCGTCCAGCTTGCCGTCGATGACTTCCTGCGCGGCGGCGACGATCGTCTTGGCGAGTTCCGGATCGAGGCGGCCGAGCTTGGCGTTCACTTCCGCCGCAGCGCGCTTGATGACGCCGAGCGCCCGCACGATCGGCAGCGGCTGCTTCTCGATGCCGATCTTGAAATTGCCCAGCGAACGCTGCGCCTGCGCGCCCCAGTAGCGGTCGGATGCCACCTCGATCGGGCCGAAAGTATCCGTTTCGATGCGGGTCGTCGTCATGTGGTCAGCCTCTATCCGCCGCTGCAGGCGCGGCATCGTTCAGGGAAAGTCGGAGAGGGATTAGCTCTTCTTGCGGAACGCGTCGAGACGCACGACCTCGGCCGCCGGCTTTTCGCTCGGTTCGGCCGGCTCTTCCTCGACACGGTCCGGTGTGTCGAGCACGAGCGGCGACGTGTCGACGTCTTCCATCTCGTGGCTGCCTTCCAGTGCATCCTCTTCCGAAGGCGCCGTCTCGAACTGCAGGCCGAACTGCACCGACGGGTCAACGAAGGACTTCAGCGCCGTGAACGGCACCAGCAGCCGCTCCGGCACGCCCTTGAACGACAGGCCGATCTCGAAGGCGTGCTCGGTGACCGAGAGGTCCCAGTACTGGTGCTGGATGACGATCGTCATCTCTTCGGGGTAGTCGGTCATCAACCGCGTCGAGATGCGGACGCCGGGCGCACGGGTCTCGAAGGTGACATAGAAATGGTGGTCGCCGGGAAGGCCGGTCTTGGCAACCTCGGCCAGCACCTTGCGCACGACGCCCCGAAGCGCGTCCTGGGCCAGAATGTCGTAGCGGATCAGATCTTCAGCCATGAAAGGCGACTACCCAGAATCAATGCGGTCGGGGTCGAGACAGGCACCCGGTGCGGCCAAGCCGCGGACCCGCGCTAAAAACGGCTCCCTGACGAGCCTCGTCGAAGCGAAAACTCGATCTACCGCCCGGATAAGTCAAGGTCGCGAAGCCCTGGTTTTCGCATAAGCGGCCCGGAACCTGCCTTCATGCCGGTGAAAGCGCCGAATTCATGGGCGAGGAAGAGCGCTTGGCATCGGGACGCATCGCTCGGGCGGAGCGAATTGGCGCGGACGGGCCGGCAAGCGGGAGGGGGAAGGAAGTGGAGGCTTCTGTTGCCAGGTGCCTCCGGACCCCGCCTACACAGTGCTACCCGTGAGGACTTCTATTTCGGTACCGGTACCGCTTACGCGGCAACAGCCACCGGAGCATAGTTGTCGTTTGCAACTACAGATTTGGTCCGATAACGGCGGTACCATGCCGAGCGAAAGCACACCCTTTACGCCCTCGTCGATCCTATTTCGCCCCCGCCGAAAACCACCATTTCAAGGGTGGGCTTGGGTGGAGGCGCCGGGTACCGCCCCCGGGTCCGATGGGTTTATTTCGATGACAGTTTATCGCCATAGCCGGCTTGCACCGGCAAAGCTGATATAGGCGATCGAAACGGCCGTGACTAGGTGTCGGGACCGCCCTGTCTGCGCAGGGAAGGGGAAACGCACGGGAAACCGCGCGTGAGCGCCCGGTTCGGCGGCGCCGACGTTGCAATCGCGTCACGCCGAAGCGGCAAGATGGGGCATCCGCGCCGAACGCGCTTGACGCGCGCGGCACGGATGCTAGTTATTGTGCCGATCATTACAGAAAAAAGCCGCGGCGCCCGGGCGCCAGAACGGCTGCTCCCATTCTTTCGGGGATCCAGATTTCGCAACGGCTTTGCCGTCCTGCGCGATTTGGATCGCCCGCATTCATGGTGTCCGTCATGTCTTCATCGCTGCTGCGCTACGCCGTCATTCTCGGCCTGCTGAGCGCCATCGGGCCGTTTGCCATCGACATGTATCTGCCGGCTCTGCCGTCGATCGGGCAGGATCTCGGCGCCTCGACAGGCGCCGTGCAGATGAGTCTGATGGCGTTCTTTCTCTCGGTCGGCTTCGGCCAGTTGATCTATGGCCCCCTCGCCGACATGGTCGGCCGCAAGCCGCCGCTCTATTTCGGCCTGGCGCTGTTCGCGCTCGCCTCGATCGGCTGCGCGATGGCGCCGAATGTCGAGATGCTGGTGGCGTTCCGCTTCGTGCAGGGGCTTGGCGCTTGCGCCGGCATGGTGGTGCCGCGCGCCATCGTGCGCGACCTGCATACCGGCAATGAGGCGGCGAAGCTGATGTCGATGCTGATGCTTGTCTTCAGCGTCTCGCCCATCCTCGCACCGCTCGCCGGCAGCGCCGTGACGGCGTTCGCCTCCTGGCGCGCCATTTTCTGGATCGTCATGGTGGCGGCGATCCTCGGCATTCTGCTGCTGGCGCTGGCGCTGCGGGAGACCCGGCCGGCCGAAGACCGCGTCGAAAGCGGCATCGGCAGCGCGCTCGCCGGCTACTGGCTGCTGCTGCGCGACCGCCATTTCCTCGGCCTCGTCTTCATCGGCGCGTTCGGCATCTCCAGCTTCTTCGCCTATCTGGCGAATTCGTCCTTCGTGCTGATCGACCACTACGGCCTGACGCCGACGCAATACAGCCTGGCCTTCTCGATCAATGCGGTGTCGTTCTTCGGCTTCTCGCAGCTGAACGGCAAGCTTGGGTCGATGTTCGGCCTGGCGCGGGTGATGCGCGTCGCGGTCTCCGGCTTCGCCGCCGCGGTGGTGGTCCTGTTCCTGCTCGTCCTGTCGGGCATCGACGGTCTACCGGTGATCATCGGCATGCTGTTCGTCGCCAACGGCTTCCTGGGCCTGGTCATTCCGGCCTCCGCCGTGCTGGCGCTGGACGAGCATGGCGAGATCGCCGGCACCGCCTCGGCGCTGATGGGCACGCTGCAGATGGCGACGGGCGCCGTCGTCATGGCTGTCGTCGGACTCTTCCTCGACGGCACGGCGCTGCCGATGATCGCGGGCATCGCGGGCTGCGGCGTCATCGCCTTCACCCTGGCGCAGGTGACGCTCGGCCGCCGTCGCCGCCCGGTCGCCGCCCCGGCGGAATGACCGGCTTTCCTTCGGATCCCGCGCGTCTCAGTGCAAGGTGCTGAAGGCGCGCAGGATCCAGAAGATCTGGAAGGCGAGGCCGAGGACGGCGATCGCAAGATGGAAACGCTTGTCGGCGACGAACATCGCGACGATGGCGACGCCGGCATAGATGATGTTCCGCGCCGGATAGACGATGCCGAACGAGTGGAAATGGGCGCTGCCCTTGATCGCGGTATCGACCAGATCGACCAGGAAGATCGCGGCGACCAACCCGTAGAACCACTGCCGGCGCGACATGAAATAGTCTTCGTAGCCGGCGTATTCCGCCAGGCTGTCGGGAAACAGGATGGCGCAGAGCACGAAGTAGAGGCTCGAATAGAAGATGATGAAGATATAGAGCTCGAAGGTCCATTCCGAGACCGAGGCGAGATAGAACTCGAACCACCAGAAATGCACCACGCACAGGAAGGCGAAGGCGACCCAGAGGAGATGTGTGACGAAGACCGGGTTGCGGAGCGGATGCTGGGCGAAGCGGCTCAGTCCGCTCAACAGCCGGGAAACGCTGAGGCCGAGGATGATGCCGATGATGACGCGGACATGCAGATAGACGTCCGGGTTGTTGATCGTCTGAGACATGCCACGCTCCTGGAAGCTGAATTCCTGCAAGTCGAAGAATCGCATCTCGTCCCCGGCAGGCTCGAGGCTGCGGAGCGCCATCCGCAGTTGAGCGCAGTCCGCGTTGCCGTGCAAATTCTCCATGCTTCGCCGGCGCAAACTCGATCCGCGACCCCAGCCGTTGTATGGTCGCGACAATCTCGAATCTCCAGCCGGCTCTATCGCGGACGTTTTCATGCGCCAGTATCTCGACCTCATGCAGCACGTCCTCGACCACGGAGTCCGCAAGGAGGATCGCACAGGGACAGGCACGCTTTCGGTTTTCGGCTACCAGATGCGCTTCAACCTGGCCGACGGCTTCCCGCTGGTCACGACCAAGAAGGCGCATCTCCGCTCGATCATCCATGAGCTGCTCTGGTTCGTCGCCGGCGACACCAACATCCGATACCTGAAGGAAAACGGCGTCTCGATCTGGGACGAATGGGCGGACGAGAATGGCGATCTCGGCCCGGTCTACGGCGCGCAGTGGCGTTCCTGGCCCGCTCCCGACGGCCGCACGATCGACCAGCTCGCCAATGTCATCGAGATGATCCGCAACAAGCCGGATTCGCGCCGGCTGATGGTCTCCGCCTGGAACCCGGCGCAGGTCGACGACATGGCGCTGCCGCCCTGCCACAGCCTCTTTCAGTTCTATGTCGCGGAAGGGCGGCTTTCCTGCCAGCTCTACCAGCGCTCGGCCGACATCTTCCTCGGCGTGCCGTTCAACATCGCCTCCTATGCGCTGCTGACCATGATGGTGGCGCAGGTGACGGGGCTGAAGCCGGGCGATTTCGTCCACACGCTCGGCGACGCGCATCTCTATTCCAACCATCTGGACCAGGCGAAACTGCAGCTTTCACGCACGCCGCGGCCGCTGCCGACCATGAAGATCAGCCCGTCGGTGAAGCGGATCGAGGATTTCCGCTTCGAGGATTTCGAGCTCGTCGGCTATGATCCCGCGCCCGCCATCAAGGCGCCGATCGCCGTGTGACCGAGGTTACGTCCTGATGCCGTCGGGCTCGACCGCCGGGGCAGGGGGCTGATAGAGCTGGAATCCCGATCCTTGGCCGGAGTCCCCCCGTCATGCGCGCCGCGACCGCCTGCCTCGCCCTTCTGCTTGCCGCCACATCGGCTGCGCCGGCGAGGGCCAATGATTCAACCGCCGCGCTTTCGACCGGTGGCCTTGTCTATGTCCTGACCGAGGACATCGAGATGCAGTCGGAGGACCTCTTCATCTCGCTGGACGAGGTGCGGGTCCGCTACACCTTCGAGAACCATGCCGACCACGACGTGACGACGCTGGTCGCCTTCCCGATGCCGGACATCCAGGGCAGCATCGATTTCATGGTCTCGATCCCGGTCGAGGATCCGCAGAATTTCCTCGGCTTCAAGACGACGGTCGACGGCAAGCCGGTCGAGACCAAGGTGCAGCAGCGCGCCTCGGCGCTCGGCATCGACCAGACGGCGCTTCTCACCAGCCTCGGCGTGCCGCTGGCGCTGCATCTCGACGCGACGCGCAAGGCGCTCGATGCGCTGCCGCAGGCGGACAAGGAAAACCTGGTCCAGCTCGGCCTCGCCGCGATCGACGAATATGATAATGACGGCAAGGGGATGGTGAAGCATCTCGCGCCGAACTGGCTGCTGTCGACGGTCTTCTACCGCGAGCAGACCTTTCCGGCCGGCAAGCGCATCGTCGTCGAGCACAGCTACCGGCCGAGCGTCGGCCAATCCGCCGACGTGTCCTTCGTTGCGCCAGAGGCGCAGTCGGAGCCCTGGTTCGAGGTGTACCGCCAGAAGTACTGCATGGACGACGCCTTCCTGAAGGCGGCGCGCGCCGGGCTCACGCCCGATGGCGGCAACAGCCTGTTCGAGAACCGCGTCTCCTATGTGCTGCGCACCGGCAGCAACTGGGCAGGCCCGATCGCCAGGTTCCGCCTCGTCGTCGACAAGGGCTCGCCTAGGAATCTCGTCTCCTTCTGCGCCGAGGGCGTGAAGAAGATCGGCCCGACCCAGTTCGAGGTGGTGAAGACGAATTTCGAACCGCAGCAGGATCTCGACATCATGATCTTGCAGCCGCGCGCCGAAGCGCCCTGAAGCCCCGGAGTCTGCAAATGTCCCTCGTCCTTCGACACGCCCGCCCGGGCGACGCGCCGCTGGTGCTCGACTTCGTCAAGGCGCTCGCCGACTACGAGAAGCTCGCGCATGAGGTCGAGGCCGACGCGGTCGCGATTGATGCGGCGCTGTTCTGCGATGCGCCGAAAGTGTTCTGCGAGATCGCCGAGTGGAACGGCGAGCCGGCCGGCTTCGCACTCTGGTTCTATACGTTCTCGACCTTCAACGGCCGCCACGGCATCTACCTCGAAGATCTGTTCGTGAGGCCGGAGTTCCGTGGCCACGGCATCGGCAAGGCGCTGCTCGCCGATCTGGCGCGGCGCTGCGTCGCGGAAGCGCTCGGGCGCTACGAGTGGTCGGTGCTCGACTGGAACGCGCCGTCGATCGCCTTCTACGAGGCGCAGGGCGCCCGCCGCCTCGTCGAGTGGCAGCGCTGCCGGGTCGAGGGCGACGCGCTCCTTCGCCTCGGATCGACAATTCCCGCTTCGGGCAGGGTTGGCGAAACGGTCACCTGATCCGTATATGCTGGGCCTCAGACCCATGGAGCCCCTCTCTTGAAATCGCTCGAGAACACAATCGAAAAGCTCATCATGTCGGCGCGCTGGCTGCTGGTGATCTTCTATGGCGGCCTCGGCGCCGCGCTTCTCCTCTACGCCGCCTCCTTCGTCGCCAAGTTCTGGAAAGTGGCGCTGAACGTGTTCGTCTATGACGAGGCGGACATGATTCTGGCCATGCTGGGTCTGATCGACGCGGCGCTGGTCGCGAGCCTCGTCGTCATGGTGATGATCTCGTCCTACGAGAACTATGTCAGCCGCTTCGACAATGCCGGCCACGACCTGTCCTGGCTCGGCAAGCTCGATTCCGGCAGTCTGAAGATCAAGGTCGCGTCGTCCATCGTCGCGATCTCGTCGATCCACCTGCTGCAGGTGTTCCTGAACGCCAACCAGTATACGAACGACAAGATCATGTGGTCGACCATCCTGCACATGACCTTCGTCCTCTCGGCGCTGCTGCTGGCTCTGGTCGACCGCATCTCCGCCGGGGACAAGACGAAGGAAGAGCCGGCCAAGAAGAGGACGGACGTCGGGTCCTCGAAGGGTGCGGCGCTGCCGCAGGCAGAATGACGATGCAGCTCTCGATCATCGCGGCGGTTGCCGAAAACGGGGTCATCGGCAATGACGGCGACATGCCGTGGAAGCTGTCGACCGACCTCAAGCGCTTCAAGGCGATCACGTCGGGCAAGCCGGTGATTATGGGCCGCAAGACCTTCGCCTCGATCGGCCGCCCGCTGCCGAACCGGGTCAACATCGTCGTGACCCGAGACAAGGAATTCGGCGCGCCGGGCGTCGTCAGCGTTGCGACGCTCGACGCCGCCATCGGCGCGGCGGAAGCCGCGGCGGCGGAGCCGGCGGAGGCGATGGTGATCGGCGGCGGCGAGATCTACCGCGCCTTCATGGACCGGGCCGATCGTCTCTACATCACCCATGTCGACGCCGCGCCCTCCGGCGACACACATTTCCCGGCGATCGATCCGGCCGTCTGGGAGCCCGTCTCGACCGAAGAGGTCCCCGCTGGTGCCTCCGATACGGCGGCGACGCGCTTTACCATCTATCAACGACGTCGTGGATAAACGCCGCACCCGCGTTGAAAGCGTGGAGCCGGCACACCACTTCCAGCGACGCTGAGGCCCTGCAGTGGCCGCATATCCGGGGCTTCTCTTGCTTCGATGGGCGGGGGCAGGTACGCCTTGCCTATGGATCGACAACTAAGGAGCGAAGATGCCCTGGAGCAACCAGACGGGCGGCGGATGGAAGGGCGGCGGCAATGGCGGCCCCTGGGGTCAGGGACCGCGCGGCAATGGCCCCAATCCGCCGGATCTCGAGGAACTCCTTCGTCGCAGCCAGGACAAGCTGAAACAGGTTCTGCCCGGCCGTGGCGGCCAGGGCGGCGGCGGTTTCAATCCTGTCCTGTTCATCGCCGTTCTGGCGGTGGTTGTGGCCTTCCTGGGCTATAATTTCTTCACCTTCCGCGTCGAACCGGACGAGCAGGGCGTCGTCCTGCGCTTCGGCCAGTACCAGCGCAGCGCGCCTCCGGGCCTGAACTTCCGCCTGCCTTATCCGATCGAGGCGGTCTACACGCCGCAGGTGACGCGCGTGAACCGCACGACGGTCGGCTCGATCCAGGATGATCGCAATCCGAGTTCCAGCGGACGCGACGTTCCGCAGGAGAGCCTGATGCTCACCGGCGACGAGAACATCGTCGACGTCGACTTCGCCGTCTTCTGGGTCATCAACGACGCCAGCAAGTATCTGTTCAACGTCCAGAACCCCGAGGGTACGGTGAAGGCGACGGCGGAAAGCGCCATGCGCGAGATCATTGGCCGCTCGGACATCCAGCGCGTGCTGACCGAGGAGCGTCTCGGCATCCAGAACGCCGCGCAGCAACTGATGCAGGACAAGCTGAACCAGTATGGCGCCGGCATCCAGATCACCCAGGTGCAGCTCCTGAACGTCGGCCCGCCGTCCGAGGTCATCGACGCGTTCCGCGACGTGCAGGCGGCCGAGCAGGACCAGGACCGCGTGCAGAACGAAGCGCAGACCTACGCCAACCGGGTCATTCCCGGCGCGCGCGGCCAGGCCTCGCAGATCGTCGAAGCCGCCAACGCCTACCGCGACCAGATCGTCGCCGAGGCGAAGGGCCAGGCGGACCGCTTCTCCAAGGTCTATGAGTCCTACAAGGCGGCGCCCGCCGTGACGCGCGAGCGCATCTATCTCGATACGCTTTCCGGCGTCTTTGCCGACATGGACAAGATCATCGTCGACGAAAAGGGAAGTGGCGTGGTGCCGTATATGCCGTTGCCTGCCTTGCAGGGTGCTCCCGCGGCCAAGCAGGGAGGCTCGCAGTGATCAGCAGGATTTTCGGCGGGCTCGGCCTCGTCGTCGTCATCATCGTCGCGATCGTCGCCTATTCCGGCCTCTTCATCGTCGACCAGACCCATCAGGCGCTGGTGCTGCGCTTCGGCAATCCGGTCCGCGTCGCGACCGAGCCGGGCATCTATGCCAAGGTCCCGTTCATCGACAATGTCGTGATGCTGGACAAGCGGCTGCTTGATCTCGACTCGCCGCCGATCGAAGTGATCGCCCGCGACCGCAAGCGCCTCGTGATGGACGCCTTCGGCCGCTACAAGATCATCGATCCGCTGCTGTTCTATCAGGCGGCCGGCTCGATCCCCGTGGCCGAATCGCGGCTGGCGGTGATCCTGAACTCTGCGATCCGCGGTGCGGCAGGCCAGATGGATTTCAGCAACATCGTGCGCGAAGGCCGCGCTCCGCTGATGTCGCAGATCACCGACCAGGTGAACCGCGAGGGCCGGCGCCTCGGCGTCGACGTTGTCGACGTCCGCATCCGCCGCGCCGACCTGCCGCCGGAGAACAGCCAGGCCGTCTACCAGCGCATGCAGACGGAGCGTCAGCGCGAAGCGACTGACATCCGCGCGCAGGGCGAACAGGCCGCCAAGACGATCCGCGCCCAGGCTGACCGCCAGGCGACTGTCATCGTCGCAGAAGCGAACCAGCAGGCCGACGAGATCAAGGGTGACGGCGACGCCGAGCGCAACCGCGTCTTCGCGGCCGCGTTCGAGCAGGATCCTGACTTCTTCTCGTTCTACCGCTCCATGCAGGCCTATCAGGACGGCATGAAGCCGGGCACGACGCGGATGGTGATTTCGCCGACGTCGCCGTTCTTCCGCTACCTGACGGATCCGAGCGGCAACGCGCTGCCGGTTCCCGAGCGGACGACGCCGGGCACCCCGGCCGCCGCGGCGCCGGCCAAGCCTGCGGCTCCGGCCGTGGCGCCCCCGGCCGCACCGGCACCTGCCGCGACGCCGTGACCGACTTCGTCACCGCGCTGGGACTCGTCCTCGTCATCGAGGGCGCGTTCTACGCGATGGTGCCGACCGTTGCGAAAATGATGATGCGGCAAGGAATTGCCGCATCAGACACATTGCTGCGGGGCTGCGGCCTCGTTGCGCTGGCGGTCGGCGTCTCCATCGTCTGGCTCGCGCGCAATTGACTCCCGGCGCGAAAGCGCCCTGCGCTAGATGTATCGAAGTCGCCGTCGTGGCATGCTCGACGATGTCGCCAGAGGAGAGATGCAGATGGCCGCGGCCACCAAGAAACCCAACCGCCTGCGCCTTGCCGTCACGCTCGGTGCGTTCCTGACGGCCGCGACGCCGGCGGCGCTCGCGCCGGCCTGGGCCGGGCAGGGGCCCGATTCCGTTGCGGATCTCGCCGCCGGGCTCGTCGATTCCGTCGTCAACATCTCGACCTCGCAGACGGTCGAAGGCGCGCGCGGCATCCCGGCGCCGCAGGCCCCGGAGGGCTCGCCCTTCCAGGAATTCTTCGACGAGTTCTTCAACAAGCAGAAGGACGGCACTACCAACGCGCCGCCGCGCAAGGTGCAGTCGCTCGGCTCCGGTTTCGTCATCGACTCGACGGGCGTCATTATCACCAACAATCACGTCATCGAAGGCGCGGACGAGATCATCGCCAATTTCAATGACGGCACGAAGCTGACCGCGACCTTGGTCGGCCGCGACGAGAAGACGGATATCGCCGTCCTGCAGGTGAAGCCGACGGCCGCGAAGCCGCTCAAGGCGCTGAAGTTCGGCGACAGCGACAAGATGCGCGTCGGCGACTGGGTGATGGCGATCGGCAATCCATTCGGTCTCGGCGGCACGGTCACCACCGGCATCGTCTCGGCCCGCAACCGCGACATCAATTCCGGTCCCTACGACAATTTCCTGCAGACCGACGCCGCCATCAATCGCGGCAATTCGGGCGGGCCGCTGTTCAACCAGAACGGCGAGATCATCGGTATCAACACGGCGATCATCTCGCCCTCGGGCGGCTCGATCGGCATCGGCTTCGCCATTCCCTCCGACGCTGCCATGCATGTCGTCGACCAGATCCGCCGGTATGGCGAAACCCGGCGCGGCTGGCTCGGTGTGCGCATCCAGCAGGTGACGGACGAGATTGCCGAGAGTCTCGGCATGGGCCCGGCGCGCGGCGCGCTGGTGGCCGGCGTCACCGAGAAGGGCCCGGCGGCCGAGGCCGGCATCGAGCCCGGCGACGTCGTCATCTCCTTCGACGGCAAGCCGATCGGCGAGATGCGGGATCTGCCGCGCCTTGTCGCGGACGCCGACATCGACAAGGTCGTCGACGTCGTGGTGATCCGCAAGGGCAAGGAAACGACGCTCAAGGCCAAGGTTGGCCGCCTGACCGAGGAAGTCGCCAAGGCGGACGAGAAGCAGAACCCGACGCCGGCCGAGCCGCCGAAGCCGGTTGTGACCCAGTTGCTCGGCTTGACCCTCTCCGAACTGACGGCGGACCTGCGCAAGCAGTTCTCGGTCGCGTCCGAGGTGAAGGGAGTCGTCGTCACGGAGGTCGAGCCCGGCAGTTCCGCAGCCGAAAAGGGCATCGCCGTCGGAGAGGTCGTTGTCGAGGTGTCGCAGGAGCCGGTCTCGAAGCCGGCCGACATTTCGGCCCGCATCGACGCACTCAAGAAGGACGGTCGCAAGTCGGCGCTTTTCCTGATCGCCAACACGGCCGGCGAGCTGCGCTTCGTGCCGCTGAAGCTCGACGAATAGCCTCTCCCGCAAGCGGGCGAGGTCTTTTCGGGCAGCGCCTTTCATCGCGATGGCACGTTGCCGCGATCGGGTGCGATGCGCGCCCTCTACCGCTTGCGGGAGAGGGTTGGGTGAGGGTCTTTCCTAACGTCCCTCGAGATCCTCGCGCGAAATCCGGTAGAGCACGTGCGGGCGCAGCGGATGGCCTTCGGCGACGGCCGGATGGTCGAAATCGTCGGCCGGGTCGCGGGTCATGCCGAGGCGCTGCATCAGTGCGGCCGAGCGCAGGTTCGGCTTGGCCGTGAAGGCGACGATCTCCGGGAAATCATGCTCGGCAAAGCCGGCGGCCAGCACCGCCTCTGCCGCCTCGCGGGCATAGCCCTTGCCCCAGAACGGGCGGGCGAGGCGCCAGCCGATCTCGACCGACGGAGCGAAGGGAGCTTCCGGAAACACGTCGAGCAGGCCGGTCAGGCCGACAAAGGCGCCGGTTTCGCGTTCTTCCAGGGCGAAATTGCTGTAGCCGCGCGCGTCCCAGTGCCTCTCGAGGCGGTCGATGAAGGCGTTCGCCTGTTTGGCGTCGAGCGGCGCGGGAAAAAATTCCATCACCAAGGGGTCGGCGCTCATCGCCGCGAACGGCGCGCGGTCCGCGTCCTGCCAGCGGCGAAGGCGGAGGCGCGCCGTTTCGATCGGTTTCATGTCACGAAGTCGCTTCTGCGATAGCCCTGGGCGTAGAGCAGGGCGGTAAGGTCGTTGTGGTCGATCCGGGCGGCCGCCTCGGCGGCAACCTTGGGCTTGGCGTGATAGGCGACGCCGAGGCCGGCGGCGCGGATCATGGCGAGGTCGTTGGCGCCGTCGCCGACGGCCAGCGTCTCGTGCTTCGAGAGCGAGAAGCGGCGGGCGAGGTCCATCAGCGCCGAAAGCTTGGCTTCCTGGCCGAGGATCGGCTCCTCGACCGTGCCGGTCAGCGCGCCGTCCGCATGGTTCAGGATGTTGGCGCGGTTCTCGTCGAAGCCGATCATGGCCGCGACCGGGCCGGTGAACAGGGTGAAGCCGCCGGAGACCAGCGCGGCATAGGCGCCGTTGGCCTTCATCGTGCGGATCAGTTCCGGGCCGCCCGGCATCAGCTTGATGCGCTCGGCGAGCACCGTGTCGATGACGGAGAGCGGCAAGCCCTTCAGGAGGCCGACGCGCTCGCGCAGCGCGGGCTCGAAGGCGATCTCGCCGCGCATGGCGCGCTCGGTGATTTCGGCGACATAGGGCTTAAGCCCCGCCATGTCGGCGAGTTCGTCGATGCATTCCTGACCAATCATGGTCGAATCCATGTCGGCGATCAGCAGCTTCTTGCGACGGCCGGCGACCGGCTGCGCCACGACATCGACCGGGCGGCCGTCGATCATCTCGAAGAGATCGGCGCGGATCGCCGTGAGGCCGTTCTCGGCCGGGGGGAGCGGCACGTCGCAGGCCTCGCCGTCGGCGAGCCAGTCGGGACGCCCGGCGCCGGGCAGGTCGGCGGCTTCGTCCACAACCTCCGAAAGCGATGCCGCGTGTTCCGGCCGTGCTATGAACGTGGCGACATATTCGAACGGAGCGGTATCGGACGGCATGGGGAACCTGAATTCAGCGAAAATGGGACCTGCCGTCCTGATAGCCGGGCCGACCGCGAGCGGCAAGTCGGCCCTGGCGCTTGAACTGGCGCGACGGCATGGCGGCGTCGTCGTCAACGCCGATTCGATGCAGGTCTATCGCGAGCTGCGCATCCTCTCCGCCCGTCCTGACATGGAGGAGGA
The DNA here is from genome assembly GCF_026343855.1 of Kaistia nematophila. Lineage (NCBI taxonomy): Bacteria > Pseudomonadati > Pseudomonadota > Alphaproteobacteria > Hyphomicrobiales > Kaistiaceae > Kaistia > Kaistia nematophila. The sequence goes on along the minus strand of NZ_JAPKNK010000003.1, from coordinate 208,429 downwards.
GGCGCAGGCGCCGCACCGTCTCTATGGCCATGTCGCGGCGAGCGAGCGCTATTCGGTGGCGCGCTGGCGCGAGGATGCCAAGGAGGCGTTGGAGGCGGCCTGGCGCGACGGCGCGCTGCCGATCGTCGTCGGCGGCACCGGGCTCTATTTCAAAGCGCTGACCGAGGGGCTTTCCTCGATCCCGCCGATCCCGGCCAAATTGCGGGCTGCAATCGAGGCGAGGGCCGACGCGGAGGGCGTGCCGGCCCTGCATGCGGCGCTCGGGCGGCTCGATCCGGAGAGCGCCGAAAGGCTCGCGCCGCTCGATCGCACCCGGGTGACGCGCGCGCTGGAGGTTGTGGAGGCGACGGGCAGGTCGATCGGCGAATGGCAGCGCGAGACCGGATCGCCACCGCTGGTCGAGGAGTCTTCGGTTCGACGCATCGTTCTCGAGCCGGAGCGGGCTGTGCTCTATGAGCGCATCGGCCGACGCTTCGATCTCATGGTCGAGCGCGGCGGCATGGCGGAGGCCGAAGCCCTGCTGGCGCTGAACCTCAATCCGGCGCTGCCGGCGATGAAGGCGATCGGCATTCGCGAGTTCGGCGCGCATCTCGCCGGCGAGCTGTCGCTCGACGAGGCGATCGAGCGGGCCAAGATGGAGACGCGCCGCTATGCCAAGCGGCAGGGCACCTGGTTCCGCAACCAGATGGCGGATTGGGAGCGCCACGCGCCGGGCGCGGCGCCCCCGGAGATCAGCTGGCGATCTGCATAACGACGCGGCCATCGATCTTGCCGGCGCGCATCTCGTCGAAGATGGCGTTGATGTTGTCGAGCTTGTCCCAGCTGTAGTGCGGGGTGACGAGGCCCTCGGCGGCGAATTCCAGCGATTCCGCCAGGTCCTGCCTTGTGCCGACGATCGAACCGCGCACGGTGATGCGGTTCAGCACGACGTCGAAGATCGGGGTCGGAAAATCGCCGGGCGGCAGGCCGACCAGCGCCAGCGTGCCGCGGCGGCGCACCATGCCGAGCGCCTGCGCGAAGGCGGGGCGCGACACGGCGGTGACCAGCACGCCATGCGCGCCGCCATCGGTGGCTTTCTTGATCGCGGCGGCCGGGTCGCCCTCCGAGGCGTTGACCGTGACCTCGGCGCCGAGCTCGCGCGCCAGCTTCAGCTTGTCCTCGCTGATGTCGACGGCGGCGACATGCAGGCCCATCGCCCTGGCATATTGCACAGCCATGTGGCCGAGGCCGCCGACGCCGGAGATGACCACCCACTGACCCGGTTTTGCTTCCGTCTCCTTCAGGCCCTTGTAGACGGTGACGCCGGCGCACATGACGGGGGCGGCCGCGCCGAAATCGAGCTTCTTCGGGATGTGGCCGATATAGTTCGGGTCGGCAAGAACATATTCGGCATAGCCGCCATTGACCGAATAGCCGGTGTTCTGCTGCTCGTTGCACAGCGTTTCCCAGCCGGAGAAGCAGTGTTCGCAATGGCCGCAGGCGGTGTAGAGCCATGGCACGCCGACGCGGTCGCCTTCCTTGACGCCCTTGACGTCGCGGCCGACCGCGGTGACGAAGCCGGAGCCCTCATGGCCCGGGATGAAGGGCGGGTTCGGCTTCACCGGCCAGTCGCCCTCGGCGGCGTGCAGGTCGGTGTGGCAGACCCCGCAGGCCTCTACCTTCACCAGGATGCGGTCGTGCCGCATCTCGGGAATCGGAACGTCCTCGATCGTCAGCGGCTTGCCGAACTGCCGCACGACGGCGGCTTTCATCGTGTTCATAGCGACCTCCTTGAGGGAATTGTCGATGGGGCATCCTGAGCGCATTTGGCGGTCGGAGCAAACCGTCCCTGCAAGCAGGACGCCATGATCTCGATCAAGACCCGTCCTGATTGTCCTCGCCATTGACGACGCCGGGATGGCGGGCTTTCCTGCCGTTGCCTCTCCCCTCACAAGGAACGACGACATGACGCGCCGCCTGCCTGCCTCGCTTGCCCTGCTCGCCGTCCTGGCGCTTCCGGCCGTCGCCTCGGCGGCCGAAACCGTGGTCACGCTCGATGGCGGCATCGCCGGCACGCTCAACCTGCCGGAAGGGGCGAGCCGCGCGCCGGCGGTTCTGATGCTGCACGGGTTCGGCTCGTCGCGCGACGAGGTCGGCGGCATGTATGCGCGCGAGGCGGCGGCGCTCGCCAAGGAGGGCATCGCCTCGCTCCGGATCGATTTCCGTGGCTTCGGCAAGAGCGACGGCGACACCGGCGCGACGACGATCGACGGCCAGCTCGAGGATGCCAGGGTCGCGGCCGACTTCCTCGCCGGCCAGCCCGGCATCGACGCCAAACGCCTCGGCATTCTCGGCTTCTCGCTCGGCGGCGGCGTCGCCACGCTGACGGCGGCGGCCGAACCCGCGCGCTTCAAGTCGCTCGTCACCTGGTCGTCGGTCGGGGACTTCGCCAAGGACCTGAAGGGCTCGATCGGCGAGAAGGCGGTCGCCACCGCCGAGAAGGAGGGCGTGGTCGGGCTCGATCTCGGCTGGCGCACGATCGTGCTGAAGAAGGGCTTCTTCGACAGCCTCGACGCGCACAAGATCGAGACGGCCTTCGCGACCTATCCGGGCGCCTACCTCGCCATCGCCGGCTCGAAGGACTTTTCCGCCGCCTATCCCGAGGGCTTCGCCAAGCTCGCCAAAGGCTTGCCCAAGGAGGTGTGGATCGTGCCCGAGGGCGACCACATCTTCGGCAGCCTCGGTGACGACCAGGCGATGGCCAATGGCGTGATCGAGAAGACATCCGCCTGGTTCAAGAAAACTCTCTGAAGTTTGCCATGATCTGGTCTTCTCAATGCGGGATAGACTGAAACGGAACGGCTCTCCGGCGTTGCGTCCCTGCGCAACGTGGTGGAGCCGTGCTATTCGATTGACGTTCTGCGGCGCCTTGCTGGAATGCGCCGCCCTGGCTTCACAATGAGAGCGGACATGGTCCAACCGACGCGTCGAGATGCAATGCTGACATTCCTGTCGGCTTTCGCTGCAGTTTCCTTTTCCGGTGCCGGCCACGCTTCGGCGGCGGCTTCGGCCGAGGATGCCGGGCTGGTGCTGGGGCCGCCGGAGCCCTTCTCCTTCGACAGCGTCAAGGCGCTCGCCGCCGAGAAGGCGAGCAAGCCTTTCGTCGCGGATCGCTCGCCCTATGGCGCCATCCTCGACAAGATCGACTATGACAATTTCCAGAGCATCGTCTTCCGCAAGGATCATGCGCTCTGGGCCGACGGCAAGGGCGGCGATCCGATCCAGCTCTTCCATCTCGGCAAGTATTTCCAGGAGCCGGCCTCGATCCACGTCATCGACGGCGGCCTGTCGCGCGAGATCCTCTATCGCCGCAGCGCCTTCGACATGCCGAAGGGCCATCCCGCGCTCGACCTGCCGGACGATATCGGCTTTGCCGGCTTCCGCGTCGAGATGCCGTCGCAGACGACCGACTGGCTCGCCTTCCTCGGCGCCTCCTATTTCCGCTCGTCCGGCTCGCAGGACCAGTACGGCCTCTCCGCCCGCGGCATCGCCGTCAACACCGCCATGCCGGAGCCGGAGGAGTTCCCGCGCTTCACCGGCTTCTGGCTGGAGCGCGTGCTCGGCCAGGACGGCCGGGTCATCGTCTACTGCCTGCTCGACGGCCCGAGCCTGACCGGCGCCTACCGGATGGATTGCAGCAAGGACGCCGTCACCAAGGCCGTGGTGATGGACATCGACTGCAAGCTGTTCCCCCGCCGGCAGATCGCCCGCCTCGGCCTGGCACCCCTGACCTCGATGTACTGGTACTCCGAGACCATGCGCAGCCAGGCGATCGACTGGCGCCCGGAAGTGCATGACAGCGATGGCCTCGCCATGTGGACCCGCTCGGGCGAGCGCATCTGGCGCCCGCTCAACAATCCGCCGAGCGTGATGACCAACAGCTTCCAGGACAAGGACCCGCGCGGCTTCGGCTTCCTGCAGCGTGACCGCAACTTTGATCACTTCCAGGACGACGGCGTCTTCTACGATCGCCGGCCGAGCGTCTGGGTCGAGCCGAAGGGCGAGTGGGGCAAGGGCGCCGTGCAACTGGTCGAGATTCCGACCGACCGCGAGATCGACGATAACCTCGTCGTCTACTGGGTGCCGACCGAGCCGGTCTTCGCCGGCCGTCCGCTCGAATTCGGCTACAAGCTCTACTGGGACAAGGACGAGCCGAATCCGACCGATCTCGGCCGGGTGCAGGCGACCTATCACGGCGTCGGTGGCATTCCCGGCCAGCCGCGTCCCGAAGGCGCCGTCCGCTTCGTCGTCGATTTCACCGGCCCGAAGGTCGCGGCGCTGAAGCGCGGTGACGGCAAGGCGGAGATCACCGTCTCGCGTGGCAATGTCACGCTTTCCGACGCCTATCCGGTCGTCGCCGGCGAGCCGGGTGTCTATCGCGTCTTCTTCGACCTGATCGCGACCGGCACCGAGCCGATCGACATGCGGATGTTCGTCCGCGACAAGGACGGCGCCGCCCTGACCGAGACCTGGCTCTACCAGTTCTTTCCGGTGAACGGCCACGGCGACAAGGCCTGACCGGCCCGCGTCGCTTCTGGAACAAGAAAAAGCCCGCCGGTTTCGCCGGCGGGCTTTTTCTTGGCGCTTGCCCGGCTCAGGCGGCCGGTGGTTTTTCGCCGGGGCGCAGCGTCAGCACGCGCACGCCCTTGCCGGTGACGGCGACCGTATGCTCGAACTGGGCGGAGAGCTTGCCGTCTGCCGTGACGACCGTCCAGCCGTCCGCCTCGGTGCGCACCGTCCGCCGGCCCTGGTTCAGCATCGGCTCGATCGTGAACACCATGCCCTCCCGCAGCCGCGTGCCGGTTCCCGGCTTGCCGAAATGCAGGACCTGGGGGTCCTCATGCATTTCGCGGCCGATGCCGTGACCGCAGTATTCGTGCACCACCGAATAGCCGCCGCGCTTGGCGTGCCGTTCGATGGCGTGGCCGACATCGCCGAGCCGCGCACCCGGGCGAACGGCGCGGATGCCTTTCCAGAGCGCCTCATAGGCGGTGCAGACGAGCCGTTTCGCCGACGGCGCCACGTCACCGATCAGGTAGGTCTTGCTGGAATCGGCGATGTAGCCGTGCTTTTCCAGCGTGATGTCGAGATTGACGATGTCGCCGTCCGCGAGAATCTCGTCGCGCGACGGCACGCCGTGGCAGACGACCTCGTTGCGGGAACTGTTCAGGACGAAGCCGTAGCCATACTGGCCCTTGCTGGCCGGCCGCGCGCCGAGCTTGCCGACGATCAGCGCCTCGACGCGGTCGTTGATCTCCAGCGTGCTCATGCCCGCGAGCGGCAGCGCGTCGAGATGCGCGAATACCGAGGCGAGCAGTCGGCCCGCCTCCGCCATCAGCTCGATTTCGGCAGGCGTCTTCGTCATGCCGCCGTCGCCGCCAGCGCGCCCGTCTCGACGCCGGCTTCCTTCAGCTCGCGCGCCACCAGTTCCTGGAAGGTCATGCCGGGGTTCAATTCGCATAGCATGCCGATCCGGATCCAGAACGCCGCCTGGGCGTTGATCGAGCGATAGGACGCCTTGCTCGCCCGGCGCAGCTGCTCGTGCAGTTCATCCTCGATGCTGACGATGCCCATGCGTTGCTCCCGAATATATGAATCGTATACGTTTTATATAGTCCGGTTTCGGCGGCGGCAAGGGTGCCACCGTCCCAGAGCGGGCAAAGAAACCGCCGTCTGCGGCCGGATCGCGCTAGAATGGGCGCGAGGGCGAACATGCGGTGCTCGATCGGCCTTCTCCTGTTTCTCGTCGCGCACGGCGCTTCCGCCGGGGAGGCGGCGCGCGCCTATCTGGAGGATTTCCGTCTCGGCGACGCCACGATCCGCGTCGAGGGCTGGCGCGAGCTCGATCCCGGCCGGGCCGAGGCCGCCTGCCGGGCGCTCGGATATGATTGCGGCGACGATCCCGATCCCGCCAGGGCCGCGACGCGCTACCTGAAGCCCCAGTTCGCCACCGGCCTCTATCGCGGCACGGCGCGCGTGCTGCGCCAGCGCGGCGGCAGCTACTACGGCTCGTTCGAGGCGCCACCCGGCTTTCGCATCTGCAAGGCGGGCATCGACCTCGTCGGCGGCGAGATCAGCCGCGGCGCGCTCTTCGCTGGCTCGATCCAGCGGACCGGCCGCGACGGCCTGGGCTTCTATGCGGCGCTGCCGGCGGACGGTTCCGGCGTGATCGCTTTTCGCCTGCTCACCATCGCCGTGCCGGCCGCCCGTTTCGCGCCGGACATCTGCTGGCCGGACGGCACGATCGTCTTCCTTTGCGTCGGCGACCGGCGCTGCCAGGCGAGCCATGTCTATCCGGAGGCGGAGCTGCGCTAGGGCGGGGAAAAACCGGTCGCGCGGCACGATCTGCCCAACACTTCGTCATGCAGGCTTCGCACGCTTCTGCTACATCCGGATCCGGCATGGCCAGATGGCCCGGACCTCAGGCGAGCTGGGGGTTTTCTGCCCGCGAAAACCTGGGAGGGGCGCGGGGAGGGGCGACCGGCGAAATCGGACCGCCGCATCGTCACCCCAAGAAATCGTCACCCCAAGATATTCCTGCAAAGGCCTCTCCCGTGCAGTCTGATCCGGTCCTCAAGGGCCTTCTTCTCGGCTTCGCCGCTTTCGCGGCCTTCTCGTTCAGCGATGCCAGCGTCAAGCTGCTCGGCGGCCATATCCCGCCCTATGAGGTCGGTTTCTTTGGCGCCATCTTCGGCCTGCTGGCGATTCCCTTCCTGAAGAAGGCGGAGGATCGCTGGATCGACATCTTCCGCACTACCAGCCGGCCGCTCTGGCTGATCCGATTCGTCTCGAACGGCCTCGCCGTCATCGGCAGCGTCACCGCCTTCTCGCATCTCTCGATGGCGGAGGCCTTCGCGCTGATCTTCCTGCTGCCGGCCTTCGTCACCATCATGTCGGTGGTGTTCCTGAAGGAGCAGGTCGGGCTGAAGCGCTGGAGCGCCGTCGTCATCGGCTTCATCGGCGTGCTGATCGTGCTGCGCCCCGGCTTCCGCGAACTGTCGATCGGCCATCTCGGCGCCGTCATCGGCGGCCTCGGCGGCGCGATCTCGATCATCCTGTTCCGCGCCGCCGGCCCCTTGGAAAAGAACATCTCGCTCTATGGCGCCGGCGTGCTCGGCGCGCTCGCCATCTGCGGCGTCGCCATGCTGCCGAGCTTCACCACACCAACCGCGCCGCAATGGGCGATGCTCGCCGGCTATGGCGTGCTCTGCGCGCTCGGCAACGCGCTGCTGATGTATGCCTCGTTCAAGGCGCCGGCCGCGCTGATCGGCCCGACGCAGTACAGCCAGATGCTCTGGGCGGTGGCGATCGACTATTTCGTCTTCAACATCCACCTGGAGCTGCCGATGCTGGTCGGCATCGTGCTGATCATCGGCTCCGGCATCCTGACGCTCTGGCGCGAGAAGACGCGCGGCACGCCGCTGCCGCCCTCCGTCGCCGCCGGTACGCAGGCGGCGGCCCTCGTCGAGCCGCCGCACGAGGTCGCCGACGCCGCGCCCGCCGCCGGCCTTCCCGGCCGGATGGTGCCGGCGGAATAGCGCCTTCGTTCGAACCTCGACGCCCGGGGCGCGCCGCCGTTTCCAGCCAGCGGCGCGGCGTTCCGGGCGCGTTTCGTTCGTTTTTCCTTCGTTTCCGATCGAATTTTCCCGCGTTTGTTCGCTCGGGGCCGTGTCCGTTCGCTCCCTGCCAAGACGCCTTCGCGCCGACGTCCTAGATCCGGTCCCGCCCGACGGCCAAGGCCGGCCGGGCTTCACGGGGTGGGGGCTTCGTGGCGATGCGCGCGAGCAGCGCCGGCGACACCGCGACGGGCGGTGCGCCGGAACCGCGTCCGGGCAGGGCTTCGGCCCAGTCTCCCGGCGGCCCGCTGTCCGCAGCTGGAAAGCGGAAGATGGGAAATGAAGACGATTTGGATCCTGGCGCTCGGGCTGCTTGCGGCCGGATGCAGCCAGACGGCGCAGCAGGCGTCGGTGGCGCCGGCCCCGGCGGGCAAGACGGTCGCGGCCGGGAAGACGACGGGCAAGGCGGCGGGACAGCCGGCGCAGGTGGCGCAGCAGGCGCAGAGCCAGGCGACGCGCTGCGCCGAGGCGGCGAAGAAGGCCGCCGACAGCCAGATGCAGGCCGCCATGCTTGGCGGCGTCTTGTCCATGGCAGGCGGCCTCGGCGGCTTCGCCGGAACCGGCGGGATGGTCGCCGCGCAGGCCGCCTCGGTCGGCGGCTCGATCGTGCAGCAGCAGGCGAGCGGCAAGGCGCAGGCCGAGATGAGGCAATCATGCTGAGCGCCGCGCTTCGCCGGGCCAACCCGGCCCGTTTTCGCCTCGCGGTGCGGCTCAGCCGCTCCACCATCCGGGCGATCCGCGTCCTGCCCTGCCTCGGCCTCCTGATGCTCGGGCCGCCGGCCTATGCGCTGACCAAGCAGGAAGCGGTCGTCGTCGTGAAGCTGGTGCAGGCGCTGGAGCCGGAATTCGGCAAGCTCGCCTTCGACGAGACCGCCGCCGACGACTGGTTCGAGGCGGACGCGCAGAGCCGGCGGCGCATCAGCCGCGCCGGCTTCAACCAGGACAGCTGGAAGGCGGCGCTCGGCGCCACCGTCACCGGCTATATCGCGGCGCTGCCGGAGGACGAGTTCCGCGCCATGCTGGCGACGCTGCGCGCCAATGCGGAAAACCGCGGCTCGCTCACCGCCGAGCAGCGCCGCGTCATGCTCGAATTCGTCGACGAGGGCGTTTCGCGGCTGGAGGCGATGCGTGTCGAGGGCGAGCCCTACGCCGACATCGTCCGCCCGCTCGCCCCACGCCTGCGCAAGCTGATGGTGGAGTAGGGGGCTTTTGCTCGTGCGCCCTGTGCGTCCCGCTTCCGGATGAGCAGTCGGCCTTGGGCCAAAGTCTCGACGGGTTCGGCGGTTCCGCCCCTAGATCCGCCGGACGCCCCCATCGCAGGCGCAGAAGCGCGCTTGCGGTGGGGGGCGAGTAGCGTGAGATAGGAAAATCAAAAATCGAGGTCGATCAAGCAGCAATAGATTCTTCGAATCTCTTTCTGCTCGCGCTTAGCTCGATGATCGATGTCGTGGCTGGCGCAATTACGCCAATGTAATCACCAAGTTCAGCTAGGCTGGCAACCACTGCTATCCTGCGGGGGCTGTGTTCAAGTCTAGCAATATCGTGAAATTTCGCTGCTGCGCCAACTATCGAGTTGTAGTTCTTGGTGACGGCTTCAAAGGTCGCGGTTTGAGATGAGGCGCGAACCAGCGCTGCGATTTTCCATGTATGATTGGATGATCCGATGAATTCGGCGTCGCGGATCACTTCATGAGTTGGATAGACTTCACTCAGGCGTTCAAAAAGAAGTTCTTTCGCGTCGCGCTCTACTTTATCTGATATCCGCATAGAACTCAGTGCGACCGCCGTCTGTGAACTGCTCGCTACCACCTCCATCGCACCGGCAAGAGAATCCATTCCGACTTCCGCAACGAACATGTCGTGTCCATTGAACTGAATACCGGCGTCGTCAGCGACTCTACTCGCCTCTCTGTTGAAAGCCCGTGGAGAGATCCCCATTAGTTCCGCTTCAAGGCGTCCAGCACCACGGTCCGTGACGAAGCACCTACCAGTTTGAACCGTGATCTCTAGAACAACGGAGGAGCCACTAGGATAGAGGACGGGCATCGTTACGAGCGAGCCGGCCGCAAAATGCTCAACAGAAATCAGGCTGCGAATAGCAGCGTCGATGCCGTCGGAACTTGGCTTTCCAATGAAATCAACCATCTGATGTCCAAAACAAGTCGGCAGTGCGAACCGGGGTGTCGATCATTCCTATGTTATTGATTTTAAAGCATTCTCCACAGAATGCAATGAATTCGGAAAGCGTTGATAGATCAGGGCTAATCGGTCTGGCGCCAGGCAAATTGCCATTCCGCATACGCTTCTCATGAGGCAGCCAGTTATCCTCAAACAGATGCTGATGGCTCATTCTGACGAACCTGGCGAATTCGTATCCCGGCGGGCCCCAAGATTTGTTGGTATGAGTGTTCATTGGGCGCCAGCAGCAGCGCGATAGGCCTATCCCCTTGCGACCAGCTGGTGCGTATTCGAGTTGGAATATGGCGTCACTGTCAATGAACCGCTTGGAAACTTTCGCCCGCAGTTCAAAGCCGCCTACTGCTCTATCCTCTGATATCAGCGGGATATGAAAAGTAAGATAATAGGGGTCGGAGTTATCATCCCAGGTTGGCCGAAATGGCAATGACTTGGGAGCGCAAACAAGTTCTGCAATGGATGCTGGAAGTTGCGTCATGGATATGTAGCTTACCCACACGTTAGGGTGGGCATCAAGCTATGCACGTTCTGAATTCGCGCATTTCAATTTGAGTGCTGTCAATCGGTGGTCGAATAGATGGGTCGCAGATGCGCCTAGCTCTTTCCTTCCCTAATTTCCGACAATCTGCACCCCCCTTTTGCGCAATTTTCTTTTCCGGGGGTTGACGGCCTCGCGGACCTGCGCCATGTTCCGGCCAATTCCAATCGAAGGGGCCGGACATGATCCGCCGTGACGTTATTGTACTTAGAGAGCGCACTGCCTGATGGCCTGAAGCCGTCACGATAGGTAGTGCGCGAAAATGGGCCCCGAGAGGGCCTTTTTTATTGGCTTGATGGAACTGACAGAAAAAGGCGGACCCGGCGAAGCGGTCCGCGGACGGAGCAGACGATGACACGGCAGATGACCGGCGCAGAGATGGTCGTTCAGGCATTGATCGACCAGGGCGTGGAGCACCTCTTCGGCTATCCCGGCGGCGCGGTACTGCCGATCTATGACGAGCTGTTCCAGCAGGACAAGGTCCAGCACATCCTCGTCCGCCAGGAAGGCGGAGCCGGCCACTCGGCCGAAGGCTATGCGCGCTCGACCGGCAAGGTCGGCGTCGCGCTCGTCACCTCCGGCCCCGGCGCCACCAACATGGTGACGCCGCTGACCGACGCGCTGATGGATTCGATCCCGATGGTCTGCATCACCGGCCAGGTCGCGACGCACCTGATCGGCTCCGACGCCTTCCAGGAGGCTGACACCGTCGGCATCACGCGCCCCTGCACCAAGCACAACTGGCTGGTCAAGGACGTCAACGACCTCGGCCGCATCCTGCACGAGGCCTTCTATGTCGCGCGCTCCGGCCGTCCCGGCCCGGTCGTCGTCGACATCCCGAAGGACGTCCAGTTCGCCACCGGCACCTATGAGGGGCCGAGCCATGTCGAGCACAAGACCTATCGCCCGCAGGTCGAGGGCGACCCGGCGGCGATCCAGGCCGCGGTCGAGATGATCGCCAAGGCGAAGAAGCCGATCTTCTATACCGGCGGCGGCGTCATCAATTCCGGCCCCGAGGCGTCGGCGCTGCTGCGCGAGCTGGTCCAGCTGACCGGCTTCCCGATCACGTCGACGCTGATGGGCCTCGGCGCCTATCCGGCGTCGGACAAGCAGTGGCTCGGCATGCTCGGCATGCACGGCACCTATGAAGCCAACAACGCCATGCACGATTGCGACGTCATGGTGAACATCGGCGCGCGCTTCGACGACCGCATCACCGGCCGCCTCGACGCGTTCTCGCCCGGCTCGAAGAAGATCCACATCGACATCGATCCGTCCTCGATCAACAAGAACGTCCGTGTCGACATCGGCATCGTCGGCGACGTCGCGCATGTGCTGAAGGCGATGCTGGCGGCCTGGAAATCGGCCGGCCACAAGGCCGACAAGGCGGCGCTGAAGAGCTGGTGGGGCGAGATCGACCGCTGGCGCGCCCGCAACAGCCTCGGCTTCCGCCAGAACAGCGAGACGATCCTGCCGCAATACGCCATCCGCACGCTCCACGAGCGGACGCTGGGCAAGGACGTCTACGTCTCGACGGAAGTCGGCCAGCACCAGATGTGGGCGGCGCAGTATTTCGGCTTCGACGAGCCGAACCGCTGGATGACCTCGGGCGGCCTCGGCACGATGGGCTACGGCCTGCCGGCGGCGATCGGCGCGCAGGCGGCGCATCGCGACGCGCTCTGCATCGACATCGCCGGCGACGCCTCGATCCTGATGAACATCCAGGAGCTGTCGACGGCGATCCAGCACGAGCTGCCGGTCAAGGTGTTCATCCTGAACAACCAGTACATGGGCATGGTGCGCCAGTGGCAGCAGCTGCTGCACGGCAATCGCCTGTCGCACTCCTACACGGATTCGCTGCCCGATTTCGTCAAGCTGGCGGAAGCCTATGGTGCGATCGGCATGCGCTGCGAGAAGGCGTCGGAGCTGCCGGAGGCGATCGACGCTATGATCGCGGCCAAGGGGCCGGTGCTGTTCGACTGCCGCGTGGCCAATCTCGCCAACTGCTTCCCGATGATCCCGTCGGGCAAGGCGCATAACGAGATGCTGCTGCCGGAAGAGGCGACCGACGAAGTCATCGCCAACGCAATCGACGCGGCCGGCAAGGCGCTGGTCTAGGGCTGGTCAGGCAGACCCTCACCCCGACCCTCTCCCGCAAGCGGGCGAGGGGGCGCTTGCCGATCGGCCTCCGGGTCGATGACGGGCGCCGGCGGAATAGCCCTCGCCCGCTTGCGGGAGAGGGCTGGGTGAGGGGCCTGCTTCGTCCCGGACCGACAGAAAAAGAAGAGCGGAGAACAAAATGCAGCCCGGATCCGTCTACGCGATCAAGGAAGGCAAGGATAAGACCGAGCAGCACACGCTTTCGGTGCTCGTCGACAACGAACCGGGCGTCCTAGCCCGCGTCATCGGCCTGTTCTCGGGGCGCGGCTACAACATCGAGAGCCTGACCGTCTCGGAAACCGAGCACGAGAAGCATCGCTCGCGCATCACCGTCGTTACCACCGGCTCGGCCCAGGTGATCGAGCAGATCAAGGCGCAGCTGGAGCGCATGGTGCCGGTGCACCGGGTCATCGACCTGACCGTCACCGGCAAGGCGATCGAGCGCGAGCTGCTGCTGATCAAGGTGCGCGGCGCCGGCGACGACCGCGTCGAGGCGCTCCGGCTCGCCGACGCGTTCCGCGCCCGCGTCATCGACGCGACGACGGAGAGCTTCGTGTTCGAGCTGACCGGCCGCACCGACAAGCTCGACCAGTTCATCCTGCTGATGCAGCCGCTCGGCCTCGTCGAAGTCTCGCGCACCGGCGTCGCCGCCATCACGCGCGGCCCGGCCGCGACCTGAGCCGCGACATCGCCCTGGCCCGCCGGGCCGGGGCGCCTTTCTGGGGCTAGCCCAGCTTCGGGTTGGCCCAGGCCTGCGTCAGCAGTCGCTTGAGCGTCGCGAAATCCTCCGCGCCGAGTTCGGCGCGCCAGTCGCGCTCGACCGCATGCTGGATCTCGACGATGCGCCGGAAGGCGGCGTGGCCGCGCTCCGTGAAGCGGATCACCCGCGCGCCGGCCTCGCCCGCGACATCCGAGCGGACCAGGTAGCCCGACCCTTCAAGACTTCGCAGCAGCTGGTTGATCGCCTGCTTGCTCATGCCGGTGCGCTCGGCCAGCGCCGCCGGGCGGACGCCATCCGGCCCCGGATATTGCAGCACCGGGATATGCGGCAGGCGCAGTTCATCAAACCCGGCGTCGTTGAGTTCGCGGATCACCCGACGGTGGATCGCCTGCGCCGGGGCGCGCAGCAGGGCGCCGATCAGCGGATCCTCCAGTCGCGCGGAAGTGTCTTCGACAAGCATTGTGGCCATTGACTTTCAGTAAATGGAGTTTACCAATATGAGTAAATTAAGTTTACCGAAGGAGGGTCCCAATTGCCAGCACCTGACACCGGTCCTCGCATCAATCCGGCCGAGGAAATCATAGCCACGAAGGGTCTCGCCATCCGCTTCCTGCTGACCGGCGAAAGCTCGAACGGTAGCGTCGCGACCTTCGAGCTGATGGTGCCGTGTTCGGAAGGGCTCCCGGCGCCCGCGCATAGCCATGATCACTATGAAGAGACGATCTATGGCCTGGAGGGCGTGCTCCGCTGGACGGTCGATGGCGCGACCGTTGAACTCGGGCCAGGCGACGTGCTCTGCATCCCGCGCGGCGCGGTGCATCGGTTTGACAACAAGGGAAATGTGGACGCGAAGGCGCTCTGCGTGATCACGCCCGCGGCGATCGGGCCGGACTACTTCCGCGAGACCTTCGCGGTGATCAACGAGGCTGCGGGCGGCCCGCCAGACCGCGCCCGGATGCTCGAAATCATGCGCCGGCATGGCCTGACACCCGCAGCGCCGCCGAAGACCTGAGGTCGCCGGCAGCGCCGCGGGTTATCGCGTCACGCCGTCGCGAGTTCCACTTCCTCGCGCTTCCAGCCGATCGCCGGCGCCACATGGTCGGCGATCGTCTTCAGCATCTTGGCGTTGTATTCGACGCCGAGCTGGTTCGGCACGGTCAGGAGCAGCGTGTCGGCGTCGCGCACCGCCTCGTCCTTGGCAAGCTCCGCCGCGATCACGTCCGGCTCGCCGGTATAGCTCTTGCCGAAGCGCGAGATGCGGCCGTCGAGCCAGCCGACCTGGTCCTGGTCCGAGCCGTCGCGGGCGCCGAAATACATGCGGTCGATGTCGTCGGTGATCGGCATGACGCTGCGCGAGACGGAGACGCGCGGCGCGCGCTGATGGCCGGCCTTGGTCCAGGCCTCGCGGTAGAGGCGGATCTGCTCGGCCTGCAGCTCGCTGAACGGCACGCCGGTATCCTCGGTGAGCAGCGTCGAGCTCATCAGGTTCATGCCCTGCTCGGCCGTCCACACCGCCGTCTGGCGCGTGCCGGCGCCCCACCAGATCCGCTCGGAAAGGCCGGGCGACTGCGGCTGGATCGCCAGCGCGCCGCTCGAGCGCGTCATGCGCGGGTCGGCGCGGGCGACGCCGGCGCCGTTGATGGCGGCGCGAAACACCTCGGTGTGGTAGCGGGCGAGCGTGGCGCCGCTCGGGTCGTCGCCCGAATCGAAGCCGAAGGATTCCCAGCCGCGCTCCGCCGGCTCCGGCGAGCCACGGCTGATGCCGAGCTGCAGCCGGCCATGGCCGATCAGGTCGGTGGCGGCGGCCTCCTCGGCCATGTAGAGCGGATTCTCGTAGCGCATGTCGACGACGCCGGTGCCGAACTCGATGCGCTTCGTGCGCGCCGCGATCGCCGCCAGCACGGGGAAGGGCGAGGCCGCCTGCGGCGCGAAGTGATGGACGCGGAAGAAGGCGCCGTCGATGCCGATCTCCTCGGCCGCGACGGCGAGCTCGATCGACTGGATCAGCGCGTCCTGCGCCGTGCGCGCCTGCGAGCCGCGGGCCGGCTGGTAATGGCCGAAGGACAGGAAGCCGATTTTCTTCTTCACGGGAGTTCTCCTTGGGCGGCGCTGCACTGGCGCCGCGAGTCGGGCACAAGATAAGTCTCCGCGCGGCAATTGCCACGTCTTGTGCCACGTCTTGCCGGCGAGCGTGGTGCTGCCGGCTTACAGGCCGAAGGCGCCGGACGGGGCGGAGGATTCGCGCCGGCGATGCGGCGCCGCGATCGAGGCCGGCGATCGGCGGATTTCCGCGGTCGATTTCCGCGCTTGCCCGACGAACCGCCTTGACCGGGCCGGGGGCATCCGCTATCTCACCGGAACCGTACCGTACGGTACGCTGCACTGCAGCATGAGGTGGGCGCCAGAAATGCGCGGCCCGCTTCGGCTGGGCGCCGACCGATCGCAGACGAGGACCGTTTCCGCTTGGCTTCCACCCCCGCAATCGCAACCGGCAACGAGGCCCTTTCCCCGCGCCAGAACGCGGTGCTGGAAAGCGCGCTCGGGCTTCTGGTCGAGGGTGGCGAGCGGGCGTTGACGACGGCCGGCGTGGCGCGGGCGGCGAACTGTTCGAAGGAAAGCCTCTACAAGTGGTTCGGCGATCGCGACGGGCTGCTGGCGGCGATGATCACCTTCCAGTCGAGCAAGGTGAAGGCCGAGCCGGCGGCGTCGGGCGCGCGGGGCAGGGCGGCGCTCGCCGCCCAGCTGGCCGGCATCGGCGCCAATCTCCTGAAGGTGCTCGCCGGTGACGTGTCGCTGGCGCTGAACCGGCTGGCGATCGGCCAGGCGCGGCGCGGCGAGGCCGATCTCGGCCAGCTGCTGCGCGAGCATGGCCGCCGGCCGATCGAGACGCGGCTGTCGGCGCTGCTCGAAAGCGGCCGTCGCGAAGGCCTGCTTGACTTCGCCGACACGCGCGAGGCCTATCGCACGCTGTACGGCCTGATCGTGCGCGACATGCATGTGCGCCTGCTGCTCGGCGACAGCCTCGACGGCGAGGAGCCGTCGAAGCGGGCGGCGCAGGCGGTCGACCAGTTTTTCCGGCTTTTTGGCACGGAAGAGAATACCGGACCGGCCCCAGAGAGGACCGGCGCGGGAAACGAACGGACGGGATAGAAAGGAACATCCTATGCGCGTTTATTACGATCGCGATGCCGATCTCAACCTGATCAAGTCCAAGAAGGTCGCGATCATCGGCTACGGCTCGCAGGGCCGCGCCCATGCGTTGAACCTCAAGGATTCGGGCGCCAAGGACGTGGCGATCGCGCTGCGCCCCGGTTCGGCGACGGCCAAGAAGGCCGAGGCTGACGGCTTCCAGGTCAAGACGGTCGCCGAGGCCGCCGCCTGGGCCGACCTGATGATGATGGCCGCTCCCGACGAGCTGCAGGCCGACATCTACAAGGACGAGATCGCCCCGAACATCCGTGACGGCGCCGCGATCGCCTTCGCGCACGGCCTCAACGTCCATTTCGGCCTGATCGAGCCGAAGTCGACCGTCGACGTCGTCATGATCGCCCCGAAGGGCCCGGGCCACACCGTCCGCGGCGAATACCAGAAGGGCGGCGGCGTGCCGTGCCTGGTCGCGATCGCGCAGGACGCTTCGGGCAACGCGCTCGACCTGGCGCTCTCCTACGCCTGCGGCGTTGGCGGCGGCCGTTCGGGCATCATCGAGACCACCTTCAAGGAAGAGTGCGAGACCGACCTGTTCGGCGAGCAGGCTGTCCTCTGCGGCGGTCTGGTCGAGCTGATCCGCGCCGGCTTCGAGACGCTGGTCGAGGCTGGCTACGCGCCGGAAATGGCCTATTTCGAGTGCCTGCACGAAGTGAAGCTGATCGTCGACCTCATCTATGAGGGCGGCATCGCCAACATGAACTACTCGATCTCGAACACCGCCGAGTGGGGCGAGTACGTCACCGGCCCGCGCATCGTCACCGCCGAGACCAAGGCCGAGATGAAGCGCGTCCTGAACGACATCCAGTCCGGCAAGTTCACCTCCGACTGGATGCAGGAATACCGCGCCGGCGCCGCTCGCTTCAAGGCGATCCGCCGCAACAACGACGCGCACCAGATCGAGGCCGTCGGCGCCAAGCTGCGCGAGATGATGCCCTGGATCGGCAAGAACAAGCTGGTCGACAAGGCCCGCAACTAATCAGTTCGGTCTTCGGAAGACCCTCACCCCGGCCCTCTCCCGCATGCGGGAGAGGGGACACGCATGACCGGTTGAAACCGCTGGCCCGCGCGGAGGAAGAAAAGCCCTCGCCCGCTTGCGGGAGAGGGTTGGGTGAGGGGCCTTCTGGCCTTCGAAACAAAAAGCCCCGCGGGAGCGATCCCGCGGGGCTTTTTCTTGTTTGGCTCGCGCCGGCTGGCTCAGTAGGAGCCGCGGCAGCGATATTCGTAGCCGTCGGCGCCGATGAACGTATCGGTCTCGGGGCTGTAGCTGCGATAGCGGTCGAGGCAGTAATCGACATGGGCGCGCCAGGCGGCGCCGCGCGGCGGCGGAACCTCGTAGTCGTAGGCGTAGGCGCGCGGCTGCGAAGCCATGGCGCCGATGCCGAGGCCGAGCAGCGTGCCGGCGGCGAGGCCGCCGATGACGGCGCCGCTATTGTCGCGGTGATAGTGGCCATAGTAGCGCGGGCCGCCATGCCAGCCATCGGCGGAAGCGGTCGTCACGGTTGCCGTGACCGCAAGGATGCCAAGGACGCCGGCGAGCGACGCGGTAACGAAGCTTCTCATCGCGAAGCCTCCTGTTCGTGAAGCCTGAGATGGCGTGAATATCCCGCCGCATCGGGGCAAAACTATGACTGAAGCAATTCAGTCTTGGGTTGCAGAACTACCTTGGGTGGTGCCGCTGTTGTTGAATTAACCAGATATAAACCAAGAATAAAGGTATTCACGTTGCATGCCGCTGCGGAATGCGGGCGGCGCGTGGCGCGCCGGCCGGCGGCGGTGGCCGCCCGGGCGCTGGATGGAACGGGCCGCCCCGGACCCTGTCGCGTTTTCTTCCCGCGAACCGGTAGCCACTCCGCTCGAAAACGCTCTAGGTTGGCCGCCAACAAGAACGGGAGGAAACGGACTTGTCTGAAGGAATCATTCTGGTCGATCCGCTGCCGCGGACGCTCGACCTGATCATGGAGCCGGATGTCCGCGCGCGGCTTGAAAAGCTGGGCCGGCTGGTGATCTCGGAAGACGCGCCGATGTCGGACGCCGAAGTCGACGACCTGCTGCCGGAGACGGTGCTGATCTTCGGCCAGACGGCGCTGCCGCGCGAGCGGCTCGACCGGGCGAGGAAGCTGAAGGGGGTCATCAATGTGGAGACCAACTTCCTGCCCAACATCGACTACCAGGCCTGCCAGGAACGTGGCATCTGGGTGCTGACGCCCGGCTCCGCCTTCGCCGCCCCGGTTGCGGAGGCCGCCATCGGCATGGCGATCGATCTCGCCCGCGGGATCACCGCCGCCGACCGCGATTTCCGCACCGGCGCCGAGCAATATGGTCTCGCCGCCAACACCGAGACGTTCCGCTTCCATGGCGCGCCGGTCGGCATCATCGGTCTCGGCGATCTCGGCAAGACGCTGCGCGACTATATCCGTCCGTTCCGGAACAAGGTGAAGGTGTTCGATCCCTGGCTGCCGGACGAGATCATCGAGCGCCACGATTGCCAGCCGGCCTCGCTCGACGAGTTGCTCTCGACCAGCCAGGTCGTGTTCGTCTTCGCGGCGGTGACGGGCGAGAATCAGGGTTTTCTCGGGAGCCGCGAATTCGCGCTGATGAAGAAGGGCGCCGCCTTCCTGCTGATGAGCCGCGCGGCGGTGGTCGATTTCCCGGCCATGCTCGACGCGGTCCGCTCCGGCCATATCCGTGCGGCGGTCGACGTGTTTCCGGAAGAGCCGGTGCCGGCCGACGACCCGGTGCGGAAGATGGAGGGCCTCCTGCTTTCCGCCCATCGCACCGGCGGCACGGTCGACGCGCTGTTCTCGATCGGCCGCATGGCCGTCGCCGATGCCGAACTGATCCTGCGCGGCCTGCCGCCGCAGCTCTGCCGTCGCGCCGATCCGGCGCTGGCGAGCCGCCTGCGCTCGAAGCCGGTCAGCGTCACGTAAAAAGCGGACGACCCGCCGAAGGGGGATCGGCGGGTCGTCTGTCATGGGAGGTCAGTTCGAGAGGGTTCGGCTCGCCCTGGGGGGCAGGCGAGCCGATTGTGGCTTCCTAGTAAGAGCCGCGGCAGCGATAGGCGTTGCCATCGCGGCCGATGAATGTGTCGGTGCGCTCATCATAGGAGCGGTAATTGTCGTAGCACCAGTCGGTGTGGGCGCGCCAATTGGCGCGGACGACGCGGCGCGGCGGTGCGCGGTAGCCGTCGTCATAGACAGGGGCGGCGTAGCGGGGAGGGGCGACCTCGTAGCCATCGTCATAGCGCGGCGCGGCGAGCAGGGCGCCGACACCGAGACCGACCGCGGCGCCCGCCGCGAGCGCGGCGTTGCGGCCATTCTCGGCGGAAGCGGTCTCGGCCGTGCCGACGACGGCGGTGATGCCGATCAGGGTGGCAAGGGCGGCGGCAGCGATCTTCTTCATGTTCGACTCCCTGGGTGGGTGGGCCTGTTGGGAGCCTTTCTAGTGCCGCCCAGCTGAATGCCCGCTGAATGGGTCATTCATCTTACGCGGCCCCTTCCAACGCTATGATCGCCATCACAACGGCGCCGCGCACGCGTCTCGTGCTATGAGAAGGGTCCCTCCCAATTCGATCCGCGAGGCAGCCTCGATGCGCCGCTATGCTCTTCTCGACGTCTTCACCAAGCAGCCGCTCGCCGGCAACCAGCTCGCCGTCGTTCTGGATGCCGAAGGGCTGAGCGACGAGCGCATGCAGGCGATCACGCGCGAGTTCAATCTGGCCGAGACGGTGTTCGTGCTGCCGCCGGTCCAGCCGGGACACCGCGCCAACCTGCGCATCTTCTGCCCTGCCTATGAGATGCCGTTCGCCGGCCATCCCACGGTCGGCACCGCCGTGCTGCTGGCCCTGGAGACATTCGGCGACTCGGCCGCCGGCCAGGATTCGGTCTTCGTCGTCGAGGAGAAGATCGGCGACATTCGCTGCGCCGTCGCGCTTCATTCCGGCAAGGCCGGCCACGCCATCTTCGACGTGCCGCGCCAGTCGGAGCCGATCGAGGCGGAGATTGACGACGCGGCGCTGGCGGCGATGCTCGGGCTGGAGCCGTCGCAGCTCGGCTGCGAGAATCACCGTCCGTCCCTCTATTCGGCCGGCGTTCCCTACCTCATGGTGCCGGTGCGCGATCTCGCGGCGATCGCCCGCGCCCGGCCCCTGATCCAGCATTGGAGCAACGCGCTGCCGGCCGGCGTCGGCAGCGTCTACCTCTACACGCGCGAAACGACGACGAAGGACCATCATTTCCACGCCCGCATGTTCTGGCTGGGCGAGGGGATCATCGAGGATCCGGCGACGGGCTCGGCCGCCGCCGCCTTCGCCGGCGCGGTCGCCGCCTTCGACCAGCTTCCCTCCGGCACCCATCGCTTCGTCATCGAGCAGGGTTTCGAGATCCACCGGCCGAGCCTGATCTCGCTCGAGGTCGACGTCGAGAATCACGCCCTCAAAGCAAGCCGCATCGGCGGCGACGCCGTGCTGATCGCCCGCGGCACGCTGGATATCTAAGGAGATTAGACCCTCACCCCAACCCTCTCCCGCAAGCGGGCGAGGGGGTAGGAGGCACCTAGCCTCGCCGTCTCCGCCACGCGGGCGTAAAAGCCCTCGCCCGCTTGCGGGAGAGGGTTGGGTGAGGGGCTTGCTTGCTGCCTACTCCACGCGTGCCGGGGCGCCGTCCAGCGAGCGTCCCAGCACCGTGGCGACGACGTATTCGGCGCGGGCGCGGAGCGTGTGGTGCTCCAGCGTGTAGGCGCGGGCGGCGATCGCCATGCCGGCGAGGCGGTCCGGGTCCTGCAACGCGCCGCGCACGGCGCGCGACAGGCCGCCCGGCTCGGGCGAATAGTAGAAGCAGTGCTCGCCGTTGCGGAACGGCTTGTGCTGGTAGATCGTCGGATAGTTCATCACTGGCACGGTGCCGAGTTCGCTCGCCTCGTAGTGGCGATAGCAATCCCAGCCATAGCCCATCGGCGACCAGGCTAGCCGCGCCGAGGCGAGGCGCTGGTAGAAGGTGTTGCGGTCGAGCGGGCTGTCCGGCACGTCGATGACGTAGCCCTCGTTGCGCAGCGCCAGCAATTCCTCGATGCCGTCGCTGCGGACGGTGCTGTTCGGGTGGGTGTCGCCGGCGAAGAAGACGTCGGAGGTCTTCATCGTCGTTGGCTCGGCGGTCGGCTTGCGCGGATAGCCGAGATGGATCGGCCTGAGCTTGCGGATCCGCCGCTGCGAGCTCTTCTTCAGCCGCCAGCGCCGGCCGGGCAGGTCCCAGTGGCTCGACTTGAAGAACACCTGCCACTTGTCGGCGGTCAGCTCGCGCTTGAAATAGCTGTGGCAGCGGTCGATCAGGCCGAAATTGTGGGCGCCGATGCCGAACGAATCGTTGATGTCGATCACCGCCACCGGCACGTCGTGGAAGCGGTGCATCAGCCGCGCCGCGGCAATGGCGAACAGCGCCTTCGGCGCGCGGACGTGATAGTCGCGCAGGGCCGTCAGCCAGGTGCGCGGATGCCAGGCCGGAAGCGTCGGGCCGTCGACGACGACGAGGTCATAGTCGCCGTCGCGCAGCTTTTCCAGCGTGCGGAAGAAGGCGCGGGGGCCGAAAAGCGGCGCCTGCGAGCCGCCCGGTTTGCGCGCGGCCCAGAAGAAGTCGGTCTGGTCGGGCGCCGCGTTCAGGAACAGGCGCGTGTTGATGTCGAGGATGCGCAGCTTGCTGCCGCCGCTCGCTCCGGCAATGTCGACGGTCATGCTCGCCCGATCCTCTCGTTCGCGTGGTCTATAGCAACCGGCGAAATCGCGATGCAACAGAAACGGCGAAGGCCCGATTGCCGCCTTGCTTCGGGTGGGGGTCCTTTGCTATGGGTCTTCCAGTCTGATCCCGGCGTGACGCCGCGCGGTCCGGCGGAATGTCAACGAGGGCGAGAGCGTGCTGCTCTTTTCGATTCATGGTTCCGGGTTCCAGGTTGCGTCTGACGCGACCGGCCGTGCCATGTCCGCTCTTCGTGGTCTGCTTCTCCTTAGACGCCCCTGAGCGTCGGCTGCCCCGTGACGGGCGGGCACTCAGGGGAATGAAAGCGAAGACCTCCGCCATTCATGCCCTGGTCGCCATCCGCGCGCCGGGCACCCGATAAGGAAGACCATAATGACCGCGAATGCCACCTCGTCCTCGTCCAAGGACCGGATCGTCATCTTCGATACGACGTTGCGCGACGGCGAGCAGTGCCCCGGCGCCTCGATGACCTTCGAGGAAAAGCTCGAAGTCGCCGAGTTGCTGGAAGACATGGGCGTCGACATCATCGAGGCCGGTTTCCCGATCGCCAGCCAGGGCGATTTCGAGGCCGTGCACGAGATCGCCAAGCGCGCCGGTGACGGCGTCACCATCGCCGGCCTGGCCCGCGCCATTTCCGGCGACATCATCCGCGCCGGCGAAGCGGTGCGCGTCGCCAAGCGTTCGCGCATCCATACCTTCGTCTCGACCTCGCCGATCCATCTGGCCCACCAGATGCGCAAGACCGAGGAGCAGGTGCTCGACATCATCTCGGCCACCGTCGCCCAGGCGCGTAACCTGGTCGAGGACGTCGAGTGGTCGGCGATGGACGCCACCCGCACGCCGATCGAATACCTGGTTCGCTGCGTCGACGCCGCCATCAAGGCCGGCGCGACGACGATCAACCTGCCCGATACGGTCGGCTATGCCGTGCCGGAAGAATATGCGGCGATGTTCCGCCAGGTGATCGAGCGCGTGCCGGATTCCGACAAGGCGATCTTCTCGACCCATTGCCACAACGATCTGGGCCTCGCCGTCGCCAACTCGCTGGCCGGCATCGCCGGCGGCGCGCGCCAGATTGAATGCACGATCAACGGCCTCGGCGAGCGCGCCGGCAACGCCGCGCTGGAAGAGATCGTCATGGCGATCCGCACCCGCCGCGATGTCATGCCGTATGACAGCCGCATCGACGCCACCATGCTGACCCGTGCCTCGAAGCTCGTCTCCAACGTCTCGGCGTTCCCGGTCCAGTACAACAAGGCGATCGTCGGCCGGAACGCTTTCGCGCATGAGAGCGGCATCCACCAGGACGGCATGCTGAAGAACGCCGAGACCTACGAGATCATGACGCCGGAGAGCGTCGGCGTGAAGGCGACCTCGCTGGTCATGGGCAAGCACTCTGGCCGCCATGCCTTCCGCTCCAAGCTGAAGGAACTGGGCTACGAGGTCGGCGACAACCAGCTGGAAGACGCCTTCAAGCGCTTCAAGGACCTCGCCGACCGCAAGAAGCACGTCTATGACGAAGACATCGAGGCGCTGATCGGCGACGAGGTCGCTTCGGCCGCCGAATCGATCCGCCTGTTGTCGCTGACGGTCATCGCCGGCACCGGCGGCGCCGCCAAGGCGATCATCAGCCTCGACGTCGAAGGCACGCACGTCACCAAGGAAGTTTCCGGCAACGGCCCGGTCGACGCGATCTTCAACGCGATCAAGGCGATCGTGCCGCATGACGCGACGCTGTCGCTCTACCAGGTGCACGCGGTCACCGAAGGCACCGACGCGCAGGCCGAGGTCTCGGTCCGCCTCGAGGAGGACGGCAAGTCGGTCACCGGCCGTGGCGCCGATCCCGACACCATGGTTGCCTCGGCCAAGGCGTATCTGTCGTCGCTGAACAAGCTGATGGTGAAGCGCCAGCGCCAGCACGCCCAGGCCGTTAGCGCCTGATCGGGTTCTGGTTCTCCGAAGTTCAAACGGCCGCGTCGATGACGCGGCCGTTTTCGTTTTTGGGGGAGGAAAGACCCTCACCCCGGCCCTCTCCCGCAAGCGGTAGAGGGGGCGATCGCGCCCGACCTTCCGCCGTCCCTCTCCTTGAGGGAGAGCGAAGCTCTTGAGAGGCGGCAGGCGCATGGGCTCGACGCGCCCAACGCTCCACCGTCATTCCTGCGAAAGCAGGAATCCATGCGCCCGCTTGGCCGACCGCCGTCGGAAGGGATGCGACGTCGCCGGCGCGTCGTATGGCGATGCCCTCGCTCTCGACAGCGGTGGATCCCTGCTTTCGCAGGGATGACGGTTGAGGTTGGTTCGGTCCTGCAGCACCTCCTGAGGCGCGCTGGAGAGGACGTTCAGCCAAGCTGAGCCCAAAAGCCCTCGCCCGCTTGCGGGAGAGGGTTGGGTGAGGGGCTTTCTTGCCATCCCAAAACGAAAACGGCGCCCTGCTGGTGCAGGACGCCGTCCATAGTCGGTTGAAGTCGCAGCCTAGTTCGGCAGCGAGACGTCCAGGCGCAGGAACTGCGTCTCGCCGGAGTGGTCGTCGACGCCGTCATTGTCGGTGATCGCATAGCCGTTGCCGGCGGCGTCGAGGGCGAAGCTCTCGATCTTGTCGAGCACGTAGCCATTGGTCGCCTGCAGCGCCGGCAGCAGGTCGTAGAGGTCCTTCTTCACGACCTTGGGCAGTTCGCCGCCGAGCGGGGCCGGCTTGACGCCGTCGAGCGAGATGAAGGTGAGCTTCTTGATCTTCGCGTCGCGACCGATCTGGTTGTCGCGTTCGATCGCGACGAGGCCGCCAGGAACCGCGGTCAGCTCGGAGAGGCCGACCCAGCCCTTTTCCGCCTTGTCGAGCGGGTAGTGCACGGCGGCCCATTCCTTCGAGGCGGGCTTATAGGCGAGGAGCTTGGTGAAGCCCTTCGGATCGTCCTTCCACTCGCGCTGAACGGCGATCCAGACCGTCTCGTCGGCGCCGGAGCCGACTACGGTCACGCCCTCGAAGCCGAAGCGGGTGGCCTGCGCGGCCAGCGCTTCCGGTAGCGCGATCTCTTCCTGCACGACGCCCTTGGCGTCGACGCGGACGAGCGACGACTGCGTCTTGTTCTTCTCGCGCTCGGGATTGCCTTCCGAGGCGAGCCAGAAGCCGCCGTCGCTCGAAAGCGCGATGCCCTCGAGGTCGAGCAGTTCGACCGGCTTGCCGTCCTTGG
Organism: Kaistia nematophila; assembly: GCF_026343855.1. Lineage (NCBI taxonomy): Bacteria > Pseudomonadati > Pseudomonadota > Alphaproteobacteria > Hyphomicrobiales > Kaistiaceae > Kaistia > Kaistia nematophila. The sequence continues at coordinate 183,020 of NZ_JAPKNK010000003.1, read as the reverse complement.
TGACGGTCATCTCGTCGGTGATGACGGCCGGGGTCTTGGTGGCGTCGATGGTGAGGATGCGGCCGATCGACTGGGCGCTGTCGATGACGGCGTAGAGCTTGCCGGCTTCCTTTGCGTCGGCGACGGTGCCCGAGAGGGCGGCCCAGCCGATCGGCTTGCCGTTCTTGTCGGCCGAGACGATGGTCGGGTAGGCGGCCGGGGCGTCGGAGCGCTCATAGATCGTCACGACGGAGCCGATCAGGCCGTCCTCGCGCAGGTCGTTCTCGGCGGCGGTGACGAACAGGTTGCGCGACGGGATGGCGAGCAGGCCTTCCGGACCGATGCCGCCCGGCAGCGCCTGCAGCAGGGTCGGGGCCTTGCCGGCGCCTTCGTCCTTGTAGACGCCGACGAGGGAAGCGCGCTCGGAACCGACGAAGATCAGCTTTTCGGAACCGAAGGTGCCGACTTCGGCGCCTTCCGGCTCATTGCCCTTCTTGTTGCGCTTTTCCGGATAGTGGCCGAGGCGGACGGTCTCGTATTCGAACGCGGTGCCACTGTCATATTCGAGCGTGCCGTCGACGTTGAAGATCGAGAAGCCGCGCGAGCCGCCCTTCCAGTCGCCCTCGTTCGAGGTGAAGAAGCGCGTGTCGTCGATCCACTGCACGCCGTCCGGCTCGCGGGCGACGTTCTCCATCTTGCCGGAGAGGTCGATCACGCCGTCCTTCTTGACGTCGATGCCGTCGAGGTCGACCGTGCCGGCCGGGAAGTGGTTGACGACCTTGCCGGTGGCGAGGTCGGCGATGACGATGTGGTTGTTCTCCTGCAGGGTGAGAACGACCTGGTTCCTGTCGTTGATGTCGACGAATTCCGGCTCGGGATCGGTCGGGGCGATCGCGGCGAGGCCGGTGACGTCGATCACCGTCTTGGTGGCGCAATCGACGGAACCGTCAGCACCGATGGCGAAGCTGGTCAGGTTGCCACCGGGAAGCTGCGGGATGGCGCCTTCGTTGATCTCCTCGTCGCGCTCGTTCTCGATCGCGATGGCGAGGAACTTGCCGTCCGGGCTCCTGGCGAGCGAATCCGGCTGGCCGCCGAGGTCGCAGGTCGCCTTCACCGTCTTGGTTGCGAGGTCGACGATGGCGAGATGGCCCGAGGGCTCGCTCTTCGACTTCGACGTGACGACGCCAACGAGCGCGATGCCGCCGGCCACGACCGTCGAGGTCGGTTCGCCACCGAGCGCCACCGTGCCGGCGGGCTTCGGCGCCTTCGGATCCGTGATGTCGATCAGGCCGATCCGCTCGCCGGGGCTGTCGGTATAGACCAGCGTCTTGCCGTCGGCGGTCGCCGTGATGATCTCGGCGACGGTCTTCTTCGCGGCGTCGGCATCCGCAGGCAGGTTGTCGACGACGTGGAAGGTCGCGAGGCGGTTGAAGTGCTCGGCGGCATTCGAGGCGAGGGCGGTGCCAGCGAGAAGCGTGGCGGCCAGCGCGCTGCGCAGGATCGGCTTGAGCATAGTTTCCTCAATCATTTCAGAGCGGTCCGTGGCAGGGACGCCGTGGATTGCCGGCAATAGACCGGCCGCGCATGACGGGGAAATGACGGTTTCGACGGGCTTGCTGCCCCGCTCACGAAGATTTCCACAATCCCGTGAATGCGTGGCTGGACAGGCCGGGGGCGCTTTGCTACATACCGCCTCGTTCCGGGGCGCCACGGTCCACACCGAAGCGCCGACGAACATGGGTGCATAGCTCAGTTGGTAGAGCAGCTGACTCTTAATCAGCTTGTCCTAGGTTCGATCCCTAGTGCACCCACCAAATTCGATCATTCGCTGGTCGTGGAGCCTGGTTTCTTTCGCTCCGTCGTTTCCGCGAATGGGTGCATAGCTCAGTTGGTAGAGCAGCTGACTCTTAATCAGCTTGTCCTAGGTTCGATCCCTAGTGCACCCACCAAATTCGACGAGGCCGTCGGTCATTGAGTTGACCGGCGGCCTTGTTGTTTTCAGGCCCCCATCCGGTCAGGGCACGTCGTCGTCGCCGGCCGGGCCGCCTTCGCCTTCCAGTCGGGCGATCTGCTTCACGTCGAGGCGGGTGAATTTCAGCCGCACGCCGGCGCCGAGGCCGCCCGCTTCCTCCAGTATCAGAACACCGAAATGTTCCAGCGCGGCGCCGATCGCTGCCGCCTGGTCCGGCGAGGCGAGGGGAGCGCTGCCGCTGTTCTCGGCGAGGCGGGTCGTCTCGAGGCCGAGGCCGGCCGCGGCGGCGAGATCCTCGAGGCTGATCCCGGCGAGCGCCCGCGCCGCCGCCACCATGCGGCCCGTCAGCCGCGTCGGTTCCGTCATGCTGTTCTCCCTGGTCCGGCGCCGATCATGCGGCCTCGACGCGGGGCGCGCAATTCCCGCGCGGCGCCATCGGCGCGGCCGGCCGTTGCCGGGGGCACGCTCAGGTGCTCTATTGGAACCGATTGGATTTGGGTGGTGCACGGACATGAATGTCGTTCAATGCAGAATGGCCCTGGCAGGGCTTGGCTGGCTTCCCGAGGATCTGGCCCGCGAGGCGGGCGTGCCGCTCGAGGCCCTGCAGCGCTTCGACCGCGGCGAGATCCTGCCGCACGGCGTCTATGCCGCGCTGCGCGACGCGCTGCATGGCGCCGGCGTGATCTTCGAGGACGATGGCCAGATGGTCGAGGGCGGCCCCGGCGTGCGGCTCCGCCGGGCGCAGGCGGACGAAGGCACCCGGCCCGAGGAACTGAGCTCCGCCAACGACGGGTGAGCGAGATCCCTCGCCTCGGGAGTTGGGCTGGATCTATTGCGACCGGCGCCGGGCGCGGGCTGCCTGGCCGGGGCGCTCGGAGAGCGCCGTGCCGAACACGTGGTCCCAGAACAGCGTAGTAACGCCGAAATTGCCCTCGACGTCGTTGTGGTGGTGCAGGGCGTGGCGCCGCTTGATCCTGTAGAGATAGCTGCCGGGCGCCGGGTGCCAGTGGTGCAGCACATGATGGACGAAGCTGTAGCTGACATAGCCGGTCGTGACGCCGGCGGTGAAACCGCTCGCGACGCCGAAACCGAACAGATACCAGCTCGGCCAGAACACGACCGCGGCGAGAACCAGGAAGCTCAGCCAGACCGGCGTGCCGATCAGGTCGGTCGGCGCGGCGTGATGCCTGTCGTGCAGATCCCTGAAATAGACGACATTGTGCAGGATGCCGCGATGGATCAGGTATTCGGCCAGCGTCCAGACGCAGAGGCCAAAGGCATAGGCGGCGATCCAGACCAGCGGATTGATGTGCCCCTGCCAGAGCACGGCGGCTACAACCAGCGCGGTGAGTGTGACGGGGTAGACGACGAAGTCGGAGTAGTAGGTGACGGGTCTCAACTGCATTTCGACAACCTGGTCTGGATACACGTCTAGAAGAGCGTCACGATGAATTGAGCCAGCTTAGTGGCAGGACTACAAGTGGTGATCCGGGGCTGCGACCAAATATGTTCGCGCGACCCGTCCGGGTTGCAGAGACGGGTGACGGGATGACGGCGGCATGGCATGGTCGACGCCATGCGTATCCTCATATTTTGCCTTTCCCTGCTCCTTCCCGCCGCCGCCCACGCCATCGATCTGCCGCAGGCGATCGGGCTTGCCGATTTCGCCCGTGCGTCGCGCCTGCCGCCCGTCGAGCGGGTCAACATTATCGACGGCAGGGACGACCGTGATTCGCTCCTGGCGATCGGGCCGTCGCTCGGCCTGTCGCGCGGCGAGATCGCGCGCATCCGCAGCGTGTCGGGCTATGTCGGCTGCCTGTCGCCGTCGCCCTCGGTCGGTTCGGCCGCGCTGTTCCTGACCAACCAGCAGATCCTGACGGCGGCGCATGTCTTCTTCGAGCCTTCGGGCAAGCGGCGCTGGAAATGCTTCTTCCGCCCACAGAGCGTCGACGGGCCGATGATCGATCTCGTCGTCGACGACAAGACGCATTTCGGCTCGAAGAAGCCGAAGGCGGGCTCGAACAACGACTATGCCATCGTCCGCCTGGTCGAGCCGCTGGAGGGCGCCGTGCCGTTCCGGGTCGCCCCGGACGTGCCGGTGCAGAATGGCGACAAGCTGATCGTCATCACCGCGCATCCGGCCGAGATGGAGAAGGAAGTCGATCGCGACGTTCCCGTCGCGCAGGGCTGCGAGGTCCGTCGCGCCATCGACAAATCGCGCTCGGCGGCGAAAACCTCGTTCTTCCGGACGGATTGCGATGCGACCGGCGCTTCGTCGGGTGGCATGAATCTTTCGCGCGTCAATGGCGAGCTGGTGTTTCGGGGCATCACCATCACCACCGGCCCCTGGCGCGATCCGCGCTACAAGGGCGCGCCCTATAGCGAGAAGGGCGGCAGCGTCACCACGGCGCTCGGCACCGACGCCGCCATCCTCGCCGCCGGACGGGCGATGGCCGCTGGCGGCTCCTGACGCGGATCTGGCCTAGCCGAAATGGACGGCGGTGGTGCTGCTTGCGGTCTCGCCCTCGAAGCGGGGCAGCCAGTAGATCGCCGCCACCGCCGGCAGCGTGATCACCGCGAAGGCGACCGCGAGCGCCGGCAGGCCGAACTGGATGAACGGCGCGACCAGCGCCGTGCCGATCGTCGGCAGCAGCGTGATCGCCAGCATCAGCGCCGCCGAGCCGCGGCCCTCGTCCGGCGCGGAGGCGGCGAGCGACTTGACGAAGCCGACGCCGCCGCGAAGCCCCAGCCCGCCGGAGACGGGCAGCATGATGAACAGCAGGACGACGATGCTGGAGCCGCCGGCGAAGGCATAGGCAAGCAGGGCGAGCGCGGAGGCGCCGACCATCAGCGTGCCGATCGTCACCAGCCGCTCCGGTCCCCAGCGCTCGACGAAGATGCCGGCGAGGTTCGACGTCACCACGAACATCGCGACCGAGAGCAGCTGGAAGAAGACGAAGCCCTCGACCGTGCCGCCCATGGTCTCGACCATGATGTAGGGGGCGCTGAACACGAAGGTGATCAGGCCGCCGAGGATCAGCGAATGGCTGAGCGCATAGCGCAGATAGCGCTTGTTGCGCAGCAGGGCGAGATAGCCGCCGCGCGTCTGGCCGGCCTCGATCGGCTGGTTGGCCGGCAGCAGCGACGGCTTGATGAAGATGACGGCCGCGACAAGCGCGCCGAGCACCGCTGGCACGATGAACGAGGCCTGCCAGCCGGAGACATGCAGCAGCCATGCGCCGATCAGCGGCGCGAGGCCGGGCACCAGCGACTGGATGCTGCCGATCACCGAGATGGCGCGCACCGCGCCGGTATCGGTGAACAGGCGGCGCAGCATCGGCGCCGGCAGCACGGCGGCGCCGGCCGAGGTCGCGCCCTGCACGATACGGATGGCGTTCAGCGTCCAGATGTCGGTCGCGAGCGCGGCCAGCGCCGAGACGATCGCATAGGCGAGCAGCGAGCCGGCGAGCAGCAGCCGCGCGTCGAAGCGGTGGGCGATGGCCCCGAACAGCACCAGGCCGATGCTGGAGCCGCCCATATAGGTCGCCAGCACATATTGCGCCGCTTGCGGGTCGCCGCCGAGCAGCGACGGCAACGTCGGGATAGCCGGCAGCACCAGGTCGATCGAAACCATGGTTGCCAGCGTGCCGACGACGACGACGAGGCAGGCCAGCATGCGTTCGCGCGACGAGGGGCCTTCGCCGGCGGGAGAATCAGGGCGGTTCATGACGCGATCCATCGAAAGGGATGCGTCTGCTACCGCAAGCGCTGGCGGGGCGATAGTGCAGGAATGCCATGCGCGGCGGCTGAAGCCGGCGGCCGCCAGGGCGACGCTTGGGAAGGCCGTAGTTGGTGTTTCGTCCGGAATGGACGGATCCGCAGGGGCCTGCGAGGTCCGTCCCGATCGCAATCACTCGGTCGAGCCGCGGCTATGAACCGGTTGCCTCGTCGAGTCCGGCGAGCAGATTTGCGGAATCGACGACGAAGCCGAAGCACTGCCGGACGTTGTAGACCGTCGCCTGCATGCAGAAGTCCGGCGAGGTCGTTGCCGAGCAGTCCTCGAGCAGGATCGTGTCATAGCCGCGGAAATTCGCGTCCTGCAGGGTGCAGAGCACGCACTGGTCGGCATTGACGCCGGCGAACAGCACCGTGGTGATGTCGAGATTGCGCAGGATGCTGTCGAGCGGCGTGTCGACGAAGCCGGACATCCGGTATTTGGCGACATGGATGTCGCCCGGTTCCGCCACCAGCTCGTCGACGGTCGCGGCGGACCAACTGCCGAGTTCCAGCACATGCGCGCCGCTTTCCGGCAGCGGGTCGCCGAGGCCGACGCTGGCGCCGTCGCCATTATAGACGTGCAGCAGGGCCGGCGAGAGGTTGAGCCTGTCCGGGCGGTTGCCCCAGTTCAGCCAGATCACCGGCACGTCTTCCGCCCGCAGCGCCGGCAACAGCTTCTGCAGCGGTTCGATCGGCGCGCGCGCCGGCGTCACGTCGACGCCGATATGGGCGAGCCAGCCCTCCGGGTGGCAGAAGTCGTTCTGCATGTCGATGACGACGATGGCGGTGCGGGCGAGATCGAGCGTGATCTCCTTGTTGCCCGCATCCACGCGGATGGGTCGCGAGGGAGCCGGCTGGCGCACCAGATCGGCCCTCGCGGCGTCGACCTGCCAGCGGTTGCGCGGGCTGGAGCCGAGCGGGCGGAGCGCTGCGTCGCCGGTCATGCTCATGCCTTCCCGGTCAGGACGGCGATGTCTTCCTCGTCGAGCTCGACCGGGGTGCCGGAACGGATCAGCTCGGCGAAATCCTGGTTCGGAGTCATCACCGTCAGCGTGTAGAGCTTGCTGTCGCCGGTGTTGCGGACGACGTGCTCGTTGCCGGGATTGAGCAGCAGCGCGTCGCCCTTCTTGATAGGCATCTCCTTGTCGCCGCAGCGGGCGATGCCCTCGCCATGCAGCACGTAGAAGAACTCGTGCGCGTCGGAATGCTCGTTCGGCGGCGTGGCGCCGCCGCGGTTGAAGATCTCGATGACGAAGATGTTGTCGATGCCGTCCTTCTCGCCGTCGAACAGGATGGCGAAATAGTTGGTGTCGGTCGGGGCGATCTGGAACGCTGTGGCGGTCGCCGCCGTCTCGAAGCTGAAGGTCTTCATGTCGGTTGGTCCCTTGGCTGGATTATTCGGCGGCGGCCGGATAGCCGCGATCCCTTGCATCGCTCGGCGACATGCGGAGCGGCAGGTGGCCGGCCGGAACGGTGCGGCTGGTCGCCATCTCGTGCATCTGGTCGAGCCAGGGGCGGACGATGGCGGCGCCCTCGCTCATGGCCGGGCAATAGTCGCGGCGGAAGCGCTCGGCCGTTTCCGAGATCTCGGCGCGGATCGCATCCTCGTCGATCAGGGCCAGCTTGCGGTCGCGCATGACGACGCGGCCGTCGACGATCGAGGTCTGCACGGCGTCGGAATTGACGCTGAAGGCGATCTGGTTGATCGGATCGTGCAGCGGCAGGAAGCCCCAGTCGTAGCGGTCGAGCAGGATCAGATCAGCCTTCTTGCCGATTTCGATCGAGGCGACCTCGTCCTGCATCATGCCGGAGCGCGCTGCATTGGTGGTCGCCATCTCGTAGACCTCATGCGCCGAGACCCACTGGCGGTAATCATGCGTGCCGATCTTGTGGATACCGGCCGCCGCCTTGATCGCCTGGAAGATGTCGGCGGAATCGGCAGACGCGACGCCGTCGCAGCCGAGCGCGACATTGACGCCGGCATTCTTCAGCTTGCGCACCGGCGCGACGCCGGAGCCGAGCTTCAGATTGGCGAGCGGGTTGTGCGTGATCGAGGCGCCGACGTCGCCCATCATGGCGATGTCGTCATTGGTCAGCCAGATCGCGTGGTTCATCGTCAGGCGGTGCGTCATGCAGCCGACATCGGCGAGGAAGGCCGGCAGCGTCTTGCCGTATTTCTCCTGGCCGGTGACAGCTTGCGTCTTGGTCTCCAGCACATGGCAATGGATCGGCAGGTCCATGCTCTGCGACAGGGTCGCGACCTCCTCCAGCAGTTCCGGCGAGCAGCGCTGTGGACCGCAGGGGCCGAGGATGATGCGCATGCCGTCCTTGCCGTGCCACTTGCCGTGCAGTTCCTGGAACAGCTGGATCTGCTCGGCGCGTCCGGGCGTGTGCAGCGCCGCGAGCCGGGCCTTCAGGTCCTCCGGCATGATCTGCGACAGGAAGGGCAGGCTCTGCAGGAAACCCTCGTCCCACATCGAGGCGGTGAGCCAGCCCTTGAGGCCGAGATCGCGATAGGCGGTCGCGGTCGCGTCGACGGCGTCCGGCGTGAAGGCCATGTTGATGACGTCGTCCTGCAGCGCCGTGACGCCGGATCGGACGGAGACGATTCCGACCAGCATGGCGCGCAGATAGTGCTCGCGCCAGGTCAGCGTCGGCGCGCCGAAGGGCGGGTAGACCTCCGACAGCCAGATCTCGAGCGGCAGGTTGTCGTACCGCCCCATCTCGAAGCCTTCATTCGAGTGCATGTGTGCATCGACGAAGCCGGGCAGGACGATGCGGTTTCCGGCCTCGATGATCTCGAGCTCGGGATGCTGCGCCGCCTCGGCCGACAGGTCCGCGCCGATCGCGGCGATCCGGTCGCCGACGACGAGCACGTCGCCGCGTTCCAGCACGGTGCCGGCGGCGTCATTGGTGCGGATCAGTCCCTGGCGGATGAGAAGAGGCATCTTGTTCTAGTCCCTGGTGTTCGTTCGATTGGCGCGGGCGGCACGGATCATGCTTGTCCGCCGGGGGGAGCGAGGTCCGGTACCGCGAAGATGAAAGGCCGATATTCATGCAGCCCCATCACGATCATGGTCTTGACGTCCGCCTGATGCGGATCCTGCATGTGCTCTTGACCGAGTGCAGCGTGTCGCGCGCGGCGGATCTGCTCGGCCAGAGCCAGCCCGGCGTCAGCCAGGCCTTGAAGCGGCTGCGGGAAATCCTGGGGGATCCGCTGCTGGTGCGCAGCGGCTCGAAGCTGGTGCCGACCGAGCGCGGCTCGGAGCTGCTCGGGCAGGTGTCCGGTATCCTGATGGCGATCGACGGCATTTTCGAAAGCGAGGCCGAGACGTTCGACCCGGCGGAGGACACGCGCGCCATCCGCATCTATGCCGCCAACTGCCTCGGCACCTTTTTCATGCCGCGGATCGGCGAGTTGCTGCGCCAGGAAGCGCCGAATATGATGGTCTCGTTCTGCGCGACGCCGGTCGAGCGCGAGATGTTCAACGAGCTCGAATCCGGCGACATCGATCTGATCATCGGCAACTGGCCGATGCCACGCGAGAATCTGCGCCTGGCGCCGCTGCTCGATGCCGACATGGTGCTCGTGATGCGGCCGGATCACCCGATGGCGGGCCGGTCGGCGCTGACGATGGAAGAATATCTGGGCCTCGCCCATCTCTCGCCGACGCCGCACACGAGTGCTGCGATCAGCCCGGTCGACGGCCGGCTGGCGCAGCTCGACTGCAAGCGCCGCATCGCCTTCACCGTTCCGGAGTTCACGCTGGTGCCGCCGGTGCTGGCGCGCACCGACCTCGTCTTCACGTCCAGCCGCCCATTTGCTGAGCAGATGGCCAGCCAGGCGCCGTTCGCACTCGTGGAGGCCCCGCCGGAGCTGGGTTCCATGAAATTCTACATGCTCTGGCACGAACGTGTGCATCAATCGCCCTGTAATCGTTGGCTCAGGAGCGTAGTTCGTCGCGTGGCCGGCGAACTGAACGGTCTTGAGACGCTACATTCCCGTAAAAGGGGCGATCTCGATATAAAGGCGATTTTATAGACTCTATCAGCCTGACCCCACTTCTTGATTGCCTCCGATGCCGGCCATCATTCGCCATCGGACAAAAAAGAAGGACGCTGAATATGCAGGGAAAGCTGATCCGTCGTCTGGCCGCATCGCTGTTGGCGACAAGCCTGATGACGACCATGGTTGCGGCGCCGGTCATGGCGCAGGACTTCAAGGGCAAGACGCTGGTCGTCGGCGTCTGGGGCGGTGACATCGAGCGCCTGCTGCGCAAGAACGTCGTCGAGCCGTTGGAAAAGGAAACCGGCGCCAAGGTCGAGCTGGTTCTGGGCGGTACGGGCGATCGCCTCGCCCGCATCTATGCCGAGAAGGCCAATCCGACGATGGATGTCGCCTTCCTCAACATCTACGAGGCGCCGCAGGCGCTGAAGGACGGCGTCGTCGACGCGCCCGATCCGGCGAGCCCGCTCTATACCCAGATCTGGGACGGCATGAACGACGGCTGCTATGCCATGTCGCTGGTCGGCCTCGGCATCGCCTACAACAAGAAGCTGGTTTCCAGCCCGCCGGAATGGGCGGACATGTGGAAGCCGGAATACAAGGGCAAGATCGCCCTCTCCAGCTATCCCGGCTCCGAAGGTGACGGCCTGCTCGGCGTCGCGGCCCGTCTCGCCGGCAAGGACGAGCATGACGCGGACGCCGCCTTCGCCAAGGCGGCCGAGCTGAAGCCGATCGCGCTCACCTACACCAATCTCGACGAAGTCTTCGCGATGATGGATGCCGGCGAAGTCGCCATGGCGCCGATGATCTCGGGCTATGTCCTCTCGGCGCTGAAGCAGCATCCCGATATCGGCTTCTCGTTCCCGAAGAGCCCCGGCCCGGTGCTCGTCCGCGACATGCTCTGCCTGGTCAAGAACTCGCCCAACCAGGAACTGGCGAAGAAGTTCGCCGAACTGGCGCTTGGCGTGCAGAACCAGACCGACTACGCGACCGAGCTCTATTTCGGCCCGACCAACAAGAACGTGAAGCTTCCCGAGACCGTCTCGGCCGACGTCATCGACACGCCGGACGAGGTGAAGGGCCTGCTGTCGCTCGACTGGCCCTACATCATCACCCAGCGCGCCGACTGGACGCAGCGCTGGAACAAGGACGTGCTCGGCCAGTAAGGCCGCTGCCGCCGGCCGGGTCCCTCGGGATCCGGCCGGCTCCGATCCCGTGCGAATTCGCCCGCCAGAGACCGCCGCCCGGCCCGTCGCATCCCGTCCCGGATTGTCGATGCGGGCGGCAGAAGAAAGGCCTTCCGACCCATGATGCGCGCTTCGACCAAGGCCATTCCGTTCCTGCTGCCGGCAACCCTGCTCTCGGCCGTTGTCTTCCTGCTGCCCTTCGTCTGGCTGGTCTATTTCAGCTTCAAGACGCAGCCGCCGGGATCGCTGCTGCTCGGCGAGGGCTTCTCGCTTGCGAACTACCGGCGACTTTTCGTCGATCCCTTCTTCTTCCAGGCGATCGGCCGCACCGTGCTCCTGAGCGCCGTCTCGACGGCGCTGTGCCTGGTCATCGGCCTGCCGGTCGCCCGCCTGATCGCCACCGGCTCCGGCCGGGCCAAGGGCCTGCTGCTGGCGCTGCTGCTGGTGCCGCTCGTCTCTGGCGCGCTGCTGCCCTCGCTTGGCATGATCCACCTGCTCGGCCCGCTCGGCGTCGTCAACGGCACGCTGAAGATGCTCGGCCTCGTCGACAGCTCGGTCAAATTCCTCGGCACCACGACCGGCGTGATCATCGGCATGGTGCAGGCCTTCCTGCCGCTGATGGTGCTGCCGCTGGTCAATACGCTGTCGCGGCTGCCGACCGATCTCGAACCCGCTGCCCGCTCGCTCGGCGCGCCGCCGGTCGCGGTCTGGCGCCGCGTCGTGCTGCCGCTCGCCGCCCCCGGCATCAAGGCCGGCTCGGTGCTGGTCTTCTGCGCCGCCTTCACCTCCTTCGTCACCCCGCAGGTGATGGGGCAGGGCAAGATCGCCACCTTCGGCACGGTCGCCTTCCAGCAGGCTTCGCTGGTGCTCGACTGGCCGTTCGCCTCGACGCTCGCCGTCGTCGTGCTGGTCGCCCTCGGCCTTGCCTTCCTGATCTCGGCCCGCCTCGGCCGCACCGCCCGGAGGACCCGATGATGTGGGGACCGAAACTCGCCCGGACCGCGCAGATCGCCTGGACCGTCCTCGCCTATCTCTTCCTGCTGGCGCCGATCCTCGTCCTGATCCTTGCCTCGTTCGACGAGGCGCGCTTCTTCCGGTTTCCGCCGCAGGCCTATTCGATCAAGTGGTTCGAGGCGGCGGCCTCGAGCGGCGAATATCGCAGCGCGCTGGGCGTCAGCACGCTGGTCGCCGTCATCTCGGCGCTGCTCTCGGTCGTCGCCGGATCGCTCGCCGCCTTCGCGCTGGTGCGCTTCGATCCGCCGGGCAAGCGCTGGATCGAGGTGGTGCTGCTGGCGCCGCTGATCCTGCCGCTGATCGTCTGGGCGATCGCCCTGCTGCAGCTCTATTCGCGCCTCGGCCTCAGCGGCACGCTGGCAGGCCTTGTGCTTGCCCACGCCGTGATCACCGTGCCCTACACCGTCCGCATCATGTACTCGACCTTCGAGCGCATCGACCCGGTGCTGGAAGCGGCGGCCGCGAGCCTCGGCGCCAGCCCGATGCGCGTCGCCCGGCGCATCGTGATCCCGCTCGCGACGCCGGGCCTCATCACCAGCGCCGCCTTCTCGCTGCTGGTTTCCTTCAACGACGTGATCGTCTCCTCGCTGATTGCCGGGGCGCGCTGGATCACGTTTCCCGTCCGCGTCTACGCCCAGCTTCGCAGCGAAGGCGTCGATCCGATCACGCTGGCGATCGGTGCGGGCATCATTGCGGTCATCCTGATCGCGGCGATCGTCGGCGAATACACGCTGAAATGGTCGCGGCACCTGTGAGACATCCCATGACAGACAATTATCCCTATCTCGACCGCATGCCGAAGTTCGAGCGCGACGGCATCCCCTCGCTGACCGGCTTCCGGCCCGATACGATCGCCCGCTCCGTCGTGCTCGCGGTGCGGGATCCCCTGGTGGTGGGCGAGGGCGCCGACGAGGATGCGATCGTCGCCCTGCTCGACGGTGCCGAGATGGTGGCGCGCACCGGCCTGTTCACCACCTATACCGGCCGCTATCGCGACGTGCCGGTCAGTGTCGTGCTCGGCGGCAGCGGCTCCCCCGAGGCCGAGCTCGCGCTGATGGACCTGTTCAACTACACCGAATGCGACACGGTCATCCGCATCGGCGGCTGCGGCGGCTGGGGCCGCGACGTCAAGGTCGGCGATGTCGTCATCTCCTCCGGCGCCGTGCGCGACGAGGGCATGACCAAGGCGCATGTGAAGGTCGAGTATCCGGCCGTCGCCGACTACCGCATCGTCGCGGCGATGGCGGCCGAAGCCGAGGCGATCGGCGCGCCGCATCATGTCGGCATCACCCGCTCCGGCGACAGCGAATATACCGGCTGGGGCAAGCCCGGCCCGGGCGGCTACCTGCAGGACGAGCACAAGCAGATCATCGACTACTGGAGCCGGGCCGGCATCCTCAATACCGACCGCGAGAGCGCGGCGATCCTGACCTTGTGCAGCCTCTATGGCCGGCGCGGCGGCTCCGTCTGCTCGGTCGGCGACAATGTCGTCACAGGCGAGGCGCACAAGTCCGGCTCCGGCCAGAACAAGGCGATCCTCGTGGGCCTCGGCGCGCTCGCAAGATTGGGCGGGGCCGTCGCATGACGGCGCCGCAACCCATCCAGCTCCGCATCGACAAAGTCTCCAAGACCTTTGGCGAGACGCGGGTGCTCGAGGACATCTCGATCGCGATCCCGAAGGGGGCCTTCGTCGCCCTGCTGGGGCCGAGCGGCTGCGGCAAGTCCACGCTGCTGAAGCTGATCGCCGGTCTGGAAGCGCCGAGCGGTGGCAACATCGAGCTTGCCGGCGAGGCGCTGAACGGCGTTCCGGCGCACCGGCGCGACATCGGCGTCGTGTTCCAGAGCTACGCGCTGTTCCCGCACATGACGGTCAACCAGAACGTCCGTTTCGGGCTCGACATGCGCGACATGCCGAAGGCGGATGCGAAGCTGCGCGTCGAGGAAGCGCTGGAACTGGTCAAGCTCGGCGGCTATGGCGACCGCATGCCGTCCGAGCTTTCCGGCGGCCAGCAGCAGCGCGTCGCGATTGCCCGCTCGCTCGCCATTCGTCCGCGCCTGCTGCTGCTCGACGAGCCGCTCTCCAATCTCGACGCGGTGCTGCGCAAGAGCGTGCGCGTCGATATCCGCGAACTGCACGACCGGGTCGGCGCGACCACCGTGATGGTGACGCACGACCAGGAAGAGGCGATGAGCATGGCCGACAGCGTCGCCGTCATGTCGGGCGGCAGGATCCTGCAATTCGCGGCGCCCGAAGAGATCTATGAGCGGCCGGCGACCAGCTTCGTCGGCTCGTTCGTCGGCAGCCCCGCCGCCAATCTGCTGAAGCTCCATCCCCGCAGCGGCGGCGGCTGGCGTTTCGGCGAAATTGCCTGGAACCCGGAAGCCTCCGTCGAGGCAAGGCTGCAACTCGCCCGCCGCTTCGAGATCCTGGTCGGGCTTCGTCCCGAACAATTGTCGATCGTGGCAGTGGATGCGCCGGGGGCGATACCCGCCGAGGTGCGCTCGGCCGAATATCTCGGCGGCCACCGCCTCGTCCATCTCGACATTGGCGGACAGCGCGCCTCCGTCGCGCTTCAGGGCAGGGCGCCGGAGACCGGCAGCGTCGTCGGCCTTCTGCCCGATCCCGGCTCGGTCATGCTGTTCGACGCCAATGGCGGCGCGCGGGTAGGCGACGCATGAGCATGCCGCATGTCTATTGCATGGGCCCGCTGGTGCTCGACCGTGTGCTCGAACTCGACCGGCTGCCCGGTCCAGACGACAAGGTCTTCATCGGCGGCAAGCGCGAGGCCGCCGGTGGTCCGCCGCGCAACAGCGCCATGGCGCTGGTCGGCTGGGGCACGCGCGTCTCGGTCGTCTCCGTCATCGGCGACGACGCCGTCGGCATGACGCTGCTGGCGCGCGTCAACGAGGCCGGCATCGGCTCCGAGGCGATCGAGATCGTGCCGGACCTCGCCACCGGCGCGACCATCATCCTGGTCGATCCGAACGGCGAGCGGGCGATCCTGATCGATCCGATCGCCGAGCCGGTGCTGGCGACCATCGGCTCGAGGCTCCAGCCTGCCGCCGGCGACGTCGTGACGTCGAACCTGTTTCATCCCGAAGCCGTGCCGGCTGCGTTCGCCAGGGCGCGGGCCGCCGGAGCGAAGACGGTGCTCGATGTCGAATGGCCGGAACTGCAGCGCTGGGGCTGGGATGCCGCCCGCGCCGCGATCGCCTCGGCCGACATCGTCACCACCAACAGCCAGATCCTGCGCGCCTTCGCCGAAGACAAGGGCATCGAGCCCGATATCGATGCGGCGCTTGCGCTCGCAAGATCGCTGCAGGTCGACGGCAACGCCATCTGCGTGACGCTCGGTGCGCAGGGCGTTGTCGCCGCCAAGGGCGAGGAGACCTTCCGCATAGCCGCGCTGCCCGTGAAGCCGCGCGACACCACGGGAGCCAGCGACCGGTTCCTCGCCGGCCTGGTCCATGCGCTGCTCGGCGGCGCTTCCTTTGATCTGGCGCTGCGCCAGGCCGTCGCTGCCGCCGGCGTCTATCTCGGCGGCGGCGAGACGGACTGGAAGGCCGTGCAGGCGGCGGCTCGCACGCTGAAGAACGAGCCAGTTGGAGTTTGATGGAATGACGATGATGGCAAACCTGCCGCTTTCCGAGCGTATCGGCCGCGTCTTCGCCGGCGCCTGCGTCGGCGACGCGCTGGGGGCAGCGACCGAATGCATGCATCCCGACGAGGTGCTTGCCGTGTTCGGCGGCCCGGTGCGCGAGCTGCGCGATCCGCCGCCGCGCGCCCAGTTCGCGCTCGGTCTCGCCCGGGGCAAGCTGACCGACGACGCCACCCAGATGCTGGCCATGGCGCGCCGGCTGATCGCCACGAACGGTAGGCCGACGGTCGCCGACGCGGTCGCCGGCATCCTCGACTGGGCTTCCGACGAGGAGGTGTTCCGCCGCTTCGCCGGGCCGACGACGCGGCTCGCCGTCGAGCAGCTTCGTGCCGGCGTCGAGCCTGCCATCGTCGCCAGCCCCGCCGTCTATTCCTGCACCTATGGAACGTCGAATGGCGGCGCGATGCGGGCGCCAGCCGCCGGTTGCGCCCGTCCGGGCGATTCGGTCGGCGCGGCCGAACTCGCCGCGATCCTGTCCGCGCCGACCCACAACACCCAGATCGCCTATGCCGGCGCCGGCGCTGTCGCCGCATCGATCGCGGTCGGGCTCACATCGGGCCTGACGGGGGGCGCCGCCGAAGCGGCGATGATCGAGGCGGCGCATCGTGGCATCGTGGCAGGCGAAGCTTATGCCCGCACCAACGGCCGCGTCGTCGGCGGACCGGGCATTCGCCGCCGCCTCGATCTCGCGGTCGGCATCGGCGAGGCCCATCGCGGCGATCTCGCGGGAGCCGCCGCCGAACTGACCGACGTCGTCGGCAATGGCGTCGCCATGGCCGAGGCCGTGCCGCATGCCTTCGGGCTCGTCATTGCCGCCAGCGGCAATCCGTGGGAAGCGATCGTCGCCGCCGTCAATGGCGGCAATGACAGCGACACGATCGCCATGATCGCCGGCGCGGTGGCGGCCGCATGGTGGCAGGATGGCGAGGCGGTTCCGCCCGCTATACTGGCCGAGGTCGAGAGCGCCAACGGGCTCGACCTCCGGCAGTTTGCCAATGCGTTCACCGCCGCCCTGTTTCCCGGAAAGGCCGCCTGACCATGACATATGCCACCCTGCCTGCCTCGCGCCTATGGACGGAACTGACGACGGTCGAGGCGGCGGCGCTGCCGCCCGAGACCGTGGCGTTGCTGCCGGTCTCCGCCGTCGAGCAGCACGGCCCGCACATGCCGCTCGGCACCGACGCCTATATCAATCGCGGCATTCTCGCGCGCATGCTCGAGCTTCTGCCCAGCGACGTGCCGGTGCTGATCCTGCCCGAACAGACGGTCGGCACTTCGCAGGAACATCTCGATTTCGCTGGCAGCCTGTCGCAGACACCGACGCGGCTGATGCAGATCTGGACGGAACTGCTCGCCTGCCTCGCCAACACGCCGGTCCGCCGGCTGCTCATCTTCAACAGCCATGGCGGCCAGTCGGGCCTGCTCGCGCCCGTCACCCTCGATCTGCGCGTGAAGCACGGCTTCTTCGCCGCCTACGCCTCCTGGTTCGATGGCGGCTATCCCGAAGGTCTCTTCACCGACGAGGAGATCACGCATGGCATGCATGCCGGCGCGATCGAGACCAGCCTGATGCTGCATCTGCGCCCCGATCTCGTGCGCATGCCGTTCAGCGACAATTTCGCCTCGCGCTCGATCGCGCTCGATACCGTGGTCAGCCAGTTCTCCGCGAATCCCGGCGGCGGGCGGATGGGCGGCTTCGGCTGGAAGGCGCAGGACCTGCAGCCGAGCGGCGCGACCGGCGACGCCTCCATCGCCACGGCCGAAAAGGGACGTCTGCTGCTCGATCACCTCGCGACCAAGCTGGCGACGCTGATCGCCGATATCGGCAAGGTCGCGCCCGTCTATGGCGATGGCCGTTGAGGCAATGAGAAGGGGGCGCCCGGCGAAAGGAAAGTCGCGCCGGACGCCCCCGATGGATTCAGTCTGTAGTGCGGAAGCTAGATCCGGCCGAGCAGCAGCAGCACCAGAAGGATGATCAGGATCAGGCCGAGGCCGCCGCTGGGGTAGTAGCCCCAGCCGGAACTGTAGGGCCAGCTCGGCAGCGCCGCGATCAGCAGGATCACGATCAGGATGAGAAGTATCGTGCTCATGTCAGCTCCCCGTTTGGACGTTCGACAATCCAATGCGGGGCGCGCAATCCGGTTCCGTGCGGGAGGGGCGGCGACGCTGCCGAGCCCTCCCGTCCGGGCATTCTTTCTTAGGTCCGGCCGTCGAGATGGCGGGCGCGGCGCAGATCCGGGAAGAAGCGGGACCATAGTGCCGCGATCGCCACGGTGCCGGCGCCACCGATGACCACGGCGGCGACGGCGCCAAAGGCGGCGGCCGACATGCCGGCCCGGAACTCGCCGAGTTCGTTGGAAGCGCCGACGAACACCATGTTGACGGCGTTCACCCGGCCGCGCACGGCGTCCGGCGTCCAGAGCTGGATGAGCGTCTCGCGGATATAGACGCTGACCATGTCGCTGGCGCCCATCAGCACGAGCGCGACGACCGAGAGCCAGACGATGCTGGACAGGCCGAAGACGATGGTGGTGAGGCCGAACATCGTCACGAAGGCGAAAAGCAGCAGGCCGGCGTGGTTGCGGATCGGATGGAAGGCGAGCCAGGCCGCCACCGTCAGCGCGCCGACGGCGGGTGCGGCGCGCAGTAGGCCGAGGCCCCACGGCCCGACCTCGAGGATGTCACGGGCGAATACCGGCATCAGCGCCGTGGCGCCGCCGAGCAGCACGGCGAAGAGGTCGAGCGAGATCGCGCCGAGCACGATCTTCTCCTTCCAGACATAGCGGAAGCCGGCGATCACCGTTTCCCAGCTCGCCTTGTCGCCGAGGATCTTCTGGGCCGGCTTCGGCACCAGCAGGATGAGGATTGCGCCGAGGATCATCATGACCAGCGCGACGCCATAGGAGGCTTCCGGCGCGACGCCGTAGAGCAGGCCGCCGGCGACCGGGCCGACGATGGTGGCGATCTGCCAGGCGGACGAGTTCCAGGCGATGGCACTGGCGAGGTCCTGAGTCGGCACCAGGTTGGGCGCGAGCGATTGCTGCGCCGGCCCCATGAAGGCGCGGACGATGCCGAAGAAAAGCAGCACGCCGAAGACGATGGTAACCCGCTCGCTGCCCGAGACGGTGAAGGCGAGCAGCGCCAGCACGGCGAGCGCCTCGCCGGCGAGGCAGAGCGCCATGATCATGCGCCGGTTGTAGCGGTCGGCGACCGAGCCGGTGACCAGCACCAGGAGCAGCGCCGGCAGGAACTGCACCAGGCCGATCAGGCCGAGATCGAACGGATCGCGCGTCAGGTCATAGACCTGCCAGCCGACCGAGACGCTGACGATGTTGACCGCGAAGGTCGCGCAGAGGCGGGACAGCCAATAGAAGAGAAATCCGCGATGCTGAAAGGCGCCAAAGCTCTTGCGCCGGTGTGCGGCCGTTGTGTCGGGCATGAAATGCGGAGGTCCAGACCTCGGTTCGGCAGGATGCGGCCCGGGGGATGGGCGGCGGGGGGAAGAATGCCTGTCTACAGGGTCGGTCTCGGCCGCGACAAGCCGTAACCGTGGCCAAAGCGTTCGCAAGCGCGGTTTGTGACCTTCTGGCCGCATCTACATCGCCGAAAAGCAGGTCGGCCGAAAAGCAGGTCCTCGAAATGAAAAGGGCGCGGTTGGCACCGCGCCCCTCCGGATTTCGATTGGGTTCGACCGATCAGTCGAACCGGCCGCTCGCATGGGCGAGCATCGTATAGACCTTGCCGGTGTCGGAGACGAGATAGGCGCTGCTCGCCGAAGCGTCCTGGCCGTTGCGGGCCACTTCCTTCAGCAGGCGCTCGAAATCGCCGACATAGCGATCGACCGCCGCCTTGAAGTCCGCTTCGCCCTGATACTTGCGACGGATCTCGTCGAAGGTCTGCTGGCCCGCCAGCGTGTAGAGGCGGCGGGTGAAGACGTTCTTCTCGCCGCGGTGGTGGCGCTCCCAGAGCTCGGCCGCCGCGCGCGGGTCGATCGCCCGGGCGATGTCGGTCGAGAGATTGCCGAGCGAAGCGCCGTTGCCTGCGGCCGGGGCCGCTGCTTCGCGACGTTCGGCCGGGGCGGCGGCAGTCTGGTCCTCGTCGCGCGAGGCACGGCGCAGCAGGTCGGAGACCCAGCCGCGCGGCTCGGCCTGCCCGGCGGCCGGAGCGGGCTTTGCCTCCGTGCGGGTCGGCTGTGCCGGCTGGCGCACCGGGGTCGGGGCAGGGGCCTGGACCTGGGCGGCCGGGCGGGCGGCCTCGACCGTCGCCGGGCGGGCGGCAGCGGCCGGCCGCTGCGGCGCCGGGGCCGGAGCGACGGCGCGAACCGGCTCGGGCTGGCGAACCGCCTGGGCGGCGACCGGCTGCGGCCGTGCGAAGGCGGCGGGACCCGCCTCGGCGACACGGCCGCGCGGGGCCGGAGCCGGCGTGCCAGGGACCGAGACGTCAAGCGACTTGCCGTGCTTGCCGACGATGTCGGAGAGCTCGGTCAGCGCCTTCAGCTGGTCGGTGACGACGCGGCGCATGGCGTCCGCGCTCTCGCGGGTCTCTGCCGGCAGTTCGAGCACGCCGCGCTTCAGTTCGGTGCGGGTGGTCTCGAGGTCCTGCTGCATCTCCTTGGCGGCCGAACGCATTTCGTCGGTCGCGGCCGAGAACTGCTTGGTCGCCTGGGCGACCACGGCTGCCATGTCGTCCATCAGCGCGCGGTTGGCCTCGCGGACGACGTTGGCGGCCTTCAGGCTCTCGCTGCTGGCGGTCGCCTGCATGCCCTCGAGGTTCTCGAGCACGCCCTTGGCGGCGGCCTCGCTCGAACGGGCAAGCGTCTTGGCGACTTCGGCGGCGCGTTCCTCTGCTTCCTTCAGCGAGCTGTTCACGGTCTCGGTGAAGGTGCGCATCACGCCGTCGAGGTCCGCCGAGCGGGCGGCCAGGCTCTGGGCCAGCTGGTCGAGCGCGACGCGGCGCTGCTCGATCGAGGTCTCGACCTCACTGTTGGCGGCGCTGAGCGAGCTCGCGGCGAGGCTGAGCGAACGGCCCTGGTCCTCGAAGCGGCCGGCGATGGCGCCGACATTTTCCAGCACGTCCTTCGAGACGTCACGCAGCATCTCGACCTGAGAAGCGAGCAGGGTCGAGGAATTCTGCGTGCCGCCGATCGCCTGCTCAATCGCCTGGGCGAACTCGCCGGTGCGGGCGGCCAGGTCGGTCTCGATCTGGTTCAGGTTCTCGGTCGTGCGGGTCAGCAGCGCGTTCAGCATCTCGTTCGACTGCGACAGGCGGTCGACAATGCCGGCCACGTCGGTGCGCAGGCGCTCATTGGTGGAGCCGAAGCTGCGCGAGACCGTCTCGCCGCTGTCGATGAGGGCGCGGGCGGCCTCGTCGGTGCGCGACAGCACCATCGAGACGATCTCCGAACCCTTGGTCGACAGCAGGTCGACGATG
Organism: Kaistia nematophila; assembly: GCF_026343855.1. Taxonomy (NCBI): domain Bacteria; kingdom Pseudomonadati; phylum Pseudomonadota; class Alphaproteobacteria; order Hyphomicrobiales; family Kaistiaceae; genus Kaistia; species Kaistia nematophila. Next base: position 161,996 of record NZ_JAPKNK010000003.1, on the reverse strand, counting down.
GTGTCGCCGGCATTGGCGACGGTGCTGCTGAGGTCCGTGCTGCGCTGGTCGATGGCGGCGACCAGGCGGTTGCCTTCGCCGTCAAGCAGCTGCGCCAGCTCGGCGCTGCGGGTCTCGAGCACCGCGTTGAAGGCGCGCGTCCGCTCCTCGAGGGCGCTGGCCGTGTTCATGGCGCGACCGCCCAGGCTCTGCTCGACCTCGAGCGAAACACGCGAGATCTGCTCGGCCGCCTCGGCGGAAACCCGCGACAGATGCCCGGCCGCGTCGGCGCTGGAGGTCGACAGCAGGTCGACCGTCGAGCTCGCGACTTGCGACAGCGCTTCGGACGCCTGCGAGGCCGAGAGCGAGACGCTCTCGGATGCGTTGGCCGCCGAGCGGGCGAGGGTCTGCGAGGCGCTTTCGAGCGAGTGCGACAGAGCCTGGGTCGCTTCGGCCGCCGACTGCGTGAACACCTGCGTCGCTTCCGCGGCCGACAGCGTCATGGTCTGCGAGGCGTCATTGGCCGAGGCGCGCAGCGCGCCGCTGGTCGTGGTCGACGCGGCGACGAGCTGTTCGGTCGCCTCTGACAGCGAGCCGACGATCTGCTCGGCGGCGCGGACCGATTCACGGCCGAGCGTCGAGCTGATGTCGCTCAGGCGGCTGGAGAGGATCTGGTCCATCTGCAGCGCGCGGGCGTCGAAGCTGTTGGCCGCCTCGACCGCCTTTTCGCCCAATGTCTCGTTGATCGAATGCCAGCGCTCGGAAAGCATGTCCGAGAGCGCCTGCGTCCGGTCGGAGAGGCGGTTGGTGACGTCCGACAGGCGGTCGTCGATGATGGAGCCGATCTCGGCCTGGCCGTTCGAGAACGCTTCGGCGATGTTCCGCGTGCGCTCGATCAGGGTCTGGTTGATTTGAGCCGAGCGGGCGTCCAGCGCCTCGTCGATGCGGCGAGTGTTGCTGTCGAGCGTTTCGGCGACGGCGCCGATCTTCGATTCGATCGCATCGCCGAAGCCTTCCAGACGGTCGGCCAGCGTCGTGTCCATCAGGTTGGCGCGGTCGGCGAAGCGGGTGACCAGCTCCGGTCCGCGCACTTCGATGATGTCGCGCAGCGCCGCGAAGCGCTCGTCCAGGCCGGTTGCGATGGCGAGGCCGCGATCGTTGATCAGGTCGCCGAAACGGCTCGACGTGTCGATGATCCGCTCATGCACGGTGGTCGCGCGGTTCTCGATCTCGTTGGCGAGCTCGGAACCCGAGGTGAGGATGCGGTCATGCGTGGTGCGGGCCTGGCTCGCGATCTCTTCCGAGAGCGACATGCCGGACGAGACGATCCGGTCGTGCACGGCATTGGCGCGGCTCTCGATCTCGTTGGCGAGGTCGGAACCCGAGGTCAGGATGCGGTCATGCGCCGTGCGGGCCTGGCTCGCGATCTCTTCCGAAAGCGAGCTGCCCGAGGACAGGATCCGCTCATGCGCGGCATTGGCGCGGCTTTCGATCTCGTTGGCGAGGTCGGAGCCGGAGGTCAGGATGCGGTCATGCGCCGTGCGGGCCTGGCTCGCGATCTCTTCCGAGAGCGAGGTGCCGGAGCTGACGATCTGCTCATGCGCGATGCGGGCATGGCTGGCGATCTGGTCGACGAGCCCGGTGCCGGAGGTGACGATCTCCTCGTGCACGGCGCGCGCCTGGCTCGTCAGTTCGCCGATCAGCGAATTGCCGGAGGTCAGGAACTGGCCATGCGCCGTGAGCGCCTGGTTGGCGATCTGGTCGGCCAGGCCGGAGCCGGATTCGAGCATCTGCTCATGCGCGAGGTTGGCCTGGTTGGCGATGTCGCCGATCAGGGCCGATCCGGCCGCGACGAGGCGCTCATGCACGGCGCCGGTGCGGGTCTCGATCTGGTTGATCAGGCCCGAGCCGGCCTCGATGACGCGCTGGTGCACGGTCGAGGCGCGGTTCTCGATCTCGTCGGCGAGCTGGGTGCCCGAGGCGACGATGCGCTGGTGCAACGCGTCGGCGCGCTTCGCCATCTCGCTGGCGAGGTCGGTGCCGGAGCTGACGATGCGCTGCTGCGCGTCGAGGCCGTGGCGCTCGATCTCGCCAGAAATGTCGGCGCCGGAGGCCAGGATGCTCTGGTGGACCGCATCGGCGCGGTCGGTGATCTCCTGCGCCAGCTCCGTGCCGGAGCTCAGGATGCGCTGATGCACGGTCTGGGCGCGGCTTTCGATCGCGTCGGCGAGTTCGGTGCCGGAAGCGACGATGCTCTTGTGGACGGCCTCGGCGCGGCTCTCGATGTCGTCGGCGAGGTTGGCGCCCGACGACAGGATGCGCTCATGCGCGGCGGTCGCCCGTGCCTCGATCTCGCCGGCGAGATTGCTGCCGGAAGTAACGATGCGCTCATGGGCAGCGCCGGCGCGGCGCTCGATCTCGGCCGAAAGCTCGGTGCCCGAGGCGAGGATGCGCTCATGCACGGCGTTGGCTCGGCTCTCGATCGAGTCGGCGAGGTCCGTGCCCGAGCTGAGGATCTGGTGATGCGCGCTCTCGGCGCGGGTCGCGATCTCCTCGGCGAAGCGGCTGCCCGAAGCGACCAGGCGGTCGTGGATGTCGGTGCCGCGGCTCTCGATCGTCGAGGCGATCTCGTTGCCGGAATGCAGGATGCGCTGATGCACGGCCGAGCCGCGCGTCTCGATGGCGTCGGCGAGCTGCTGGCTCGATTCGATGATCAGGTCGTAGACGGCGGTGCCGCGGCTCTCCATCGTGTCGGAGATCTGCTTGCCGGACTCGACGATGCGGTCATGCAGCAGGCCGGCGCGCGAGGCGATCGTCTCGGAGATTTCGTTGCCGGAGGCGATGATCGTCTCGTTGACCTTGAGGCCGCGCACGGCGATCGCCTTGGCGACTTCGCCGCCGACGGTGGCGAGGCGCTCGGTCAGCTCGGCCGAACGGGCGTCGAAGGTCTCGTTGACCGCGTTGGAGGCGCCGTCGATGGTGTCGCGCAATGCGGCCGTGCGGGCCTCGATCAGCGTCGCCATGATGTCGCCGGCCGAGGTCAGGCGCTCGGCGAGCGCGCTGCCGTCGATGGCGATCGCGTCCTGGATCCGGTCGCCGGTGAGCGCCAGGCGGTCGGCCAGGTCACCGCCACGGGCCGAGATGGTGTCGGCGATGCGGTTGCCGGTCTCGTCCAGCTTGTCGTTGATCTCCTGGCCGCGCAGCGCGAGGTCGACGATCAGGCTGTCGGCGTTGGACTTCAGCGCCGAATTCACCTCGCGAGTGTGCATCGAGATCGTCTCGGCCACCTGGTTGCCGGTGACGGAGATCGAGCGGGTCATGTCGGCGGTGCGGCGGTCGAGGCCTTCCGTGAGCTCCTCGGTGACGCGGGCGAGCGTCTCGTTGACCTCTCTGCCGCGCTCGGCGACCGTTTCGGCCATGGCGCGGCCGGTCGTCTCGAGCGTCTCGTTGATGTCGGCGCTGCGCGCCAGCAGCACGTCCGTGACTTCGGCGCTGGTGCGAGAGAAGGATTCGGTGACGTCGGTTGCGGCGCCGGTCAGGCGGCTGACCAGGTCCTCGCCGCGCAGCGACAGCTTGTTGATCATCTCGTCGCCGGCCGTGCCGAGTGCAGAGGTGATGCTGTCGCCGCGGCCGGCCAGGGCCTGGGTGATGCGGTCGCCGGAGCCGATGATGTTGGCGGCGATCTGCTCGCTCGCCTCGCCGAGGTCCTTCGACAGCGATTCCTGCGCCGAGACGATCGAAGTGCGGACGCGCTCCGAATTGATCACGATCGCCTCGCGCTGGTTGGCGAGGTCGTCGATCAGGCCGCGCATGCGGACTTCATTGTCGGAGTAAGAGCGTTCGAGGGCTGCCACCTCGTTGTGGACGAGCAGCTCCAGTTCGCTGGCGCGGGCGAGCGCCCGCTCGATGCCGTCGCCCATGGCGGCGACTTCGCGACGGATGGCCTGGCTGACGGTGACGACCGCCTCGGAGGCGGCTTCCTCGGGCTCGGAAAGGCGGGCGGCGACATCGGAGATCGAGCGCGCGGCGATGCGCATTTCCTGGGCGCGGGCCACCATCATGGCGATGCCCCAGACGATGCCGACCGGCAGCACGAGGGCGAGCGCGATGTTGGTGAACTGGGCAGAGCCGACGGCGCCGTCACCGGAGAACAGGCTGATATTGGCGGAGCTCACATAGGCGGCAATGGTGCCTACCCAAGCGATCGAGAGCAGCGAGGCAAGCGGATAGATCAGGCGCGACGGACGGCGCGCGGGAAGCGAGGCGCCACCGACGCGGCGATCGTCGTTGGCGGGCATGCGGCTGTTGCGGCCGGATTGGCGGCCGCGCGGCGAGGCGGCAGGTTCTTCGGTGCGGGTCGGCGAGGGCAGGGGGCGGTTCGCCGCGGCCGGCGGCGCATCGACCTTGCGCGGCGCGTCGGCGCGGCGCGGGGCGTCGCCCTTGCGGGGCGCTTCCTGAAGCCTTGGCGGTTCGAGCCGGCGATCCCGCGGAGCGCCTGTGGCCTGTGTCCGTGGGTTGGCCGCCGCCGGAGCGTCGAAATCGATCCGGAGCGCCTCCTCTACGGCGGTGAGCGCTGCATCCACCGGGTCCTTGGACTTCGGGGTATTCGCCATTTTCTAGCCTCGCGTCCGTACTCGATACTTTGTCGGCCGCTCCGACGGGAGACCCGTCAAAAGCACGAGGATGCTTCCAGGACACAGCTAGCGCTTGATACGTGCGCCGAGATTGCCACGACCCGTAGATCAGCCCGTCCCCCGGAGCCGCAATACTCGCGTCCCAGATCGGCCTTCACACCCTTGCCCGTAGCCCCACCTTTTGGCACATTCGGGGCAGGGGTACAAGAAAGTACGGCTTTCGGCCTGAAATTGTTAACAAGGTATTGACGGCTTTCATTGCGAATGCTGCGCGGTCCGCTGCCAGCAGACGCGATATGATTCGAAGTCGTTTTCCGGATCCTAGCGGCGCAACGCTGCTCACATCGACGTTATCGTTGGCCTGATGTTGGCTCGATATCGCCAGTCCGGCGGATTTCGTAGGTCTCGATCTGTCGATGTCGAGAATTTAGGACGATTTTTGCTTGCATCTGAAATGAATAATGCGCGATTTGCTTTCCGGCCGGTCGGGCACGGCAGGCTAGACAGGACCTGGGTGGCCGCGGCGAACGGAAATTCTGCTCCGAAACGGAACCGGCCCCGGTCGCGCCATTGCCGTTAACCAAGGCGGCAGAATTCCTGCCTTTCGCCGCTGGGGGCGCCCGCGTCACCGCGGCCCTTGGCACGCCCTCGCCATATCGCCTATAGGGAGCGGTCTTTTTGCAGCGTTTCGGATCCCATGGCCAAGATCACCTATATCGCCTTCGATGGCACGCCTTACGAGATTGAAGCCCGTGACGGCACGTCCGTGATGGAAAACGCCGTGCGCAACGGCGTGCCGGGCATCGAGGCCGAATGCGGCGGCGCCTGCGCCTGCGCGACCTGCCACGTCTATGTCGACGAGGCCTGGGTGGCGGCCACCGGCGAGCCCGAGCCGATGGAAGAGGACATGCTCGACTTCGCGCAGGACGTGCAGCCGAACTCGCGCCTGTCCTGCCAGATCCGCGTCAAGCCGGAGCTCGACGGTCTCGTCGTCCGCATTCCGGAACGCCAGGGCTGAGCGATCCGCGGGCTGCCGAGGGTGGTTTTGCTCGCGGTAGGCCTTTTGACAGAACTTTGATGCTTTGCAGCGACGGCCCCAGCGGTTAAACGTCGCGCATTCTCGATTGCAACGGAATGATCATGAGCGAAACGATCGAAGCCGATGTCGTTATCGTCGGCGCAGGACCCGTCGGACTGTTTGCCGTCTTCGAACTGGGCCTGCTCGACGTCCGCTGTCACCTGATCGATATCCTGGACAAACCGGGCGGCCAGTGCGCCGAACTCTATCCGGAGAAGCCGATCTACGACATTCCGGCGTTTCCGATCATCACCGGCGACGGCCTGACCGAAAACCTGATGGCGCAGATCAAGCCGTTCGACCCGACCTTCCATCTCGGCGAGCAGGTCAACAGCATCGAGCGCCTGGAAGACGGTTCGTTCCGCGTCACCACCGATGCCGACAAGGTCTTCCTGACCAAGGTCGTCGTCATCGCCGCTGGCGGCGGCTCGTTCCAGCCGAAGCGCCCGCCGGTCCCGGCGATCGAGAATTTCGAAGGCAAGTCGGTCTTCTATTCCGTCCGCAAGATGGAATCCTTCCGCGACCACGACATCCTGATCGTCGGCGGCGGCGATTCCGCGCTCGACTGGACGCTCAATCTGCAGCCGATCGCCCGGAGCGTCACGCTGATGCACCGCCGCGACGCCTTCCGCGCCGCGCCGGACAGCGTCAACAAAATGCGCGCCCTGGTCGATGCCGGCGAGATGAAGCTGATCTTCGGCCAGGTCACCGGCCTCGAGGGCGAGGACGGCCAGATCTCGCATGCCGTCATCACCGACAATGACGACCAGGAGCACAAGCTGCCGACGACGCGGCTGCTGCCGTTCTTCGGCTTGACGATGAAGCTCGGCCCGATCGCCAACTGGGGCCTCAACCTGCATGAGAACCTGATCAAGGTCGACACCGAGAAGTTCCAGACCTCGGAGCCCGGCATTTTCTCGATCGGCGACATCAACTGGTACCCCGGCAAGCTGAAGCTGATCCTTTCCGGCTTCCACGAGGCGGCGCTGATGGCGCAGGCCGCAAGCCGCATCGTCTTCCCGGAAAAGAAGATCCTGTTCCAGTACACGACCTCGTCGACGAGCCTGCAGAAGAAGCTCGGCGTCGCCTGATCGAGACTGCGCCACGCATTCTGGAAGAAATACCGACAGACCCGTTCATCCCTTGATGGACGGGTCTTTTCGTTTTCGCCGGCCCGCGCCGACATCCCCGTCACGGGGCTGCGGCCGGGCCGATCCGAGCCGCCCGGACGACGCCGGACCGGCTATTGGAATCGGAGGTCCCGCGCGCCGGTCCCGGAACCCGAGCGCGCGCGGACCGTTTTCTCTGCGTCGTCAGTCGGAGCCCATGATGAAATCGAGCGCGCACCCTTTCGCCGATGCTGGAGACATTCCGAACAATCCGGCGCTGCCGCTGCTTCTTTATCGGAACGCCCTGGTGCAGCAAGACGGCACCGACCGCGCTTCCGCCTTCGAGAGGCTGTTCACCTCGCACGGCTGGGGCGGCACCTGGCGCAACGGCATGTATCCCTTCCATCACTATCATTCGACCGCGCATGAGGTGCTCGGCATCGCGTCGGGCAACGTCACGGTCCAACTCGGCGGCGAGCCCGGGCTGGCGGTGGAGCTCGATACGGGCGACGCCGTGCTCATCCCCGCAGGCGTCGGCCACAAGCGGCTGAAATCCAGCCCGGACCTGATCGTCGTCGGCGCCTATCCGCATGGCCAGCGCTGGGACCTGATCCGCGCCGACGACGTGGTCGATGGTGCGGCCGTCCGCGCCCGCATCCGTTCCGTCGACATCCCGACCGAGGATCCGATCAGCGGATCGAAAGGCCCGTTGCGGATGCATTGGGCGGCTGGGTAAGGCGCCTTCTGGCACAGGAAGAAAGACCCTCACCCAACCCTCTCCCGCTCGCGGGAGAGGGCTTTTCGGCTGGCGCCGTCGACGGCTGGGCTCGGCAGGCCCCCTCTACCGCTTGCGGGAGAGGGCCGGGGTGAGGGGCTTGCTTGCCTGGCTGGCCGGAAGCTGGTCTCACACCTCCGGCTTCTTGCCGCCCTTGCCGGCGTTAAGCTTCGTCAGTTCGGCGATGAAATCCGCCATCGCCGGCGGCTTCTCGGCGATGAAGGGCAGGGGCCGGCAGACGTCGATCGCGGCGATGCCGACGCGGGCCGTCAGGATGCCGTTGATCACGCCCTCGCCGAGCCGGGCCGACAGCCGCGCCGCGATGCCATGGCCGAGGATCTGCTGCACGAGGGAATCGCCCGCCGCCATGCCGCCGGTCACCGCCAGATGGGCGATGACGGTGCGGGCGAGGCGCAGGAAGCCGAGCGTGCCGGGCCGGCCGCCATAGAGCTGGCCGAGCTGGCGGATCAGCCGCAGCGCCGTCACCAGCACGAACAGCAGATCGACGAGCGCGCGCGGCGAGATCGCCGTCACCAGCGTCACCCGCTTGGCGGCCGAGAGCACCAGAGTCTGCGCCGCGGCGTCGAGCGGGCGCAGCAGTTCGTGCTCGGAGAGGCCGATCAGGTCGCGGCCATCGATGATCTCGCTCGCATGCAGTTCCAGCGCGGCGCGGCCATGCGCCGTATCCGCCCTTTCGCTATAGAGCGCGGTCAGGTCGCGCACCGAGGCGCGGGCGGCGATGCGGTCGTCGCGGCGGGCGGCGTCGTCGGCCGCCTCGCGGATTTTCGTGATCCGCCGGAGCCGCAGCAATCCGCCGATCTCGCGGATGGCAAGCGCCACCAGCGCGACCAGGCCTATGGCGGCGACTGCGACCGCGAACCAGCCGAGCCATTCGGCGCGCTGGAACAGGTCACGGATCAACTGGTCAACGGCGAGGCCGATGCCGAGCGACAGCAGGATGCCGAGCGCCGAAACCAGGATGTTGGCCCAGCGCGGGCCGCGCCGCGGCTTCGGCACGGGGGCCGGAAGGTCGAGCTCTTCCGGCTCGGCGATCACCACCGGCCGGTCGCCGGGGCGGTGCGCGATGTCGGGATCGTCGACGACGCGGATGCGGTCGAGGCGGAAGGCGGTCGGCTTGCGCGGGGTCTCGGTCATGCCAGCCGGTCTCCGATCAGGAACTCCAGCGCCCGGTCGAGCCGGATATGCGGCAGCGACAGGGTGATGCCTTCGGCGGTCCGTTCCAGCGCTGGCGGGCGGAAGCGGACGAAGCGCAGCGCCGACGGCTCCAGTTCAGAAGTTGAGTCAGGTGCTGAAAGCACTGATTCAGGATTGTTCGGCAAGTCGCCGGGAAAGAACGCGATTTCGCTTTTGCCGTCGAACGTCTCTCCATCGATGGTCTCGCCGGCGAGCGGCGTCCCGATGATCGAGGGCAACTTTTCCGAGTCCTGGATGACGACGCCTTCACGCGTGGCGCGGACCGACGCGAGCGCCGCCACCTCGACGCGCGCGCCGGCGGCCGACGCCCGTTCGATCGCCGGCGCCAGCAGGCGCGACAGGATCGCCTCCAGCCGGTCGTGGTCGGCGTGATGCAGGTGGTCGGCCTTGGTGGCGCCGATCAGAATGCGGTCGATGCGGCGGGTCAGGAGCGAGCCGAGCCAGGAGCCGGAGCCCGGCCGGTAGCAGCCGAGGATCTCGGTCAGCGCCGCGCCGAGATCGGCGACGGCGGCCGGGCCGGCGTTCAACGCATTCAGCGCGTCGACCAGCACGATCTGCCGGTCGAGGCGGGCGAAGTGATCGCGGAAGAACGGCTTCACCACCACCGATTTATACGCCTCGTAGCGGCGCGCCATCATGCGGCCGAGCGAGCCGCCCGGGGCCGTCTCGGCCGTTTCCGTCAGCGGCGAGAAGGTCAGCGCCGGCGAGCCCTCGAGGTCGCCGGGCATGAGGAAGCGGCCGGGCGGCAGGGTCGACATCGCGTTCTCGTCGGCCCGGCAGGCGCGCAGGTAGTCGGTGAAGAGCGCGGCCAGCTCGCGGGCTACCATCTCGTCCTCGGCGGCGGCCGGATCGACGCTGTCGAGCCGCGCCAGCCAAGGGGCGGCGGCGACGATCCGCGCCGGGCTGCGCGCCATCGCGATCGCCTCGCGCGACCAGGTTGCGAAGTCCTTGCCGAGGAGCGGCAGGTCGAGCAGCCACTCGCCGGGATAGTCGACGATGTCGAGGTGGAGCTTGCCGGGACCGAAGCGGTGGCGGAAATAGGACGCCGACTCATAGGCGATGGTCAGCCGCAGCTCGCTGATCCGGTAGGTCGAATCCGGCCAGATCCGCTGGTCGACCAGGGCGCGGACATGGTCCTCGTAGTCGAAGCGCGGCACGTCGTCGTCGGGCTGCGGCTCCAGCCTGGCGCCGGTGACGCGGCCGGTCGAATAGGCGCGGAACAGCGGCAGGCGGCCGCCATGGACGAGATTGTGCACCAGCGCCGTGATGAAGACCGTCTTGCCGGCGCGCGCCAGCCCCGTGACGCCGAGGCGGACGGTCGGCGAAACGAGATCCGCCGCGCGGTCCCCCAGCGTGGCGAGGGCGAGGCGCGCTTCATCGGTCAGCGTCGTAAGCTTCAAGGGTCCCGTTCCTGGCCGGTCGAGGGCGGCCGCTCCGTCTCGGCCGAAGAGCCGGCCGCGACCCCATGTAGGCATGGCGGCCGGGCGGCAAAAGATCCTATTCGTCGTCGGCGATCGGCTCGGAGCCGACGAGTTCCAGCTCGCGCGGGCGGAAGAAGGCGACGATCCGGCCGGTGCGCGGCCTGAGCTCCGACCATTTGTGGATGTCGAAATCGATGACCGCGAGACCGGCGGTCGGGAATTTCTCCGCCAGTTCCTCGCGCAGCGCCGGATTGCCGTTGCCGATCAGCTCGATCGCCGTGTCCTGCATGGTCGGGTTATGGCCGATCAGCATCAGGTTGCGGGCGTTGCCGCCGAGCGCGCCGATCGTGTCGATATAGGCGTCGGCGCTCACCTCGTAGAGGCCGCGCGTGATGCGGATGTCGAGGTCGGTGCCGATCATCGGCAGCAGGCCGATCAGCGTCTCGCGCGTGCGGCGGGCGGAGGAACAGAGGATGCGGTCCGGCACCAGGCGATGCGCGGCGAGATGTTCGCCGATCATCGTCGCCGCGCGCCGGCCGCGCGCCGCCAGCGGTCGATCGAAGTCGGCAAGGCCGGCGACGTCCCAGGCGGATTTGGCATGGCGGAGCAGAAGAAGGCGCATGGTGCTCGTTTCGATCCCTGTTCGGCCGCCGATTCTACCGCATTCGCGGGCGCGGCGCGCGTCCTGGCCGATACGCTGTCATGGCTTGCGTCCGAACTCAATCGGGGCACGGGCGCGCCAATATAGGAACGGCGGACGCCTCTTGCCGGCCTCAACCCGCCCGGCGAGCGAAACGCGGATTGGGGCGCACTTCGCCGTCGAAGCGCTCGGCCCGGCGCGAAACATGCGGATTGTCGGCGACGGTGCGCAGCGCGCTGTCGGAAGCGGCGCGCGCGGTCGCGAGCGCGGCGAGGTTGATCTGCAGGACGGAGCGGAATTCCTCGTGCCGCTGGCGCAGGCGGTCGACCTGGCCGGGATCGAGGTCTTCCAGGCTCTGGCCGATCGCGCCGAGCACGGCGAGTTCGTCCATGTAGCGCTTGGCATAGTGGCTCTTGCGCTGGCCGAGCTCGGAGGCGGCAAAGCTCCTGCCTTCGCGCAGCAGCAATGATTCCGCCTCGATCAGTTGCAGCAGCGCGTCCATGGTCGCCTCGATGCCGGTAAGGGCGCCATGGGCATTGGGCCGCGCTGCGTCCGGCGGCGGCAGGACGGCCGGCCCTTCGGGCTCGGTGCTTCGCGGGGCGTGCCGGGATCGAGTTTCTGTCACGGGCGTCTTCCCTGATCGAGCGCGTCTGTCGCGGGATCGGCTGCGTCGCCGGCGGGGTGCCGGGGGCGGCTCCGCGACAGGATGCCGCTCAGGACATTCAATCATCGGTAAGATTAACGAAGTTTTACCTGCCGTGGCGTAAATGCCGCAGTCGCTGGCGAGCCTTTCGGCACGCGCCGCTTGCCGAGGGCGTGCGAACAGCACGCGAGAATAGCATTTGTTTCCAATTACTTGCGAGCGGGCGTGAAACCGTGCTGGATTGGCGAATTTTCACGCCTGCGGTATTTTTCAGGGCTCTCACAAAGCCGTATGCGACCTGTTGTCCTCAGGGGGAGGCATCGCTATATTCCGCGCCGAAATGCCACCGACAAGGGGTCATTCATGACGCTAGATACCCTTGAAGCGTATCGGCCTTCCGAGACCGAGCCCTTCATGAACGAGCGGCAACGGGAGTACTTCCGCAAGAAGCTCCTGGCCTGGAAAGACGACATCCTCCGGGAGTCGCGTGAAACCCTTCAGCATCTGCAGGACGAAAACGTCAATCATCCGGATCTCGCCGACCGCGCGTCGTCGGAGACGGATCGTGCGATCGAACTCAGGGCCCGTGATCGTCAGCGCAAGCTGATATCCAAGATCGATGCGGCACTGCAGCGGATCGAGGATGGCAGCTATGGCTACTGCGAGGAAACCGGGGAGCCGATCAGCCTGAAGCGGCTCGACGCCCGGCCGATCGCCACCTTGTCGATCGAGGCGCAGGAGCGCCATGAACGGCGCGAGCGCGTCTATCGCGACGAATAAGGCGGCCTTCGCCAGCCTGAGAAACAAAAGGGGCGCGGAACCTGGTTCCGCGCCCCTTTTTTGTCTTTCGTGGCGGGCCGGCGCCGGGACGATGCGAGGATCGGCCCGGCCGGCTCCAGCCTTGATGCGCCTCAGCTCTTGCGGGCGTTCGAGATCTCGCCGAGCAGGCGCGCCATTTCCTTTTCGAGATCGCCGACCGACGACGAAGCCTCGGATTCAGCCGGAGCCGACGGCTCCGGCGCGTCGATGAAGTCCTCCGCTATCTCCACCGGCGCGTCGATCGGCTGAGGCGGCTCCACCGAAGGGGCGCGGGCGGGCGTGGCGTAGAGATGCGCGTCGTCGGCGCTTGCCGTCTCCGGCCCGAGGTCGAAGATCGGCTCGAAGCGCGCCAGGCGCTCGGCCTCGTCGTCCACGCCGGCGAACGGATCGGGCTCGGGAGCCACGACCGGCGGCGGTGCGACCGGGCGGCGCGGCGCGGCAGGCGCCGACGGAGCGGCCGGCGCTACCGGCGTCTGCTGAGAGCCGAGCAGCGGGCGCGGATCATAGGGGCGGGGACGCTGGCCGGTCGAACGGCCCTCGATCGGCTCCGCCGGCGCCTGCGGCGTCACCGGACGCGGCGCGGGCATCGATTCCGGCGGGATGTCGACGGTGGTCGGGGTGTGGCGCGGGCGGTTGCCCGAGAGGAAGCTCGGGAAGCCGCGGCCGTTGCGGGGCTCCGGCGCCGGAGCGGGACGGGGCGCCGGGCGCTGGGCCTGCGGCGCGGCCGGCTGGACCGGAGGCTGCGGCGGGGCGGGCTCCAAGCTCGGCTCCGGCTCGGCGACCGACACGAATTCAGCCTCGGCGACGCGCTCCTCGACGAACGGCTGGGCTTCCTCGTAGACCGGCTCCTGGATCGGCTCCGGACGGCGAACCGAGGCTTCCGCCGCGACGGGAGCTTCGAAGGACTGGATCTCGGCCTGCTGGGCCGGCTCGGGACGGCGCGGCTCCTGCGGGCGGCCGGCGGCCTCCTGCGGCACGGGGCGCAGGTTCTGCGTGGCGGGACGGCCCTGCATCGGCTCCGGACGCGCCGGGATCGGCTCCGGACGCGGCGGCTCCTGGCGGATCGGCTCCAGCCGGCGCGCGGGCTGCTGGGCGCGCTGGATGCCCGGCTCGACGACGACGTCGCTGGGACCGCCAATCAGGATCAGGTGCTCGACATTGTCGCGGCGGACCAGGATTAGCCGGCGGCGCTGGTCTATCGGCAGCGCGTCGAGCACGGCGAGCCGCGGCTGGCGGCCGCGCGCCGGACCGGCGCCGAGGCGGCCATTGGTGAACAGGCGGATCAGCCAGAACACCAGCAGGATGGCCAGGAGAATCACGACCAGCGTGATCACGAACTGGGCCACGGTCGCGCCTGTGTCGCCGAACATTGGCGCCAGATAATCGTGCATACTCTTCTCCCGACTTCCGATCCCGGTTCTGCCCGCATCCAGGCATCGAAACGGACCGAGCCCGGCGCCATGCAGGCCCACAAGCTCGGATCCCCTGCTTATCCGACGTTTTTCCAGCGCGCGCCGGACTTTGGCAAGCCCGGCGGCATTGGCCGCCCCCAGCAATCCGTGGGGGACATTAAGAATTCATTGACCATGACCGTGGCAGAATCCAGTGGATTCGCATGTGCCTAGGCTGATCGGGCGCCATTGTTGGCGCGAAAGCGGGCCGGCCGGGCGGTCTCCGGCGCCCCGCCGGCGCTGATTCTCTCGATCGGCAACGGCAATCGTTCTCCGCTCTTTCGGGGAGAGCGGCTCTTCGCGCGCCGATTTCCGCCCGTCTGCGTTGAATTAACCTGCGATCCTCCGCATTCTGCCTGCTAGAAGCGAGCAGCGATTCTTCGCGATCTGCAGGCATTCGCGGGGACTTACGAACAACATGGCAGGCCAGGGTGCAGAGGTCAGGGTGCAGGGGTTCATGCCGCACAAGTCGAGCCGCGTAGCAGCATGACCGACGACAGCAACCAGAGAACGCATCGCCGCGCGCTGGTCGATCGATCGGATCGTCCGGCCGGGATCGGGCGGTTGCTCCTGCTCGCCGGCTGCCTGGTCGGCGCGGCGCTCGCCTTTGCCCTGTTGCCGCCTGAGGCGGCGGAACCCTTCATCTTTGCGCTGCTCGGCCTGCTCGCGGTCGTCGGCGTTTTCACGCTCTTCGCCGCCGCGATCGGCCTGATGCGCTTCAGCGGCAAGGCCCCGCGCGACGATCTCGGCCGCGGCTTCGTCGATACCATGTCCGAAGGCCTCGTCATCACGGACCGCGAGGGCCGCATCCTCTACGCCAACGCCGCGTATGCCGACCTGATCGGCGCCGACGAGGGCAAGGATGTCCGCGTCGTCGAGCGCGTCTTTTCGGGCGATCAGGCGGCGAGCGAGGCGATTTACCGCCTGTCGCAGTCGATCCGCGAGGGCAAGGCGGCGGTCGAGGAGGTTCGCATGTCGAGCCCGCTCGCCGGTCCCGCTTCCGGCGCGCCGCGCTGGTATCGCATCCGCGTCCGGCCGGTGAAGGCGGGCGAGGGGGACGGCCGCCTCCTGACCGCCTGGCAGGTCGCCGACGTCACCCATGACCGCGTCCAGCAGGAGACGGTCTTCCAGGACCTGCAGCACGCGATCGACTATCTCGACCATGCCCCGGCCGGCTTTTTCTCGGCCGAGCCGGATGGCCGCATCGTCTATCTGAACGCGACACTGGCCGACTGGCTCGGCATCGACCTGACCTATTTCAAGGCCGGCGCCCTGACGCTCGGCGACATCGTGCGCGGCGACGGCGCGGCGCTGCTCTCTGTCGGCCGCGAGAGCGCCGGCGAGGCGCGGACCGAGACGATCGATCTCGACCTCGTCAAGCAGAACGGCCAGAGCCTGCCGGTCCGCCTGTTGCACCGCGTTCCCTTCGCCGGCGACGGCGCGCCGGGCGCGACGCGCACCATCGTCCTCAATCGCGGTCCGGGCGAGGAAACCTCCGAGGCGCTGCGGGCCGCCGAAGTCCGCTTCACCCGCTTCTTCAACCACACGCCCTTCGCCATCGCCTCGATCGACAAGTCGGGCCGCATCGGCCGCACCAATGCGCCCTTCGCCCGCCTGTTCGGGCCGATCAAGTCGGATGGCGGCAGCCGCGCGCGGCTGATTGACCTCGTCAGCGAGAACGAGCGCCCGGCGCTGGAGGCGGCGCTGGAGGGCGCGGCCGGCGGCCGCAGCGAAATCCCGCCCGTCGACACCTCGATCCTCGGCCATGGCGAGCGCAGCGTGCGCTTCTATGTGACCGCCGTCGACGAGGACGCCAACGACCGCGAGATCGCCACCGTCTATGCGCTGGAGACGACGGAGCAGCGCGCGTTGGAGCTGCAGTTCGCACAGAGCCAGAAGATGCAGGCGATCGGCCAGCTCGCCGGCGGCGTTGCGCATGATTTCAACAATGTACTGACGGCGATCATCGGCTTTTCCGATCTGCTGCTTGCCAATCACCGGCCGAGCGACCCGTCCTTCCAGGACATCATGAACATCAAGCAGAACGCCAATCGCGCGGCCGGCCTCGTCCGCCAGCTTCTGGCTTTCTCGCGCCGCCAGACCCTGCGGCCGCAGGTGCTGGCGATGGGCGATGTGCTTTCGGATCTCTCGATCCTGCTGGAGCGGCTGCTCGGCGAGAAGGTCAAGCTGCAACTCGTGCATGGCCGCGACGTCTGGCCGATCAAGGCGGACCTCAACCAGTTCGAGCAGGTCGTCATCAACCTCGCCGTCAATGCGCGCGACGCCATGCCGAAGGGCGGCACGCTGACGATCCGCACCCGCAACGTCACGCCGGACGAGGTGGCCGAGTTCAGCTACAAGCCGCTGCCGCCGGCCGAATATGTGCTGATCGAGGTCGCCGATACCGGCACCGGCATCCCGCCCGAGGTGCAGTCGAAGATCTTCGAGCCGTTCTTCTCGACCAAGGATGTCGGCAAGGGCACCGGACTCGGCCTCTCGACCGTCTACGGCATCGTCAAGCAGACCGGCGCGCATATCTTCTTCGACAGCGAGACGGACGTCGGCACGACCTTCCGGATCTTCGTGCCGCGGCATGTTCCCGTCTTGGCGGCGAAGCCGGAAGTGGTGGCCGAGAAGGCGCCGGAGATCGCCGACCTGACCGGCAACGCCAGCATCCTGCTGGTCGAGGACGAGGAGGCGGTGCGCGCCTTCGCCGCTCGCGCGCTCGCCTCGCGAGGCTATACCGTGCATGAGGCTGCATCCGGCGTCGAGGCGCTGGAGGTGATGCGCGAGACTGGCGGCACGATCGACCTCGTCGTTTCCGACGTGGTCATGCCGGAGCTGGACGGGCCGTCGCTGCTGCGCGAATTGCGCAAGGAGCGCCCGGGGCTGAAGATCATCTTCGTCTCCGGCTATGCCGAGGACGCCTTCGCCAAGAACCTGCCGGATGGCGAGACCTTCAACTTCCTGCCAAAGCCCTTCTCGCTGAAGCAGCTGGCAACGGCCGTCAAGGAAACCCTCGGCCACTAGCTGCCCCGGCGCGAGGCGGGCGCCGCATCGGCAAAACTGCCTTTTTTCAATAGGTTGTTGCCGCGCGGCTTGGGCCGCGCGTGGGGCGGGCTGTCGCCGGCGCGCTGCCCAATGCCGCGCTTGCCAAGGCGGGGCCGGCCGCAGAGAATGGCGGGTCAGTTTCAAATTGGAATAAGATTCATGAACGATCGCGCCGCGTCCGCCGTCGAGGCTCCGAGCAGGGCCCTGCCTTTCCGGATCGATCCGGTCAGCCGGCGGGTTTCGATCGACGCCAAGGACCCGGCCTTCTTCCAGGATCCCTATCCGGTGTTCGAGGCGATCCGCGCCGTCGCGCCGGTGTTCTTCTGGGAAGAGCAGGGCGTCTGGTGCTTCCTCGGCGCCGACGACGTCAACGCGCTCTATCGTGACCGCCGTTTCGGACGCGAGATCCTGCATGTCGCGACGCGCGAGGAACTCGGCATTCCGGAAATCCCGGCGCATCTGAAGCCGTTCTACGACGTCGACGGCCTGTCGATGCTGGAGCGCGAGCCGCCGGTCCACACGCGCCTGCGCACCCTCGTCAACCGCGCCTTCGTCTCGCGCCAGATCGAGCGGCTGCGGCCGCGCATCGCGGCGCTCTGCCACGAGCTCATCGACGGCTTCGAGGCGAAGGGCGAGGTCGACCTGATCGAGGCCTATGCCACGCCGATCCCGATCACCGTGATCGCCGAGATCCTCGGTGTTCCGGTCGAGCGCGCGCCCGACCTGCTCGCCTGGTCGCACGCCATGGTGGGCATGTACCAGCTCGGCCGCACGCGCGAGATGGAAGAGGCCGCCGTCGCCGCGACGATCGCCTTCTCCGCCTTCCTGCGCGCCTATGTCGAGGAGCGGCGCGGCAAGCCGGGCGACGACCTGATCAGCCAGCTGATCGCCGCCGAGGAGAAGGGCGAGAAGCTCTCCGAGGACGAGCTGATCACCACCTGCATCCTGCTGCTCAATGCCGGCCATGAGGCGACCGTGCACGCCCTCGGCAACGGCGTGCGGGCCATCCTGCGCTCGGGCGCCGATCCGAAGGCTCTGTTCGCGACGGATGAGAGCACGGCAGCGACGGTGGAGGAATGCCTGCGCTACGATCCGCCGCTGCACATGTTCATGCGCTATGCGCTGGAGGATCTCGAATTCGGCGGCATTCCGCTCAAGAAGGGCCAGCAGGTCGGCCTGCTGCTCGGCGCCGCCAATCGCGATCCGAACCGCTATCCCTCCGCCGACCGGTTCGATCCGGCGCGCGAAGCGCTGGCCCATGTCTCCTTCGGCCTTGGCATCCACTTCTGCATCGGCGCGCCGCTCGCCCGGCTGGAGATGCAGGTCGCGATGCCGATCCTGTTCGAGCGGCTGAAGGGGCTTAGCTTCGCCTCCGCGCCCAGCTATCGCGACGCCTATCATTTCCATGGCCTCGACGGGCTGCAACTCCAGTGGGACGTTTGATGCGGAACGCTTTCGCGACGGCGTGTCTCGCGGCCGGGCTGGCGCTTTCGGCCGCCGGTCCCGCCGGGGCGCAGACGGTGGTCGACGGCTCGGCCACGGGCCTCGATCCGGCGCTTGTCCGCTCGATCCAGGCGCTGGTGACGCGAGATTTCAAGGCGCCGGCCGAGGCGCAGTTCCGCGGCCTCCATCCGTCCCGGGCGCGCAACGGACATGGCTATTGCGGCGAGGTCGCGATCGGCCCGACGGCTTCCTACGTGCCGTTCCACGCCATCCTCGAACCGGGCGGAACATCATCGCTATTGTTGCTTTCCGATCACGGTGGCTCGGTAGAGGACCGTGACGTCGCGACAAGGCTGCTTACCAATTTCGGCTGCGTGGAGTAGAACGCGACCATGATTGAAGGTCAGCCAAGCGCAACCGCCTTTCGCGTCGCCATGCGGCGCGCGGCCCATCAGCTCCTCGACAAGCCCTTGATTTTCGAGGATCCGCTCGCTCTCACCATCGTCGGGGGCGATCGCGGATCGGTCCTGGCGCGCGACGAACTCTCCCGCGCCGATTCGCCGGGTGGCGAGACGATCCGCGCCTTCCTCGCGGCGCGAAGCCGCTTCTCCGAGGACCGGCTCGCCGCCGCCGTCGCGCGCGGCATCCGCCATGTCGTCGTGCTCGGCGCCGGGCTCGACACCTTCGCCTACCGCAATCCCTATGCCGACCAGGGCGTCGTCGTCTACGAGGTCGACCACCCGGCGACCCAGGCCTGGAAGCGCAGCCGCCTCGCCGCGACCGGCATCCGCGTGCCGGAGGGCGTCACCTATGTGCCGGTCGATTTCTCGGTCGATCGCCTCGACGAGAAGCTTGCCGCCGCCGGGCTCGATCCGGCCGTGCCGGTATTCTTCTCCTGGCTCGGCGTCGCGCCTTACCTGACCGAGGCGGCGATCTTCTCGACGCTCGGAATCATCGCCGACCGCGTCGGCGGCTCGGAAGTCGTGTTCGACTATGCCGAGATCCCGGACAAGCTCAGCCTTTTGCAGCGGCTCGCCTTCACCACGCTCGCCGGCCGCACCGCCAGCCTCGGTGAGCCCTTCGTTACCTTCTTCAAGCCGGACGATCTCGCCGCCCGCCTGACGGCGCTCGGCTTCTCCGCCATCGAGGATCGCACCGGCCCGCAGCTCGGCCAGCTCTATGTCGGCGGCTCCGCCGCGCTCGACCGCGCCGCGGTCGGCCACGTCGTGGCGGCGATCAAGGCTGCGTCTGTCGCCTGAGCGACAAGGGCCGGCTCAACGGGCCGGCCAGCCGCCTTCCAGATGCGAATCGGCCGCCAGCCGGTCCGGCCCGCGGATTTCGCGCAGAAGCTTGTGCCGGATGCCACGGGCGAAATCCTGCTTGTGGAACACCGGCTCGACGAAGGCGCCATATCCGCCGACCACCTCGCGGTCGAAATAGGCCGCGAGCTGGCCCGGGCGCAGTTCGCGGCCGTCCCCGCGGTCGACGACGCCTTCCAGCATGGATTTGTAGACGATCGGCAGCCCGTTGATGGTGATGCCGCGCGCGACGAGGCGGTCGCGGACGATTGCCGGTTCGGGGCCGCGATTGTTGATGCCGTCGCCGGCGATGTTGATGACGCGACGGCCGCCGTCGAACGGGCTTTCGCCGAAGAGTTGCGCCGCCCGGAGCATGGCCGCGCCGATCGCGGTGCCGAGCGCCATGCGGCCGGGAATGCGGCGCTCCAGCCGATCGGCGAAGGCGGTGGCGCCGGCCGCGTCGGCGATCTCCGTCCATTCCAGGATCACGTTCTGCCGGGTTTCGCCGGCCCATTCCATCACGATGACGGCGATGCGGCGGTTGGGGCCGCGCTGGATCGCCTGGATGATCTCCGGCTCGCGGAAGGCGGCGGCAAATCCGTCCCGCTGCAGCCTGCGCTCATCGAGGTCCATCGATGTCGATACGTCGAGCGCGATCACGAGTTGGAGATCGACCGGGTTTACCGCCCGCGCAAGCCCTTCTTCCGATCGAAGAAGCGCCAGACATAGAAAGGCTGTCGATATAATCGATAGTTTGATTATCCGTCTGATTGAATACGCAATCGATAGCGATTCTCGACACATAATTCGAATCCAGTAAGAATAGCTATTGCTTGGATCATCTGCCTGGACATGGATCGTTGTTCATCCTCGACCATAGCCAAGAATTGTTGCATGATTGTTTGATTGGTCATGGAGGAGGCGATGGAAGGCGAGATCCGGTACGGCGATCTGAGCTTCGATCCGTCCTTTCTGTTCGCCCGTCACGGCGCCGGGGCGGAGCTTCGCTTCACCCGCTCCGAGCGAGCGCTGCTGCAGGCCTTCACCCGCCACCCGCGCAAGGTCATGACCCGCAACCAGCTTCTCGACGCCATCGCCGGCCGCGGCTCCGACGCCACCGATCGCAGCATCGACTTCCTGATCAACCGGCTGCGCGCCAAGCTCGGCGATTCGGCCCGCGCGCCTGTCCTGATCGCGACCCAGTATGGCGAGGGCTATGTCTGGATCGCCAATCCGGTCCATCCCGAGCCCGCGCCCGGGGGCTCCTCGTCATCGGTCCCGTCTCCGGGCCCGAGAGGCTGGCCTCGCCGGGGCCGGCGCGGCGGTTCCTGAACGTCCTGAGACGGAACCCGATCGGCAGAGCGAGGCGGGGCGGGCGGTCGTGCTGGAAAGGGGGGCGGGAGGTCGTCATCGGGACCGGCGACGCCCCGTGCGCGTTCGCGCGCCAGATGCGCTTCCACGGCCGAGGCGATGCACCGCTGGTGGCGCGCGTCCTGTGCAAGGGCGCGAGCCCGAAGATCGCTGCCGCGCACGGATGTCGCTGGATCGGGGATTGGCAACGCCGCGCGAGGCGGGGCGTGCGGGCCGTATTGCCGGTTCGCGCGCCAGATGCGCTTCTCGGGTCGATCCCCGGATCGACGGGGGTATAGAGCCCCGGCGCTGGCGGCGCCGGGGCTCTCTTCGTCTCAGACCAGCGCGGCGGCGATCTCGGCCGCCAGGCGGGCGTTGTTCTTCACCAGCGCGATGTTGGTGACGAGGCTGCGGCCGGCGGTCAGTTCCAGCATGCGGCCGAGCACATAGGGCGTCACCTGCTTGGCGCGGATGCCGTCGCGCTCGGCATCGGCGATCGCCTGGTCGATGTAGCCGCGCATTTCCGCAGCCGGGATCTCGTCGGCGAGCGGCACCGGATTGGCGACCAGCAGGCCGCCCTCGAGGCCGATCTCGGCGCGCTTGGCGATGAAGGCGGCGATTTCGCGCGGCGCGTCGAGGCGCAGCGGCGTCGGCAGCCCGCTCTCGCGCGACCAGAAGGCAGGCACCTCGTCCTGGCCGACGGTGACGACCGGCACGCCCAGCGTCTCCAGCACTTCCAGCGTCTTCGGAATGTCGAGCAGCGCCTTGGCGCCGGCGCAGACGACCGTCACCGGGGTCTTCGGGAATTCGTAGAGATCGGCCGAGACGTCATAGGTGGTCTCGGCGCCACGATGCACGCCGCCAATGCCGCCGGTCGCGAACACGCGCACGCCGGCGAGATGGGCGGTGATCATGGTGGCGGCGACCGTGGTGGCGCCGGGGCGGCCGGTCGAGAGCGCGAAGGCGAGATCGGCGCGCGAGACCTTCATCACGTCCTTGAGGCCGGCGAGACGCTCCAGCTCGTCCGCCGTCAGGCCGACCCGGATCTTGCCGTCCATGATGGCGATGGTCGCCGGCACGGCGCCATTGGCCCGGACGATGTCCTCGACGGCGCGCGCCGTGGCGACGTTGTCGGGGTAGGGCATGCCATGCGTGACGATCGTCGTTTCCAGCGCGACCAGCGGCTTGCCGTCGGCCTTGGCCGCCGCGACTTCGTCGGACAGGATGATGAGATCGGACTTGGACATTCTGAGAATCACCGTTCTGAGGGGGCGGGCGGCGCCGGATTTGGCGAAGCGCATCCGCGAAAAGGCGGACCATGGCCGATTGCCCCGGTTCTCGGCAAGTCCTGGATCGCGCGTTCGCCATGATCGGCGCACGTGTCGCGGCGCCTCGATTGCGGGCGGCGCGGTTTGCGGGTCATATCATCGCCCGATCGATCGAACCGGGGCGGCGTCGCCGCCACCGGCAGCAAGAGGTTCCAGGCATGACGAAGACCGCTCTCATCACGGCCGCCAGCAAGGGAATCGGCGCCGGCATCGCCCGACGCCTGGCAGCCGACGGCTTCCGGGTCGGACTGCTCGGCC
The DNA here is from genome assembly GCF_026343855.1 of Kaistia nematophila. Taxonomy (NCBI): domain Bacteria; kingdom Pseudomonadati; phylum Pseudomonadota; class Alphaproteobacteria; order Hyphomicrobiales; family Kaistiaceae; genus Kaistia; species Kaistia nematophila. The sequence goes on along the minus strand of NZ_JAPKNK010000003.1, from coordinate 139,504 downwards.
GCTCCGAGGGCGTCGAGGCGCTGGCGGCGGAACTGGGCGGCTTTGCGGTTCGCGGCGACGTCACCGTCGCGGCGGATCTCGAGGCGCTGGTCGAGCGTGCCCGCGCCGAAACCGGCCGCATCGACGTCATCGTCGCCAATAGCGGCCATAGCGCCAAGAAGAAGCTGCTCGATCTCGACGACGAGGACTGGCGCGCCGCGCAGGACATGTTCCTGCTGCCGACCGTGCGGTTGCTGCGGGCGGCGCGCGCCGATCTCGAAGCTGCGAAGGGCTCCTTCGTCGCCATGTCGAGCTTTGCCGCCACCCGTCCGGACGGCGACTTCGCCTCTTCCTCCGTGCTGCGGGCCGGGCTTTCCGCCTATGTGGCGGTCGCCGCGCGTACGCTCGCCAAGGCGGGCGTCACCATCAACGCGGTCGCGCCCGGCTTCATCGATTCGCTGCCGAGCACGCCGGAGCGCATCGCCCGCATTCCGGCCGGTCGCTATGGCGAGGTGGCGGAGCTCGCCAGCACGGTCGCCTATCTCGTCTCGCCGCTGGCGCGCTATGTCACCGGCCAGACCATCACCGTCGATGGCGGCCTGACGACGTAGGGGCGGCCAGCCGGATGGGGCGGGCGCCGTCGAGGCGGCGCCCTCGGGAGGTGACTGGCGCGCGCCTGGCGCCCCCTTCGTCCGCCGCATCCGGAGGCGGCGCCCGGTATCGTCGCCGCAACGATCGGGTCCACGGCAATAGCGTCGATGCTGCTTTGTTCCCCTCTTGAACATGAGAACAAAACATGTACATTGTCCCTGTTTGCTCACTTCCGAGCGGTGTGGAATAAGGAGCCCGGAATGTCTCAATCTTCTCTCCGTCTCGTCGAAGGGGCCACCATGGACAAGTCGAAGGCGCTGGACGCAGCGCTCTCCCAGATCGAGCGAGCCTTTGGCAAGGGCTCGATCATGCGCCTCGGGCAGAACAAGGCCGTCGAGATCGGCACCGTATCCACCGGCTCGATCGGCCTCGACATCGCGCTCGGAATCGGCGGCCTGCCGCGCGGCCGCATCGTCGAGGTCTACGGGCCGGAATCGTCGGGCAAGACGACGATGGCGCTGCAGACCATCGCCGAAGCGCAGAAGAACGGCGGCATCTGCGCCTTCGTCGACGCGGAGCACGCGCTCGACCCGGTCTATGCCCGCAAGCTCGGCGTCAATCTCGATGATCTCCTGATCTCGCAGCCCGACACGGGCGAGCAGGCGCTCGAGATCACCGACACGCTGGTGCGCTCCGGCGCGGTCGACGTGCTCGTCGTCGATTCGGTCGCCGCGCTGACGCCGCGCGCCGAAATCGAGGGCGAGATGGGCGACAGCCTGCCCGGCATGCAGGCGCGCCTGATGAGCCAGGCGCTGCGCAAGCTCACCGCTTCGATCTCGAAGTCGAACACCATGGTGATCTTCATCAACCAGATCCGCATGAAGATCGGCGTCATGTTCGGCAATCCGGAGACGACGACGGGCGGCAACGCGCTGAAGTTCTATGCCTCCGTCCGCCTCGACATCCGTCGCATCGGCGCGATCAAGGAGCGCGACGACGTGGTCGGCAACCAGACCCGCGTCAAGGTCGTCAAGAACAAGCTGGCTCCGCCCTTCAAGCAGGTCGAATTCGACATCATGTATGGCGAAGGCATCTCCAAGATGGGCGAGTTGATTGACCTCGGCGTCAAGGCCGGCATCGTCGAGAAGTCGGGCGCCTGGTTCTCCTATGACAGCCAGCGCCTGGGCCAGGGCCGCGAGAACGCCAAGCAGTTCCTGCGCGACAATCCCAAGGCGGCTGCCGCGATCGAACTGGCGATCCGCCAGAACGCCGGCCTGATTGCCGACCAGCTCACCAAGGGTTCGCCCGAGGGCGAGGGAGATGACAGCGACGACGCCATGGAGGCGTGATCGTTCCGATCCGTCGCTTCGGATGGCGGCTGTCGCCGTCATCCGCGCTCGGCTATGCTGGTGACAATTCCGGCTGTGCCGGTGAAAAGAACAAGACGGGGAGGGGTGGGAATGTCCGAGCCGGCGATGGATCCGGAGACGCGCAGCGGCGGGTGTCATTGCGGGCGCGTCCGCTTCACGGCGCGCGGCGCCTTCGGCGCGGCGATTTCCTGCAATTGCTCGATCTGCGGCAAGCGCGGCCATTGGCTCGCCTTCGTGCCGGCCCGCGATTTCGAGCTGGAGCAGGGGGCTGATTCCCTTTCCGACTACCAGTTCAACCATCGCCGCATCCACCATCTCTTCTGCTCGACCTGCGGCGTCGGCTCCTTCGGGCGCGGCACCGCGCCGGACGGTTCGGCGATGGTGGCGGTCAATGTGCGCTGCCTCGACGACGTCGATCTCGCCGCCGTGACTGTTACGCCCTATGACGGCCGCAGCGCCTGAATGGCGCCGTCGCGCGCGACGTTAAGGACGGCGTACGCGTTTTCTGGACAGTCCGACGGACGGTCGCTACAAACGCCCGCACAATTCCTTCGGCGGGGCGCCTTCTATGCGCGCCCCCACTGTAGCAGGCGGGTCAGTTCATGAGCAGCGTCAACGACATCCGGTCGGCGTATCTCGGCTTCTATCAGAAGAACGGTCACGAGATCGTCGCGTCGAGCCCGCTCGTGCCGCGCAACGATCCGACCCTGATGTTCACCAATGCCGGCATGGTCCAGTTCAAGGACTACTTCACCGGCCGTTCCGCCGCGCCCTATCCGCGCGCCACGACGTCGCAGAAATGCGTCCGCGCCGGCGGCAAGCACAACGATCTCGACAATGTCGGCTACACCGCCCGGCATCACACCTTCTTCGAGATGCTCGGCAACTTCTCCTTCGGCGACTATTTCAAGGAGCGGGCGATCGAGCTCGCCTGGACGCTGGTCACCAAGGAGTTCGGCCTCGCCAAGGACAAGCTCTGCGTCACCGTCTACCACGACGACGAGGAAGCCTTCGGCCTCTGGAAGAAGATCGCCGGCCTCTCCGACGACAAGATCATCCGCATCGCCACCTCCGACAACTTCTGGCAGATGGGCGACACCGGCCCCTGCGGTCCCTGCTCGGAGATCTTCTACGACCACGGCGACCATATCCCCGGTGGCCCGCCCGGCAGCCCGGACGAGGATGGCGACCGCTTCATCGAGATCTGGAATCTCGTCTTCATGCAGTTCGAGCAGATCGCGCCGGGCAACCGCGTGCCGCTGCCGCGTCCCTCGATCGACACCGGCATGGGCCTCGAGCGCATCGCCGCCGTTCTGCAGGGCGTGCATGACAATTACGACATCGACCTGTTCAAGGCGCTAATCCGCGCCTCGGTCGAGGCGACCGGCGTGCCGGCCGAGGGCGCCAACCGCGCCAGCCACCGCATCATCGCCGACCACCTGCGCGCCTCGAGCTTCTTGATCGCCGACGGCGTACTGCCGTCGAACGAGGGCCGAGGCTACGTGCTTCGCCGCATCATGCGCCGCGCCATGCGCCATGCGCATCTGCTCGGCGCCGCCGAGCCGCTGATCTGGCGCCTGGTGCCGACGCTGGTCCGCGAGATGGGCCAGGCCTATCCGGAGCTGGTCCGCGCCGAGGCGCTGATCACCGAGACGCTGAAGCTCGAGGAAATCCGCTTCCGCCGCACGCTGGCGCGCGGCCTGACGCTGCTCGACGACGCGACCGGCTCGCTGACCCGTGGCGCGACGCTCGACGGCGAGACCGCCTTCAAGCTCTACGACACCTATGGCTTCCCGCTCGACCTGACGCAGGACGCGCTGCGCGCCCGCGGCATCGCGGTCGATACCGACGCCTTCCAGACCGCGATGGAGCGGCAGAAGGCCGAGGCCCGCGCCAACTGGGCCGGTTCGGGCGACACCGCGACCGAGACGGTCTGGTTCTCGCTGCGCGACAAGCTCGGTGCGACGGAATTCCTTGGCTATTCGGCCGAGGCGGCCGAGGGCAAGGTGCTGGCGCTGGTGCGTGACGGCGCCGAGATCGCCGAGGCGAAGGCCGGCGAGCCGGTGTCGATCGTCGTCAACCAGACGCCGTTCTATGCCGAATCGGGCGGCCAGGTCGGCGATGCCGGCCGCATCGTCACCGAGGCCGGCGCGGTCGTCGGGATCGAGGATACGCAGAAGCGCGCCGACGGCCTGTTCGTCCATATCGGCAAGGTGGAGAGCGGCGCGATCGCGACCGGCGACGCCGTGCGCCTGACGGTCGATCACGCGCGCCGCGGCACGATCCGCTCCAACCATTCGGCCACCCACCTGCTGCATGCGGCGCTGCGCCGCGTACTCGGCGACCATGTCGCGCAGAAGGGCTCGATGGTGGCGCCGGAGCGTCTCCGCTTCGACTTCAGCCATCCGAAGCCGATCGACGAGGCGGAACTCGCCGCCGTCGAGGAGATCGCCAACGCGATCGTGCTGCAGGACGCTCCGGTGGTGACCCGCCTGATGGATCGCGAAGAGGCGATGCATTCGGGCGCGATGGCGCTGTTCGGCGAGAAGTATGGCGACGAGGTTCGCGTCGTCTCGATGGGCGAAGAGAACGGCAAGGCCTATTCGGTCGAACTTTGCGGCGGCACCCATGTCGGCCGCACCGGCGAGATCGGCCTTGTGACCTTCGTCGGCGAAAGCGCGGTCGCGGCCGGCGTTCGCCGTGTCGAGGCGCTGACCGGCAAGGCGGCGCGCGATCATCTCGAACTGCAGGACAAGCGCCTGAAGGCCGTGGCGGCCGCGCTCAAGGTCCGTCCGGACGAGGCGGCGGAGCGGGTGCAGTCGCTGGTCGACGACAAGCGCCGCCTCGAGCGCGAACTGGCGGAAGCGAAGAAGAAGCTGGCGCTCGGCGGTGGCGGCGGCCAGGCGGCCGGCGACGGCGTGCGCGAGGTCGGTTCGGTGCGCTATCTCGGCCGGGTCGTGTCGGGGATTTCGCCGAAGGACTTGAAGGGGCTCGTCGACGACGCCAAGAAGTCCGTGGGCTCGGGCATCGTCGCGATCGTCGGCGTCTCGGATGATGGCAAGGCCGGCCTGGTCGTCGGCGTCAGCGAGGATCTCGTCGGCCAGTACAGCGCCATCGATCTGGTTCGCGCCGGTTCGGACGCGCTCGGAGGCAAGGGCGGCGGCGGCCGTCCGGACATGGCCCAGGCTGGCGGCCCGGATGGCGGCAAGGCGGATGCCGCGCTCGCCGCGATCGAGGCGGTTCTCGCCGGCTAAGCGGCCGGAGAGCGAAGGGTATACGGGTTCGCGCGGGCACCGCGCGAACCGAAGAGCACGGTGTTCGGCACCCAGGTGAGGATGGCGCTGTGGAAAATCTCGCGGCGGGCAGGGAACTCCTGATCTTCCTGGTCGCCGCGGGCATCGTCGTGCCTCTGTTCCAGTTCATGCGCCTCGGCGTCGTGCTCGGCTTCCTTATCGCCGGAATCGCCGTGGGGCCGGGCGGCTTCGGCCATCTGGCCCAGACCTGGCCGATCTTCGGCTACGCCGCGATCACCGACGTGACGCGGCTGCAGACACTCGGCGATCTCGGCGTCCTGTTCCTGCTCTTCACCATCGGTCTCGAGCTGTCGCTGGGCCGGCTCGCGTCCATCGGCAAGATGATGGTGCAGGTTGGCGGCCTGCAGGTGGTTCTCGCCACGGCCGTCATCTACGCCCTCGCCGCATGGGCCGGCTTCCAGTTCGACGATTCGCTGGTGCTCGGCATGGCCTTCGCCCTGTCCTCGACCGCCATCGTCACGCAGTCGCTGATCGAACGGAAGCGGTTGGTGGCGCCCTCGGGCCGCATCACCCTCGGCGTGCTGATCCTGCAGGACCTGACGGTCGTGCCGATCGTCATCGTGGTGGGCATCCTGGGCACGGCCGGAGCGACGGCGGGCGCTAGCGTCGGGCTGGCACTCGTCCAGGGCATCGGCATTGCCGTCGCCGTGGTCGTCGCCGTGCTCGCGCTCGGTCGATTCCTGATCAAGCCGCTGATGCAGCTCGCGGGCGCGACGGGGAACCGCACGCTGCTGATCGCCATCACGCTGCTGATCATCATCGGCGCGGGGGCGCTGACATCGGCGGCCGGGCTGTCCTCGGCGCTCGGCGCCTTCCTGGCCGGCCTCCTGCTCAGCGAGAGCGAGTATCGCCATCAGCTCGATGTCGATGTCGAGCCGTTCAAGGACTTGCTGCTCGGCCTGTTCTTCATGACGGTCGGCATGACGATCGATCTCGACATCGTCGTCCTGCAATGGTCGATGGTGCTGCTCGCTCTGCTGATGATGCTGGCGGTCAAGCTGGTGACGGCCTATGCCGCGGCGCGCCTGGTCCGCGTCGAGCGGCCCGTGGCGATCGAGACGGCCTTCCTGCTCGCCGGCGCCGGCGAATTCGCCTTCGTGATGTTCGCGCTTGCCTTCCGCGAGAAGGTCATCGATGCCGACGTCGCCCATTTCGCGACCACGGTCGCGGCGCTTTCCATGCTGTTCACCCCGGCGCTGGGGATCGTCGGCGGGCGTATTGCTCGATATCTCGAAAGCCGGCGAGATACGGCGAATCATGGCGTCCATGCCGACGAGGCGTTCTCCGACCATGTCATCATCGGCGGCTATGGCCGCGTCGGCGGCATGGTTGGGGGCCTGCTCAAGGCCGAGGGCATTCCCTTCGTGGCGCTCGATCTCGACATCGTGCATGTCGAGCGCGCCAAGAAGGACGGCCTCCCGGTCTTCTATGGTGACGCGACGCGCGTGGAAATCCTGACGCGGCTCGGCGCGGACAAGGCGGTGGCCTTCGTGGTGACGGCGGATGGCGGCGACATGGCGAAGCGCATGGTCGAGGCGATCCGAGTGCGCTGGCCCAACGCAACGATCCATGCGCGCGCCCGCAGCGTCGCGCATGCGCGCGAATTGCTGGATCTCGGCGCCACCCATGTCGTACCGGAGGCCTTCGAGGGCAGCCTGCAGCTTAGCGGCGAATTGCTGGCCGCGATCGGCTTGCCTTCGGAAGTGGTCGAGAGCCGCCTCTCGGGGGTGCGGGCGATCGTCGAGGCGCGGCTGAGCGAGGAGGGGCCCTATGCCTCCGATCCGAAAGCGCCTGCCGGGCCGCAGACGCAGCTCGGCGACGACTGAAGGCGCAGGGGCGACCGACGAGCGGTCGCCTTCGCGCCGACCGGGAAAGGGAGCCGCGCCGCGGCGGCGGGGCTCCCGCTCGAATAGGCCCCAGAGCATTTCACCGTTTCATTGAAACGGCGGAATGTTCCAAGGCCCTGTTTGGTCGCGTTTTCTTGGCGCGAACCGGCCGCCACCTCGCTCGAAAGCGCTCTAGTTGACCAGGAAGCCGCCATCGACCGGCAGCGCCACGCCGTTGATCATCGAAGCCTTGTCGGAAAGCAGGTAGGCGATCGTCTCGGCGACCTCGCGCGGCTCGATGAAGCGGCCGAGCGGGATGCGCGCCAGCATCGGATCGGCCTTGGCCGGGTCGCTCCAGGCCTTGACCGCCATCGGCGTCAGCGTCACGCAGGGATTGACCGCGTTGACGCGGATGCCCTTGCGGCCGAGTTCGTTGGCCATCACCGTGGTGAGCCCGTCGAGCGCGCCCTTGGAGGCGCAATAGGCGGCGTGGTCCTCGAAGCCGATCCAGGAGGAGAGCGACGAAACGTTGACGATCGAGCCCTTGATGCCGCGCTCGATCATGTTGCGCGCCGTCTCCTGGGCGACGATCGCCGCCGCGATGACGTTGACGTTGTAGAGGTGCTGGAAGCTCTCGACCTTGGCATCGAGGAACGGCTCCAGCGTCGTGGTGCCGGCGCAATTGACCAGGAGATCGATCGGCTGGGCGGCGCGGGCCGCCTCGCGCGTCGCGACAGGATCGGCGAGGTCGACGGCGTAGGTCTCGCAGCCGGTTTCGGCGGCGAGCGTCTCCAGATCCTTCGGATCGCGCGAGAGCGCCACGACGGTGGCGCCATATTCGGCCAGCAGCAGCACGGTGGCGCGGCCGATGCCCTTGCCCGCGCCTGTAACCAGGATGCGCTTGCCCTTGAATTCAGTCATCTATTTCCTCCCGATGTATTTGACGGGAGCCTAGCGCGAACCCGGCGGCAAATGCCATGGCCTTGAGCGGTTCGTTTCAGCATTCCCAGATCGTCAACGGCCCCAATGGTGCGAAGCCGAGATCGAGCGATCGGGCGAGATCGTCGCCGCGCTCATAGCCGATGAGGGGGAGATCGCCGGCAAGGCCGAGCGCGAAGCGCAGCGCCGCTGCCCTGCATGCTTCGTAGGCGTCGTCCGGGCCGAAGACGTTCGACCAGCCGAGCGCCCCGGGCGAGCGGTTCAGCGCCGCTCCGGCGACCACGGCATCGCCGCGCCAGCCGGCGATCAGCGTGATGGCGGGGTCGGCCAATAGAGGCGCGGCGAAGGGAGAGGGGGCGGGATCCGTTCCGGACCAGCCCGCCCGCCAGGCGTCGAAGTCGGCGGGCGTCGAAACGGTCCCCCAGTCGAGGCCGGCATCGCCTTGGGGAGCCGGTATCCCGGCCGGGCGGCCGATCCAGGTGGCGGAAAAGAGGGGCGCGAAGCCGAGCGGCGCGAGATCGAGCGCGGCGAAGCTGTCCTTCACCGCGAACCCGCCAGGGAGGTCGGCGGCGAGCGTCACTAGGGCGTCGAGCTGTGTTTGGTCATCGTCGGGGCGCAGTGTGACGGCGTTGGGGTAGAAGCGCGGCGCCGGGTTCCGGTTCAGCCAGACGCTTCCATCAAAGTGGCCCGCGAGGCCGTGTGCGCGAAAGACGGCGTCGCACCATCCGGCGTTGTTCAGGGCTGCAAGGCGGACGAGATCGCTCATCCGCCCTGCATCTCGTGGCGGCGTGCCGCCGTCAAGCGTCAGTCCTGGCGGCGATAGGTGCTCTGTCGCTCGATCATCCAGCCCGGATATTCGGCCGGCAGCGCGCTGACCTCGTCGAGGCGCTTCAGCTCCTCGGCAGAGAGCTGGACGGTGGTGGCGGCCAGGTTGTCGTCGAGCTGCTCGACGCTCTTCGCGCCGACGATCACCGAGGTGACGACTGGCTGGTGCAGCAGCCAGGCGAGCGCGATGCGGGCGACCGAAACGCCCTTGGCGTCGCCGATCTCGCGCATCACGTCGATCACGTCGAAGGCGCGGTCCTTGTTGATCGGCGGGAAGTCGAAGCTGGCGCGGCGGGCACCGTCCGGTCCCTTGCCGTCGCGATCATACTTGCCGGAGAGGAAGCCGCCGGCGAGCGGGCTCCACACCATCAGGCCGACCTTCTGGTCGCGCAGCATCGGAACGATGTCGCGCTCGAGGTCGCGGCCGGCGATGGTGTAGTAGGCCTGCAGCGAGGCAAAGCGCGCCCAGTCCTTGCTGTCGGCGATGCCGAGCGCCTTCATGATTTGCCACGACGCCCAGTTGGAGACGCCGACATAGCGGACATGGCCCTGGCGGACGAGGTCGTCGAGGGCGCGCACGGTCTCCTCGACCGGGGTCAGCGGATCGAAGCCGTGGATCTGGTAGAGGTCGATATAGTCGGTGCCGAGGCGCTTCAGGCTCGCCTTGACGGCGTCCATGATGTGGCCGCGCGAGGCGCCGCGATCGTTGGGGCCGGGGCCGGTCTGGCCGAGCGCCTTGGTGGCCAGCACGATGTCGGTGCGCTTGCGGCCGGAATTGACCATGGCGCGGCCGGTCACTTCTTCCGAGACGCCTTCCGAATAGACATCGGCCGTGTCGATGAAATTGACGCCGGCGTCGAGCGCGCGGGCGACGATGTTGTCGGCGACCGACTGGTCGAGCTGGCCGATCGCGGTCCAGAAGCCGCGACCGCCGAAGGTCATGGTGCCGAGGCAGATTTCGGAAACGAGAAGGCCGGTGCCGCCGAGTGTCTTGGTTCGCATGGGGAGATCCGTTCTGATGGAGGATGGCGCCGCGCCGGACGCCGATCGGGGAGGGAGATAGGGTATCTGTGCGGACGAGCCATGGTTCGTCCGGAGCGTATCGTTTACGCGACGGCTAGAAGCTGCCGTCGGTCGTGGGGGAGAGCGGGCGGGTCGCTTCGTACTCGCCCTGCAGCCGCTCGATCTTCGCTGCAAGGATGGCGGCGGCGTCGGTGCCGGCCGCATAGCGGAACGGCGGCTTCTCGCGCCCTGCGAGGTCGACGATGACGTCGGCGAGCTTGGCCGGATCGCCGGCCTGCTGGTGGTTGCGCTCGCGATAGCCGTTGCGGATCTGGGCCGAGACCTCGGCATAGTCGGCGATGACGTTGCTGCCGAAGCGGACCGACGTCTCGTCGAGGAAGTCGGTGCGGAAGAATCCGGGCTCGACGACGGTGACATGAATGCCGAACGGCGCCACTTCCTGGACGAGCGACTCCGAGAAGCCCTCGACGGCGAACTTGCTGGCGCAATAGAGCGAGCCGCCGAGGCCGCCGCGCAGGCCAGCGACCGAGGACAGGTTGAAGATGTGGCCGGCGCGCTGGCCGCGCATCACCGGCAGCACGGCGCGGGTGACGTTGAACAGGCCGAACACATTGGTGGCGAACTGGCGTTCGGCGTCGCCTGCCGCCGTCTCCTCGAACAGGCCGAGATGACCGTAGCCGGCATTGTTGACCAGCACGTCGATGCGGCCGAACTTCTGGATGGCGGCTTCGACGGCGGCGGTGATCTGCGCCGCGTCGGTGACGTCGAGGGCTAGCGCCAGCACGCGATCGCCCGCGTCGGCGAAGGCGTCGCGGATGGCGGCGGGGTCGCGCCCGGTGGCGACGACGCGGTCGCCCTGCCTCAGGGCTGCCTTGACGATCTCCGCGCCGATGCCGCGCGTCGAACCGGTGACGAACCAGGTCTTGTTCATGTCGAGCTCCTTCGCTTCATCCGGAAAGATGGGGCGCGGGCTGACAAAGCGTTACCAGGATGCTGCCAGCTTCTTGCACGATCCTCTCAGAGTGCCGATCTAGGCTGTTAGCCCGCTTGCGCCGCGCAGCCGGCGGATATTCTATCGGAGCCACCATGGAAGCCATGCATGAACTCCGCGCGCTGATCGAGCGCCATTGCACCGAAACCCGGTTCGAAACGGCGATCCCGCGTGTGACGCTGATGCGTTCCGCGAGCCAGACGGCGCCGACCCGCGTGCTCTATGAGCCGCTTTTCTGCGTCGTGGCGCAAGGGCGCAAGCAGGTGATGGTTGGCGACAAGGTCCTGATCTATGACACGGCGAAATATCTGGTCGTCTCGGTCGACCTGCCGGCCAGCGGCGCGATCCTCGACGCCAGCGACACCGAGCCCTATCTCGCCTTCAGCATGCGGATCGACCGCACCGCGCTCGCCTCGATGATCCTCGAACTGGCGGAGCATCTCGACGATGACGACGCGCCTTCGGCCGGCATGGCCGTCAGCCCGATCGATGCGGAATTGCTCGATCCTGTCATCCGCATGGTGCGCCTGCTCGACCGTCCCCGCGATTCCGGGATTCTATCCCCGCTGATCGAGCGCGAAATCCTCTATAGGCTGCTGACCGGCGCGCAGGGCCGCATGCTGCGCCAGATCGCGCTTTCCGACAGCCGGCTTTCCTGCGTCAATCGCGCGATCGACTGGATCAAGCACAATTTCAGCGAGGCGATCCGCATCGAGGGCCTCGCCGCGATCGCCGGCATGAGCGTCTCGTCGTTCCACCGGCATTTCAAGGCAGTGACGTCGATGAGCCCGCTGCAGTTCCAGAAGCAGATCCGCCTGCAGGAGGCGCGCCGGCTGCTGCTGGGCCAGCGCGCGGATGCCGGCAGCATCGGCTTCGCCGTCGGCTATGAAAGCCAGTCGCAGTTCAGCCGCGAATATAGCCGCCTGTTCGGCGAACCGCCCGGCCGCGACGCAGCGCGGCTGCGCGAACTCTCGGTTCTCGATCCCCAGCGCCTCTCGCAGCCGGTCTAGCGGTCCGGCTTGCCCTTGCTGCTCACTTCCAGTGAGATCGGAGGCGGGTGAAACGCCCTGGATCTCGCCTGGGAGGAAACGCCATGCGGCTCTTCGGTCGGAAAATATGGGCGGCAGCGCTCGCGGCCCTTGTCGGCCTCAATGCCATGGCGGCGCTCGCCGCCACGCGGACGCTGCACGGGGAGGTCGTCTATCGCGAGCGGATGGCGCTGCCGCCGGACGCCCGCGTCACGGTCCAGCTTCAGGACGTCTCGCTGGCCGACGCGCCGTCGAGGACGATCGCCGAGACTCGCTTCCGGGCGCGCGGCCAGGCGCCGATTCCCTACAGCCTCCACTTCGACGCCGCGAAGCTGCAGCCGCGCCATAGCTATGCGCTGCGGGCGACGATCTCGGTCGGCGACCGGCTCTGGTTTACCTCGACCAGCCGCCATGCGGTCGAGATCGGCGGTCCGGACCGGATCGACATCCCGTTGCAGCGCGTGGCTGGGCAGGCCCAGCCGCGCCTCGCTGCCGGGCCCGCCGGACGCTGGCTCGCCGAGGATATTCGCGGCGGCGGCGTCATGGACTATCTACAGACTGTCCTCGTCATCGCCCCGAACGGCAGGGTCAGCGGTTCGGGCGGCTGCAACTCCATGGGCGGCAGCGCTACGATCCGCGGCGACGGCATCCGCTTCGGCCGGATCGTCACCACCATGAAGGCCTGCACGCCTGCGGCGATGAACCAGGAGCGGAAATTCCTCGACGCGCTCAGGCAGGTTCGCCGCTGGCGCGTCGACGCCCCCCGTCAGAAGCTGATTCTGAGCGATGACGGCGGCCGGCCGATCCTCGTGCTGTCGAAGATGTAGGCCGCGCGCAGGCGACAAAGAAAAGGCCCCCACCTGGGCGGGAGGGGGCCTCGTTCATTTCGCGATAGGCTAGGGCTCAAGCCATCGCCTTGGTCAGGTTCTCGCTGACCTTGTCGAGGAAGCCGGTGGTGGAGAGCCACTTCTGATCCGGGCCGACGAGCAGCGCGAGGTCCTTGGTCATGTCGCCGGCTTCGACCGTGTCGACGCAGACCTTCTCGAGCGTCGTCGCGAACTTGGCGAGTTCGGCGTTGTCGTCCAGCTTGGCGCGATGGGCGAGGCCACGCGTCCAGGCGAAGATCGAAGCGATCGAGTTGGTCGACGTCTCCTTGCCCTGCTGGTGCTGGCGATAGTGGCGCGTCACGGTGCCGTGGGCGGCTTCGGCCTCGACGGTCTTGCCGTCGGGCGTCAGCAGCACAGAGGTCATCAGGCCGAGCGAGCCGAAGCCCTGCGCGACGGTGTCGGACTGGACGTCGCCGTCATAGTTCTTGCAGGCCCAGACGTAGCCGCCGGACCACTTCAGGGCCGAGGCGACCATGTCGTCGATCAGGCGGTGCTCATAGGTGATGCCGGCGGCCTTGAAGGCGGCGGCGAACTCGGCGTCGAACACTTCCTGGAACAGGTCCTTGAAGCGGCCGTCATAGGCCTTGAGGATGGTGTTCTTGGTCGACAGATAGACCGGGTACTTGCGCATCAGGCCGTAGTTCAGCGAGGCGCGGGCGAACTCTCGAATCGATTCGTCGAGGTTGTACATCGCGAGCGCGACGCCGGCGCCGGGGAACTTGAAGACTTCCTTCTCGATGACGGTGCCGTCCTCGCCCTCGAACTTGATCGTCATCCGGCCCTTGCCGGGAACCTTGAAATCGGTCGCCTTGTACTGGTCGCCGAAGGCATGACGGCCGACGATGATCGGCTGGGTCCAGCCGGGAACCAGGCGGGGCACGTTCTGGCAGATGATCGGCTCGCGGAAGATCACGCCGCCGAGGATGTTGCGGATGGTGCCATTCGGCGACTTCCACATTTCCTTGAGGTTGAATTCCTTCACGCGGGCTTCGTCCGGCGTGATGGTGGCGCACTTGACGCCGACGCCGACCTTCTTGATCGCCTCGGCCGCTTCGATCGTCACCTGGTCGTTGGTGGCGTCGCGATGCTCGATGCCCAGGTCGTAATACTGGAGGTCGAGATCGAGGTAGGGGTGGATCAGCTTGTCCTTGATGTTCTGCCAGATGATCCGGGTCATCTCGTCGCCGTCGAGCTCAACGACGGGATTGGCTACCTTGATCTTCGCCATGGAGGGGAACCTCGCTTCTGGGTTGACGGCGAAGCCTGCCGGCGGAAGGAGGTCGCGGGCGGAGCGGCGCCGAGGATGGTGCGGGCTCCCCTATAGCATCGTGCTCAAAACGCGCAAAGGCGGGCGGCGGCGAGAAGGGGGTGCGACATCGCCGCCCGGTTGCGGACGCGTCAGGGCTGGCCGGTCGGAGACAGCAGGGCGGAAAGCCTCGCGCGCCGCTTGCGCACGAAGCGCTTGAGCTGGGCGTGCCACTGGCGCGCGGCGCCGATATGCAGTTCCAGCCGGGCGTGAGCCGGCCAGTTGGAGCCATGAAGCGCGTCGAGGCTCGAACGCAGCAGCGGCTTCGGCAGGAATTCGGCCAGCTTGCGGGCGGTCCTGCTCGCGCCGAAGGTCGCGGCGAGATGGCGGACCTGTTCGTCGAGGAACTGGTCGCGCTTCCACTCCGCCAGATCCTGCCCCGACCTGAGCCCGCCCTGTTCGAACAGGACGCCCAACGCGGCCCAATAGCGCTTCTCGCCGATGCGAGCCGAAAAATCGGCGGCGTTGGCGACGAAGACCCGCATGATTTCGCGCATGCGCAGGACGCGGAACCTGGTCGCCGGCCCGGCGTCGCTGCCGAGAAAGGCGAGGCTCGGCACCGAAGCGGCGAAGTTGCTGCCGTGGATGCGATAGGTCGAAAGCGGCAGGTCGATCACGGCCGATCCGCCGAGGAGATGGCCGAGCCGGTTGTAGTGTCCATCGGCGGAGAGCTTGGGAAGGTCGGCCGCGCGGCACGCGGGGGCGAGCATGTCGAGGATGAACCGCCGATACATGTTCGCGGTGCCGGGCGACCAGGGCCATTCGGCCGAGAGAGGCTGGATCAGGCGCGTGTGGCGCGAGAGCACCGCAAAGGCGTTGTCGTCGATGGATGGCAGGCGCGGCACGATCTCTGCGGCCCGCAGACCCGTCGCGATTTCCTCGCGCCGCATTTGGGTCCGCGCCCGGTGGCCGTTGAGCATGGCGCCATCCGGCCCAGTCTCGATCGCCGTGCTGGAGGTGAACGCCACATTGAGACGGCTTGCGAGGTGAACCTGGATATGTGTCGAGGCGAAATTCGACAGCAGCGTGTCGTCGGAATCGACGAAGGCGACGAAATCGCCCGTTGCGTGTTCCAGCCCGAGAAGCGCGCCGCCGAGCGGCCCGAGATTGATGTCGGAATGGATGACCCGAAAGCGCGGGTCGTCGCCAACATGCCGTTCGATCACCTCGCGGCTGTCATCCGTCGAGGCGTTGTCGACGATCACGACCTCGAAGTTCGGATAGTCCTGGGCCTGGATCGAGTCGATCGTGCGGCCGACATAGCGGCCATAGTTCCAGTTACGGACGATGAAGGAGACCTTCGGTAGCTTTACCTCGCCCGCCGTCGCCAGCCTCGAGGTCGCTAGGCCGCCGATCGTGAGGGCCGTTTCCCGCCGGGCGATGCCAGGCGAGGCGAGGATGCCGGATCTTGAGGTCTCCAAACGGGTGAGCATCGATCGAGTCAGGCGCCTTGAAGCTGTCGATCGCAGTCAGCGTCTCGACAAGCTGCTGGGTGGATATGCTGAGCGGTTGTCCCGTAGCCGGCTTTCCGACCGACTTTCATTGGTATGCGCGCCTGTTTGGGCACGCAATGACTTGATTGGAATTTATCCAGAATAGTGGGTGGAAAACCGCTGCAACGGCGGGTAGGTCGCGGCCACAGGGTGTTTGGCTACCGGAGCGCTGCCTGACGGCGCTCCTGCCGCGTGAGTCGCCGGGGAGGCCGCGGCGAGTGCCGCCCGGGTTCTTCAGGCGTGTCCGGGCTGGCCCTGCCGGCGTCGGCCGCGGCGGGAGCGGAGATAAAGACGGAGATTCCCATGCATCTGGCGCAGGGCCCTCGATCGGATGGCCCAGTGTATGCGTAGCGGCAGGCGTTGGCCGTAGCGCCGATGCAGGATGGCCAGTACGGCGGATCGCGACAACAGCGCCTGCAACTGATGGATGGCCTCCCGCTCGCCCAGCGCGCCCGCGAGCTGCGCGAACGGCCCGTCCATCAGGCTGGCGATCTCGGCAGGATCGGGCATCGCGGCGCCGGGCTCGAGGCCCAGCATGGCGGCAAACGCGTCCCAGTAGCGCTTCGCCCCGATGCGGCGGGCAAACTCCGCCCCGTTCGCCGCCCAGACGCCGAGCTTGCCGCGGTCCCCCGCGACCGGCCAGTCGAGGCCGCCGGCGCTGGCGCCAGGGCCGGCATGAGCGTGCCGGGACGCTAGCAGGGGCAGACGGATCGCCGCCGAGCCGCCGAGCCATTGGCAGAGCGGCGCGAAATGCGCGTCCGCCGACGACGGGGAAGCGTCCGCCCCGTCCGGCGGGAGCAGCATGTCGATGACGAAGCGGCGGTATACCTGGATGGTCGCGGGCGAAGCCGTCCAGTCCCGTATCGCGGGTTCGACCAAGGCCGTGCTGGACGCCAGACGGGCGAAGGCGTCGTCGTCGAGGGATGCGAGGCGGAGGACGGGCACCGCCGGTTGCAGCCAGGGCCGGGGCGCAGGCATCTCCGCCGGCATGCGTCCGCCGGCCTGGATCGCCTCGTCGTCGCGCCGGGGGGAGGCTGTCAGGGCCACGTTGTGGCGGCTCGCCAGGTGCGTCTGGATATGCGCGGAGGCGAAGCCCGGCGAGGGAAGTTCGCTCGCGTCGAGAAAGACGACGAACTCGCCCTCCGCGGCCGCAAGGCCGATCGTCGCCAGCCGAAAGGAGCCGAGATCGGAAGAAGCGCCCACCCGCTTGAAGCGAGGATCGGCGGCGACCTGCGGGGCAAGCGCCGCAGGGCCATCGCCCGCAGGACCCGCCTCCACCACGATGACCTCGAAGCGGGGATAATCCTGGATCCGCAAGGCTTCGATGGCCGGGCCGAAATCCGAGCCGGGGCGGCCTGTGACGACGAAGGACAGCAAGGGCAGGCGGATGGCGCCGGGCATGGCCAGTTGGCCGGCCCCGACGTTCTGGATCGAGAAGTCAGATTTATCCATGGGTCCTCGTCTGGAACGATCCCGTCCGTACGGTCCGTTC
Organism: Kaistia nematophila; assembly: GCF_026343855.1. Taxonomy (NCBI): domain Bacteria; kingdom Pseudomonadati; phylum Pseudomonadota; class Alphaproteobacteria; order Hyphomicrobiales; family Kaistiaceae; genus Kaistia; species Kaistia nematophila. The sequence continues at coordinate 122,440 of NZ_JAPKNK010000003.1, read as the reverse complement.
CACGTAGTCGCTGCCGATCAGGCGATCTGCTTCCTTCGGATGTTCTTGCGGAACCAGCGTTCCTGCTTCTTGTTGTCCTTTCCGAACGACGCCCTTCCAGAATCGAAATGCTGCAGTTGCGGCGCCGTCACGCTCGAATTCCGGCCATGCACGCGATAGCCGGACAGAGGTTCGCTGAGCAGGATCGTGCCGGCTTCGGCGTGGCAGAACGGGGCGGCCGAGGCGTCGAGCGCGAACTTTACCTCGATCGGAACCCGGATCGCCGACATCAGCCGCTCGATGCTCCTTCTTCGATAGACGATCGATGTGCCCGGATGCCAGAACCAGCGCGACGGGCCCGCCGGCACCAGCGTCATCGCAAGCGGCAGGGGCGTCTCGTGCTGGGTCGGAACCTCGATATCCACCCAGCCCGGCCGCTCCGCTGCGTCCATCTTCCACCATTGCGGCATGTTGCCGGCGATGACGGTGCCATGCTTGTCGACCTGCAGCGTGTCGCCGCTCGACAGTCCTGCGCCATTGTCCACCAGCAGATGGGCGCGGACATGGTGGCTGACGAAATGCGGAAAGAGGAGATCGTCGGTATCGAGAAAGGCGACGAAATCGCCGGAAATGCGATGCTGCGTGACGATGTGGTGCGCGGCGCCGAGCTGGCCGATGTTCCGGTCGAGCTGAATGACGCGGACCTGCGGGTTCTGCTCGGCGAAGCCGCGGATCCGCGCCGCGCTGTCATCCTCCGAACCATTGTCGAGGACGATGATCTCCAGCGACGGATAGTCCTGCGCCACGGCTGATTGCAGCGCGACGGAGAGGTAGGCGCCATAGTTCCAGTTGATCGCGATGATCGTGACGAGCGGCAGCTTCGCGCTGCCGCTCACGCCATAGGCATGGCGCCATTCGGCATCCTTCATGCAGTGATGCGGCGCGCCGCCAGCGCCAGGGCGATGTAGCTCCAGCCCGTGAAGATCAGCGAGATGCCGGCCAGCGTGCCGGGCACCCAGAGGCCGGAGAATGGATATTGCAGCAGGATGAACAGGCCGGCGAGGAAGGCAATGATGCCGGCCGCCAGGATCCAGCCCCAGCCATCCATCGGACGGACGCGCATGGAGAGGGCGATCTGGAAGATGCCCTTGGCCATGAAGATCGAGGCGATGATCAGGGTGAGCGCGACGCTGCCGACGACCGGCGACATGTAGATCGCAACGCCGCCGATCAGGACGACGAGGCCGACCACGAGCTGCCAGAGGAAGCCGCCCCAGCCCTGGACGCTGAAGGCCTGGAAGATCTGGACGAGGCCGGCGATGACCAGGACAATGGCGAGGAAGATGGTCACGGTTACGCTGGAGATCAGCGGCATGGCGATGGCGAAGATGCCGCCGATCGCGAACACGATACCGAGAAACAGGAACCAGCCCCATTTCTCTCGCACGGTCGAAGAAAAGCTTCTATTGGCTGCCAGATCTGCGGGCATCTCAGGTTCTCCCCTAGGAGCAAGGTTGCGACTCACCCGAGTCGTACAACCTGCTTCGCGCCGCGCAAATATAGCGTGACCGCTTTCTATGGGCTAGGAGATGGCGAAACCAACATTATGCACGGACGAAATGGTCGATTCTGAACTTCTAGTCGACGGGCCCGCCGTCATTCTCGTCGAACCCCAGCTTGGCGAGAACATCGGCACGGCTGCCCGCGCCATGGCGAATTTCGGCCTGCGCGATCTCCGCATCGTCAATCCGCGCGATGGCTGGCCGAACGAGCACGCGCGCCGCGCCGCCAGCCGCGCCGACCATGTCTTCGATCGCATCCGCCTGTTCCAGACGGTCGAGGAAGCGGTCGCCGATCTCGGCTACCTGGTCGCGACCACGGCCCGTTCGCGCGAGCTCGCCAAGACCGTGCGCGGCCCCGCCTCGGCGGCCGGCATCATGCGCGGCCATATGGTGGGCGGCGTCCGCGCCGGCATCCTGTTCGGGCGCGAGCGTATCGGCCTGACCAACGAGGAGATATCGCTTGCCGACGAGATCGTGACGCTGCCGATCGATCCGCAGTTCGCTTCGCTCAACATCGCCCAGGCGGTGCTGATCCTCGCCTATGAATGGCGGCGTAGCGGTCTGGAGTCGGAGGAATCCGGGCTTCGCTTCACGACGCCGAACGACAGCCGGCCGGCGACCAAGCAGGAGCTGATCGGACTGTTCGAGCATCTCGAAGGCGCGCTCGACGCGGTCACCTTCTTCCGGCCGGCCGAGAAGCGTCCGGTCGTGGTGCAGACGCTGCGCGCCATGCTGCAGAAGGCGCAGTTCACCGAGGCCGATATCCGCACGCTGCGCGGCGTCGTCGCGGCGCTGGAAAACCGGCCGACCCGGCCGCGCAAGCGCGCCGACGGCACAGAAACCACCAGCCGCGAGGCCGAGGATTGACCGCCAGGCTGCTGGTCTTCGATTCGGGTATCGGCGGCCTCTCCGTTCTGCGCGAGATCCGGCGAAAACTGCCTTCGGCGGAGATCGCCTATGTCGCTGACGATGCCGCCTTTCCCTATGGCGACTGGGATGCCGCGCCACTTTCGGAGCACATCGTCGCCCTGATGGGGCGGCTGATCGAGCGCTTCAGGCCGGATGCAGTTGTGATCGCCTGCAACACGGCGTCGACGCTGGTGCTGCCGCCGCTGCGCGCTCTGCATCCGATCCCGTTCATCGGCACCGTGCCGGCGATCAAGCCGGCGGCCGAGCGCTCGAAAAGCCATGTCGTCGGCGTGCTGGCGACGCCGGGCACGATGAAGCGCGATTATACCCGCGAATTGATCCGCAGCTTCGCCACGGATTGCCACGTCCGGCTCGTCGGATCGTCCGAACTGGCGCCGCTCGCCGAGGCGGTTATGCGTGGCGATGCCGTCGATGACGGCGCCATCCGCGCCGAGATCGAACCGGCTTTCATCGAGGTCGAGGGGCGGCGAACCGACACGATCGTGCTCGCCTGCACGCATTATCCCTTCCTGATCGACCGCCTCGAGGCCGTCGCGCCCTGGCCGGTCGGCTGGATCGATCCTGCCGAAGCGATCGCCCGGCGGGTGCTGTCGGTGTTGTCGCTGACGGCAGAGCCGGCCGGCAGCCCGATGGTCGAGGGGCAGGCCTTCCTGACTTCCGGCAAGCCGTGGGCGCCGGCGCAGCTGCGCCTGCTGGCGCAGTTCGGACTTTCCGGCTCCGTCCGGGCCTGATGGCGGGGCGCCGCCGCGCCCCGCTCCGGCATTTCAGCCGCGATGCGCGTCCATCAGGATCTCGAACGAACGCTTGCGGTCGGCCGGGTCGTAGAAATCGGTCGTGACGATCAGTTCGTCGGCACCGGTCTGCTCGATGAACATGGCGAGCTTTTCCTTCACCGTCTTCGGCCCGCCGATGATGGCGACGCCGAGATGCGAACGCACATAGGCTTCCTCGCGCGGCTCCCAGAGGCCATCCATGCTGTCGACCGGCGGCATCAGCACGGTCGGCTGCCCGCGCACCAGATTGACCAGGCGCTGGTACTGCGTCGTCGCCTGATAATGCGCCGTCTCGTCGGTGTCGGCGGCGATCACCGGCAGTCCGACCATCACATAGGGCTTCTCCAGATATTCGGACGGCCGGAAGAAGTGCCGGTAGGTCTCCAGCGCGTCCATCAGGCGCTGCGGCGCGAAATGGCTGGCGAAGGAGAAGGGCAGGCCGAGCAGGCCGGCCAACTGGGCGCTGAAGGTGGATGAACCGAGCAGCCACACGGGCACGTTGGAGCCGGCGCCGGGAACGGCGCGCAGCTTTTGTCCCTCGGCCGCTGGCGCAAGCAGGGCGAGCAGTTCCTGCACGTTCTGCGGGAAGGCGTTGTCGTCGTCGGTCATGTCGCGGCGGAGCGCGCGCATGGTCATCGGGTCGCTGCCCGGAGCACGGCCGAGACCGAGGTCGATCCGGCCCGGATAGAGCGCTTCCAGCGTGCCGAACTGCTCGGCGATGACGAGCGGCGCATGGTTGGGAAGCATCACGCCGCCCGAGCCGACGCGGATCGTCGACGTGCCGCCCGCCAAATAGCCGATCAGCACCGAGGTGGCCGAGCTGGCGATGCCCGGCATGTTGTGATGTTCCGCCACCCAGAAGCGATTGTATCCGAGCGCCTCGACATGGCGGGCGAGGTCGAGCGAATTGTGAAGCGCCGCGGCGACATTGCCGTCCTGGCGGACGGGAGCAAGGTCGAGAACGGAGAGCGGAATGGCGGATGGCTGGGGCATGAAGAGGTCCGGTGGGGCAAGGATATCGGCTATGTGGGAAGCCAGGTCTGGAGGGGAAGACCATCCTCCTTCTTTTTTGTATGGATTGATACATTATTTCGCTCCCCAGTTCGCGGCCGCTGTGCGAGGTTGGTGGCGAGGCAGGACAGGGAGAGCCAGGCGATGATCGGGTGGGGCATTCTCGGGACGGGGTTCATCTCCGATACCGTCGCGGCGGCGATCGTCGGCAGCCCCGGGTCGCGCCTCGCCGCTGTCGCCGGGCGCGACATCGCCCGCACCCGCAAGTTTAGCGCCCGTTTCGGCGGCGATCGCGCCTATGCCGACCACGCCGAACTGCTGGCCGATCCGGCCGTCGACGTCGTCTATGTCGGCCTGCCGAACCATCTCCATCACATCTTCGTCGGCGAGGCGGCCGCCGCTGGCAAGGCCGTCCTCAGCGAGAAGTCGCTTTCCGTCGACATGGCGAAGAGCCGGGCTCTGGTCGATGCGGTCGCGGCGAATGACGTGTTCTTCGTCGAGGGGCTGATGTATCTCGCCCATCCGCTGATCGCCCGCTTCGTCGAGATCCTGCGCGACGGGCGGCTCGGCGCGGTCCGGTCGATCCATGCGAGCTACGCCGCCGACATCTGGCAGGTCGTCAATCCGCAGGGGCGCGGCACGCTCTATAATCTCGGCTGCTATCCGGTATCGCTGCTGCACCTGGCGGTGCAGACCGTCGCTGGTGAGGGCGCTTTCCGTGCTCGCCGTCAGACCGGCACCGGCACGATCTCGGCGCATGACGGCAATGTCAGCGAGGCGGCGCTGGCCGTGCGTTTCGAAAACGGCATCCTCGCCACCGTCCAGACGGCCGAGACATACGGCATGTATCCGGAATTCATCGTCGTCGGCGACCGGGGCAGCCTGCGCTTCCTCGACAGTCCCTGGCTGCCGCAGGCGGGTGCCGGCCGGCTGCTCTTCACCGGCTTCGACGGGACGATCGAGGAGATCGTCGTCGAGAGCGACGGGGATGCCTTCCTGCATCAGGTCCGCATGGTCGAGCGTAGCCTCGCAGCCGGCCTGAAGACGGCCGAGCGACCTTCGCCGAGGCCTGACGATTCCATCGAGATCATGGAAGTGCTGACGGATTGGGAGGCGGATATCCGCCGCACCTTGGCGGCGTCTGCCCGTTCCGTCGAGAATCCATAGATGTTCCTCAACGGCTTGGAGCGGCATGGCCGCAAGATCAGGAGATCGGAATGGACCTCGGACTGTCGAACAAGACGGCGCTGGTGACGGGATCGACCGGCGGCATCGGCCTGGCGATCGCCCGGACGCTCGCCGAAGAGGGGGCTGCCGTCATCGTCACGGGTCGTTCGGCCGAGACGGTCGAGAAGACCGTGCAGGAGATCGGCGCCGCGCGCGGTATCGTCGCGGATGTGGCGACCGCCGAAGGCGCGGCTGCGCTGACCAGCGCCGTGCCCTCGGTCGATATTCTGGTCAACAATCTCGGCATCTATGAAGTGAAGCCCTTCGCCGAGATCACGGATGCGGACTGGCTGCACTTCTTCGATGTCAACGTGGTGAGCGGCATTCGCCTCGCGCGGCACTATTTCCCGGCCATGCTGGAGCGCAACTGGGGGCGGATCATCTTTGTCTCCAGCGAGTCGGCGCTGCAGATTCCCTCGGACATGATCCACTACGGCATGACCAAGACGGCGCAACTGTCGGTCGCGCGCGGGCTGGCCGAACTGACCAAGGGAACCGCCGTGACCGTCAACTCGGTCCTGCCGGGACCGACGCGGTCGGCCGGCATCGGCGATTTCCTGCGCTCGGTGTTCCCCGGCAATCCGGGCAGCGAGGCGGATCTGGAGAAGGAATTCTTCCGGCTCTATCGCTCGTCGTCGCTGTTGCAGCGGATGATCGATCCGAAGGAGATCGCGGCGCTGGTCGCCTATGTCGCGAGCCCGCTCGGCGCCGCCACCAATGGCGCGGCGCTCAGGGTCGAGGGCGGGCTGCTGATGTCAGCCACCTGAGGCGGCTAACGGGGCTTCGGCATTTGACTCGCCCCGGCTTCTCCTCTACACCCCGCGCATCGTGCTGGTCCTTCCGGGCCGGCGCGGTATTTCACGCACCCGCGGAAGCCTCTGGGTTTCCTGTCGGCCGGCCTTAGAACCGGCAGAGGAGGGCACGTGTCCCTGTAACTCGTATCCAAGGGATATGCGATGTCGAAGCGTGCTTCGTCCAAACACAAGATTGACCGCCGTCTTGGCGAAAACCTCTGGGGTCGCCCCAAGTCTCCGGTCAACAAGCGCGAATACGGCCCCGGCCAGCATGGCCAGCGCCGCAAGGGCAAGGTTTCCGATTACGGCACCCAGCTCCGCGCCAAGCAGAAGCTCAAGGGCTACTACGGCAACATCTCCGAGAAGCAGTTCCGGAAGATCTACGCCGATGCGACCCGCCGCAAGGGCGATTCGTCGGAGAACCTGATCGGTCTCCTCGAGACCCGTCTGGACGCGATCGTGTATCGTGCCAAGTTCGTCCCGACCGTGTTCGCCGCGCGCCAGTTCATCTCGCACGGCCACATCAAGGTCAACGGCCGCCGCGTCAACATTCCGTCCTACCAGGCGAAGGTTGGCGATGTGATCGAGGTCAAGGAAGCTTCGCGTCAGCTGACGATCGTCCTCGAGGCGACCCAGCTCGCCGAGCGTGACGTTCCCGACTACATCGAAGTCGACCATCACAAGATGACCGCCAAGTTCGCGCGCATCCCGGCTCTCGCCGATGTGCCGTACCCGGTCCAGATGGAACCGAACCTCGTCGTCGAATTCTATTCGCGCTGATCCGTCGGCACGATCGAGTTCTGGAAAAGGCCGCCTCCGGGCGGCCTTTTCTTTTTTGCTTCGCTTGCGGGCATTTCGGAGCTTCGGATTGCCGATGCGGCGGCGTATCAAGGACGTTTCCGGCGAAGGGGAGGCGGCATGACCGAAATCGCCATCGACAAGCGGCGCACCACCGATCTCGTCGGCCTCGCCGCCATCGCCACGACGATCATCGGCTGGGCCTCGGCCTTCGCTGCCATCCGGGTTGGCCTGACGGCGCTGACGCCGGTCGAACTCGCCGCTGCCCGCTATCTTTCCGCCGCCGTCCCTGCCGGCCTCTATCTGCTGGTCGCCCGGCCGCCGCTGCCCTCGCGCAAGGACTTCGTGCGGCTGCTGGTGATCGGTGTGCTCTTCATCTCTGCCTATGCCGTGCTGCTCAACACCGGCGAGCAGACGATTCCCGCGGGCCCCGCTTCGTTCATCATCCAGATCAACCCGATCATCGTCGCGCTGATTGCGGTGCCGCTGCTCGGCGAGCGGTTCGGGCTCGGCGGCTGGCTCGGCACGCTGGTGTCGTTTCTCGGCGTCGGGCTGATCGCCTATGGCAGCGGCGACGGCTTCGGGCTCAATATCGGCGCGCTGCTGATCCTCGGCGCCGCGTTCTGCACCTCGATCTCTACCATCCTGCAGAAGCCGCTGCTCGGGCGCATGCCGGCGCTCGCCGTCACCGCCTGGGTGCTGCTTCTTGGTAGCCTTCCGTTAACCCTGGCGATCCCCGATACGCTCGCCGCGCTGAAACAGTCGCCGCCCGCCGTCATCTGGTCCATCGCCTATCTCGTCGTGCTGCCGACGGTGATCGGCTACCTGACCTGGGCGATCGCGCTGAAGCGCTTCCCGGCGTCGCGGGCCTCCAACTTCCTCTATTGCATCGCGCCGACGGCGACGCTGATCGGCTATCTCTGGCTCGGCGAGGTGCCGTCGCCGCTCGGCCTGCTCGGCGGCGCCATGGCGATCGGCGGCGTGCTGATCGTCAATCTGACCCGCCGGCGATAGGGTCGCGGGCGTTTGGGCTTGCCGGGCGGCGCGGGACGCGGCATCAAGGCGCGAACGCCGGAACCAAGACCATGACCGAACTGCTCGACATCGCCCGCCGCATCGCGGCCTCGGACCCGCTGGAGGCGGAGGGCGGCGACGCCTGCCATCCGATGTTCCGCAAGGGACCGGACACGGTCGAGTTCGGCAAGCTGCGCAAGCGGCTGATCCGGCAGGTGCGGCAGGCGCTCGACGATTTCGCCATGGTGCGGCCCGGTGACCGCTGGCTGGTCTGCCTGTCGGGCGGCAAGGACAGCTACACGCTGCTGGCGCTGCTGCTCGACCTCAAATGGCGCGGCATGCTGCCGGTCGACCTGCTCGCCTGCAATCTCGACCAGGCGCAGCCGGGCTTCCCGGCCGAGATCCTGCCCAACTACCTGACCGAACTCGGCGTGCCGCACCGGATCGAGCGCCAGGACACCTATTCGATCGTCACCTCGAAGATCGAACCCAGCAAGACCTATTGCGCGCTCTGCTCGCGGCTGCGGCGCGGCCATCTCTACCGGATCGCGCGGGAGGAGGGATGCCAGGCCGTGGTGCTCGGCCATCACCGCGAGGACATTCTCGAGACGTTCTTCCTGAACCTGTTCCATGGCGGCAAGCTCGCCTCGATGCCGCCGAAGCTGCTGAACGAGGAGGGCGACCGGCTGGTGCTGCGGCCGCTCGCCTATGCGGCGGAGGACGACATCGCCCGCTTCGCGACGGCGATGCAGTTCCCGATCATCCCCTGCGACCTCTGCGGCTCGCAGGAAGGCCTGCAGCGCAACGTCGTCAAGCAGATGCTGGCCGATTGGGAGAAGCAGACGCCCGGCCGCAAGGAGATCATGCTGCGGGCGCTCGGCAAGGCCAACCCGTCGCATCTCCTGGACCGGAACCTATTCGATTTCGGGAGCCTCGCGGGGCAGCGCTAGGCCAACGGGCGATCCGCGCGCCGATGGCCGCTCATGCGCAGGGCGCGGCCGGAGCCGCGCCCTGAGAGGTTTTGTTCGCCATCAGTAGCCGGTCGCCACGCAGGTGCGCGGGCCGATGGCGCCGTGGGCTGTATAGGTGTGGCCGCATGTCACCGGCAGGCCGGAATCATCGAACTCCGTGCCGCCCGATCCGGAGACGGCCGGACCGAAGAGCAGTCCGCCCCGGACCACGCCGATCGGATGGTGGTGATCGCCGCTACCGCCGCTGTGCAAACCGCCACTCATGCCGCCGCTGCCGCCATGCCAGCCGCTGCCGCCTGAAAGGCTCGAGCCGCCGCCATGGCTGCCGTGATCATTGTTCGCGAAGGCGAGGTTTGCGCCGCCCATGGCGCCGACGCTCAGCATGAGTCCGATGGCGCCGACATGCAGCATGGTCTTCATGGTCCTGATCATCATGGTTCTCCTCGGTTGATGATCTGGAACTGCTCCAGATCATCGCCCTCCGTCACCGATGAATCTAGGTTGGGACCCTGAAAAACGGATTTCCAATACCTGAAAAAGAGGTCATGACGTCTCGGTTAAAACTGGTTCATGAACGACGATTTGTCATCCGCCATCAATATTTCTGTTAGTATACGTTGCTGGCGATGCCGCATCTCCGAGTGCGAAAAAGCAGCGCGCCGGAGCGCGCTGCTTGCGACGGTTCGGACAGCGGATGTCTACGGGATGGCGCAGACGTTCCGATAGCCGAGATAGCTGTAGTGATGCGGATAGGCGCAGGGCGCGTAGTCGTAGCTGTACTCCTCATTGGAATAGCTGGAGCCCTGCTGGTTGTAGCCGGCGAGCAGGCCGAGCGGCAGGATAGGCACGCCGGGATTGCCGGGGTGATGATGGTGGTGGTTGTGGTCGTGGTCGTGACCGTCGGACCAGCTGCCGCCGGAGCCGCCGCCCCACCAGCCGTTGCCGGGATGGCCGCCGGACCAGCCGCCCGACATGCCGCCCGTCGACCAGGCGCTGGCCATGGTCGGACCTGTGCTGCCACCGTGGCCCCCGGACCAGCCGCTGGACCAGCCGCCGCCACCGTGGCTGCCGCTGTCTTCGATGTTGTGATGGCCGCGCGCGAGCGCGGGCGCCGAGACGCCGATCGTGCCGATGCCCAGGATGGCAGCGATTGCGCCGATATGCAGGATGGACTTCATCTCGGTGATCATGACGGAACTCCTGGATTGGCGAGGCGATCCTTCGGTCGCACGCGCCGCCCTCCGTCGGGGATGACCTAATCACTTCCGGGCCGAAACCAACTTTCCAATTGGTTAATTTCCGTTAACCATCCGCTGGCCCCAAGCGCCAGCCAGCGCGCGACAGAAAAGGCGGCGCCTGCGCGCCGCCCTTTCTGAAGACGTCGTGGCTACGGCATCATGCAGCGGTGTCGATAGCCGTCGAAGCCGACATAGGTGCCGGTCCGGGGATCGAAGGTACGATAGCGGCTGGCGCAGTAGGCAACGTAGTCGCCGCCGTAGCCGCCTTCGTAGTAGCGCGGCTGGTTCGCGGAGTTGGCGATGATGGCGCCGGTGGCGAGGCCCATGATGCCGGCTGCGGCGGCAGCGCCGCCCCAGTTGTCGCCATAATAGTAACCGCCGTGCCAGCCGCCGCCGTGCCAGCGGTTGCCGTGGCGCCAGCGCCAGTCATTGCCGCCGCCGTGCCAGCGATTGCCGTTCCAGTTGTCGGCGACCTGAAAAGAACCGTCGCCGGCGGGGCCCGCGGCCTGGGCGGGCGTTCCGAGCGCGACGATCGAGGCCGCGAAGACAGCAATGGCGAGGCCGGATCTCAGCATAGCTTTCGTACGCTTCAACATCGTTCCAATCCTTCTGCCAAGAGCGAGTCGATCGGTTCCCCTGGACGCGCCGGGGGAGAGGTCAATCGACGATTTGCTCTGATGGATACCAACGATGTCGCGAGGATTAGGTTCCCCGGGGAGAGGAGATCTGATCGGGCCTATCGGCGTTCGCTTCGAGCGCCGTCACCGCGCCGCGATGAATTCAAAATATCGAAGTTGTCTTCTGCGTTCGACTTCGGAGCAGGAAGCTTTTGCGGACTGGCGCGCCCCTCTCCCCGCTTTTGGGCGGCCTTAGGGCATGAAAAAAGGCGAGCGCGGAGCGCGCTCGCCTTCGACAGGAAAGCAGAAGCCCAAATCAGGCCGACTTGGCGACCGTGATGCCCTTCTCGGTCAGGAAGGTCTGCAGTTCGCCGGCCTGGAACATCTCGCGGACGATGTCGCAGCCGCCGACGAATTCGCCCTTCACGTAGAGCTGCGGGATTGTCGGCCAGTTGGAGAAGTCCTTGATGCCCTGGCGGATTTCCGCGTCGGCGAGCACGTTGATGCCCTTGTAGTCGACGCCGAGGAAATCGAGGATCTGAACGACCTGGCCGGAGAAGCCGCACTGCGGAAAGGCGGGGGTGCCCTTCATGAAGAGCACGACGTCGTTGGAGCTGACTTCGTTCTGGATAAGGGCGTGGATATCGCTCATCTCAACTATTTCCTTTTTGCCGGCCGCCGGCCGATCCTATTCCGGTGCGCTGGTCTGCAGGGCCAGCGCATGCAGGACGCCGCCCATGTTTCCCTTGAGCGCAGCATAAATCATCTGGTGCTGCTGCACGCGGTTCTTTCCGCGAAAAGCCTCGGACACAACTTCGGCAGCATAATGGTCACCGTCGCCCGCGAGATCGCGGATCGTGACCGTCGCGTCCGGAAGAGCCTCCTTGATCAGAGCCTCAATGTCGCGCGCGTCCATTGCCATCAGTCTATCCCCTCAGCCGTCTTCCTTGGAGCCTGTCACGTTCCTCGAAACGGCGAAAGGCTCCTTCGATTTGCTCCGCAGCGCATGCTTCGCGCAAAACGATGCTGCATGCGCGAAGATGGGCCGGGTCCGCCGCCGGTCAGTCGGCGACGGCCATGAACTCAGGGAACCAATTCTCGTGGCCCTGCTTCAGCTTTGCAACAGATATGGTGGCGAGGCCCTCGACATCCAACACCTCGCCGCCGACCGTGCCGAGCACGCGGGCCTCGACGCCGGCCTCCGCCGCCGCCGCCGTGACGGCATCGAGCACCGAAGGCGCCACGGTCAAGACGTAGCGGGCCTGGTCCTCGCCGAACAGGAAGCCGTGCGGCGTCGCCGCGCTTTCGGGAAGCGTGACCGAAGCGCCGATGCCGCGCGCCATCGCCATCTCGGCGAGGGCGGCGAGCAGGCCGCCATCGGAAATGTCGTGGCAGGCGGTGACGAGTCGATTGCGGATGACGCCGCGAACAAAGTCGCCGACGCGGCGTTCCTCGGCGAGGTCGACCGGCGGGGGAGCGCCTTCCTCGCGGCCGAGGATCTCGCGCAGATAGATCGACTGGCCGAGATGGCCGCCGTCGCGACCGATCTGGACGATGACGTCGCCGGCCGACTTGAAGGCGACGGTCGCCATGACGTCGATGTCCGGCAGCAGGCCGACGCCGCCGATGGCGGGGGTCGGCAGGATGCCGACGCCGTTGGTTTCGTTGTAGAGCGAGACGTTGCCGGAGACGATCGGGAAGTCGAGCGCGCGGCAGGCGGCGCCGATGCCCTCGATGGCGCCGACGAACTGGCCCATGATCTCCGGCTTTTCCGGATTGCCGAAGTTCAGGTTGTCGGTGGCGGCCAGCGGCTCGGCGCCGACGGCGGTGAGGTTGCGCCAGCATTCGGCGATCGCCTGCTTGCCGCCCTCGAACGGATCGGCCTCGCAATAGCGCGGGGAAACGTCGAGCGAGAAGGCGAGGCCCTTGCTGTCATGGCCCTCGACGCGGATGACGGCGGCGTCGCCGCCCGGCTTTTGCGCGGTGTTGCCCTGAATCAGGTGGTCGTATTGCTCCCAGACCCAGCGGCGCGAGGCCATGTCGGGCGAGGAGACGAGCTTCAGCAGCGCCTCGGCATAGTCGTTCGGCGCGGCGACGTCGGCGGCCTCGATCGCGGCCGGAACCGGACGGCGCACGAAGGGACGATCATATTCCGGCGCCTGGTCGCCCAGTTCCTTGATCGGCAGGTCGGCGACGACGGCGCCCTTGTGCAGGATGCGGAAGCGCAGGTCGTCCGTGGTCCAGCCGACGATGGCGAAGTCGAGGCCCCATTTGTGGAAGATCGCCTCGGCTTCCTTCTCCTGCTCGGGGCGCAGCACCATCAGCATGCGCTCCTGGCTTTCCGAGAGCATCATCTCGTAGGCCGTCATGTTGGCTTCGCGGCAGGGCACCTTGTCGAGGTCCAGCTCGATGCCGAGGTCGCCCTTGGCGCCCATCTCGACGGCCGAGCAGGTGAGGCCGGCGGCGCCCATGTCCTGGATGGCGATGACGGCGCCGGTCTTCATCAATTCCAGGCAGGCTTCCAGCAGCAGCTTCTCGCCGAAGGGGTCGCCGACCTGCACGGTCGGGCGCTTCTCCTCGATCGATTCGTCAAATTCGGCAGAGGCCATGGTGGCGCCGCCGACGCCGTCGCGGCCGGTCTTGGAGCCGAGATAAACGACCGGCAGGCCGACGCCTTCCGCCTTCGAATAGAAGATCTTGTCGGCGTCGGCGAGGCCGGCGGCAAAGGCGTTGACGAGGATGTTGCCGTTGTAGCGGGAATGGAAGTTCACCTCGCCGCCGACCGTCGGCACGCCGAAGGAATTGCCATAGCCGCCGACACCGGAGACGACGCCGGAGACGAGATGGCGGGTCTTCGGATGGTCCGGCGAGCCGAAGCGCAGCGCGTTCATGGCCGCGACCGGGCGGGCGCCCATGGTGAAGACGTCGCGCAGAATGCCGCCGACGCCCGTCGCCGCGCCCTGGTAGGGCTCGATGAAGGACGGGTGGTTGTGGCTTTCCATCTTGAAGATGATCGCCTGGCCGTCGTCGATGTCGACGACGCCGGCGTTCTCGCCGGGGCCGCAGATGACGCGCGGGCCGGTCGTCGGCAGGGTGCGCAGCCACTTCTTCGACGACTTGTAGGAACAGTGTTCGTTCCACATCGCCGAGAAGATGCCCAGCTCCGTCAGGGTGGGCTCCCGGCCGATCAGATCAAGGATGCGCTGATATTCGTCGGGCTTGAGGCCATGGCTGGCGATGAGCTCGGGCGTGATCGGCGTGTCGTTCTGGAGCACGGAAACCTCAGGTCAATCAGGGCGCGGACCGGGAAACGGTCTGGACGTGGCTGTCGGGATCAGTCTGGCGAAGGTCAGGCGACGGCGGCGAGCGCCGCTTCGAACAGCGGCCGTCCGTCGGTGCCGCCGTTCAGCGGTTCGATCAGGTTCTCGGGATGCGGCATCATGCCGAGGATGTTGCGCTTCTCCGACAGGATGCCGGCGATGTCGTCGACCGAGCCGTTCGGATTGTCGACATAGCGGAAGGCGACGCGGTCTTCGCCCTTGAGGCGGGCCAGCGTTTCGTCGTCGGTGCGGTAGTTGCCGTCGCCATGGGCGACGGGAGAGCGAATGACCTGTCCCTTGGCGTAGCCGCGGGTGAACTGGCTCGCCGTGGTCTCGACGCGGAGCTCGACTTCCTTGCAGATGAACTTGAGCCCGGCATTGCGCATCAGCACGCCCGGCAGCAGGCCGGCCTCGCACAGGATCTGGAAGCCGTTGCAGACGCCGAGCACGGCGACGCCGCGTGCGGCCTCGCGGGCGATGGCGGCCATGATCGGCTCGCGCGCGGCGATGGCGCCGGAGCGCAGGTAGTCGCCATAGGAGAAGCCGCCGGGAATGACGATCAGGTCGACCTTGGGCAGGTCATGATCGCCGTGCCAGACGGTGACGGGGCGGTGGCCGGTGATCTTGTCGATGGCGGCGACCATGTCGCGTTCGCGATTGGAGCCTGGGAATACGACGACGGCGGATTTCATCGGTGGTGTCCCTCGCGGCTCAGTCGACGATCTCGACCCGGTAATTCTCGATGACGGTGTTGGCCAGAAGCTTGGCGGCCATGGCCTCGAGCTCGGTCTTCGCCTTGGCGGCGTCGGTCGATTCGACCTCGATGTCGAACACCTTGCCCTGGCGGACGCTGCCGATGCCGGCAAAGCCCAGCGCGCCGAGCGCGCCTTCGATGGCCTTGCCCTGGGGATCCAGAACGCCGTTCTTCAAGGTGACGGTGACGCGGGCCTTCATCGGTTACTCCAGTGGGGGATGGATCCAGAAATGCAAACGGCCGCCTCGCGGCGGCCGTTGCCATGAACGGGTACTTACTGAACGAGCACAGGCCCGCCGCCCTGCGGCCGCTCCTGCTCTTCTGTCAGGATGCCGAGACGGCGCGCCACTTCCTGGTAGGCCTCGACGAGGCCGCCCATGTCGCGGCGGAAGCGGTCCTTGTCGAGCTTGTTCTGGGTCGCAACGTCCCAGAGCCGGCACGAATCGGGCGAGATCTCGTCGGCGACGACGATCCGCATCATGTCGGCTTCCCAGAGGCGTCCGCACTCGATCTTGAAATCGACGAGCTGGATGCCGGCGCCCAGGAACAGGCCGGAGAGGAAGTCGTTGACGCGGATGGCGAGCGCCATGATGTCATCGATTTCCTGCGGGGTCGCCCAGCCGAAGGCGGTGATGTGCTCTTCCGACACCATCGGGTCGTCGAGCGCGTCGGCCTTGTAGTAGAACTCGATGATCGAGCGCGGCAGGACCGTGCCTTCCTCGAGGCCGAGGCGCTTGGCCAGCGAGCCGGCCGCGACGTTGCGGACGACGACCTCGAGCGGGATGATCTCGACTTCGCGGATCAGCTGTTCGCGCATGTTCAACCGACGGATGAAATGCGTCGGGATGCCCATCCGGTTCAGATGCGTGAAGATGTGCTCGGAAATGCGGTTGTTCAACACGCCTTTTCCGTCAACGACCTCATGCTTCTTGTTATTGAAGGCAGTCGCATCGTCCTTGAAGAACTGGATCAGAGTCCCGGGCTCCGGTCCTTCGAAAAGGATCTTGCCCTTGCCTTCATAGATGCGCCGACGACGGTTCATGGGCACATACCGTGGTTTGAGGAAATCCATATAGCCGGGGTTCCAATGTACAGGGATTCGCCGCGGCGAAGCTCAGCCAACCGACTCTCGAGGAGGTCGCTTGCGCGGCGTGAACCTACTCGATCACTCGTCATTTCACAATGACGGATAGATGCGGCGCTTTGAGCGCTTTCAGCCGCCTCTTCCCATTCGGTGCTGTCATTGATTTGGGGTGGCGACGGCGATATGCAAGGCCCATATCATGGCCCTGGCCAACAAGTTGACCAAGTGGAGAGACCGCCTATGACGACGTTCGACCAGCGCAAGAACGCTTTTGAGAGCCAGTTCGCCCTGGACGAGGCGACTCGGTTCAAGGCCGTGGCGCGGCGCAACCGCCAGCTCGGCATCTGGGCGGCTGCCCTCCTGGGCAAGTCGGGCGTCGAGGCGGAGGCCTATGCCTCCGACGTGGTCGCGGCGGATTTCGAGGAAGCCGGCGATGAAGACGTCTTCCGCAAGCTGCGCGCCGATTTCGACGCCGCCGGCGTCGCCGAGTCGGACCACCAGATCCGTCGCACCATGAACGAACTGCTGGCCCAGGCGGTCGAGCAGTTGAAGACCGAAGGCTGAGCCTTTTTCCAAAAGCCTCCGGAGCACCTGAACATGGCGATGCCTTCCCTCGTTTCGGTGCTCCGGTCGCGCGGCGCCTGCCTGACCGCCTGGATCGCGACACCCGAGCCGCTGATCGCCGAAAGCGCGGCGCGCGCCGGGTTCGACTGCGTGACGCTCGACATGCAGCACGGCCTGCATGATCCCGTCAGCGTGATGCGCGGCATCGGCGCCGTCGCGCTGGCCGGCGTTCCCGCCATCGTCCGCATTCCCGTCGGCGACTTCGCCATGGCCAGCCGCGCGCTCGACATGGGCGCCAGCGCCATCATCGCGCCGATGATCAATTCGGCCGAGGATGCCCGCGCCTTCGCCACCGCCGCCAAGTATCCGCCGCTCGGCGAGCGCAGCTGGGGCCCCGTACGGGCGATGCAGCTTTCCGGCGTTTCCGACGGCGCCGCCTTTCTGCGCGATACCAACGCCGCCACGCTCACCTTCGCGATGATCGAGACGCGGGCCGCGCTACAGGCGCTGGACGAAATCCTCGCCGTTCCAGGCATCGATGCCGTGTTCATCGGCCCGTCGGATCTTTCGATCGCGCTATCGGATGGCGCCAGCGTCGATCCGATGCGCGCCGACAACCAGGCCGCGGCGGCCGACATCCTCGCCCGCGCCCATGCGGCCGGCAAGCTCGCCGGCATCTTCGCCATCACCGGAGAGCAGGCGCGGCACTACCGCAAGCTCGGCTATGACCTGATCGCGCTCGGCACCGATGGCATGTATTTCCGCCTCGGCGCGACGACGATGCTTGCCGAAGCGAAAGCCGAGTAAAGCCGGCACTATTTTAAGTTGAAGATCGGGCGTACCGTTTCCCGGCAGTGATTCGACTGTTTCGGGGAAATTTCTCATGCAAAAAGCCATCGCGGAGTTCATCGGAACCTTTACGCTCGTCCTGTTCGGCTGCGGCGCCGCCGTTGTCGCAGGGCCTGCCATTGCCGCCGCCAATACGGTCGGTGTGCTCGGCATCGCCTTCTCCTTCGGCCTCGCCATCGTCGCCATGGCCTATGCGATCGGCCCGATTTCCGGTTGCCACGTCAATCCCGCCGTCAGCCTCGGCGCTCTTGTCGCCGGCCGCATGTCCGTCGGCGACTTCATCACCTATGTGATTGCCCAGGTACTCGGCGCCATCGTCGGCGCGCTGGTGCTCTACCTGATCATGAAGGGCAAGGCGGAAGGCTGGGATGGCGGCATGGGCACCAATGGCTGGGGGCCCGGATATGGCGGCGGCTACAACGTCACCTCGGCCTTCCTCTTCGAAGTGGTCGCGACCTTCATCTTCCTGGTCGTCATCCTCGGCGTCACGCACAAGCTGGTCACGCACGCCTTTGCCGGCCTCGCGATCGGCCTGACGCTGACGATGATCCATATCGTCGGCATCAACATCACTGGTACTTCGGTCAATCCGGCGCGCAGCCTCGGCCCGGCGTTGTTCGTCGGCGGCGCGGCGCTGTCGCAGCTCTGGCTGTTCATCGTGGCGCCGTTCATCGGCGCTGCCATTGCCGGCTTCGTCTATCGCGCCGGCATCCTCTACAACGGCGAGCACTGATCCTTGCACGGCGCAGCGCGCTCGTCGGGCCTGTCCCCTTCATGACGCCCAAGAAAGCCGCCCCCCGGGGCGGCTTTTTTGCTTCGGTTTCTCTGCGTCAGGCCTTCGAGAGCTCCGTCTCGATGGCGGAGACGACCGCCGGATCGGTCGGTTCGGTCTTAGGCGCGAAGCGCGCGGCGACATGTCCGTCGCGGCCGATCAGGAACTTCTCGAAGTTCCAGCTGACATCCTCGTCGCCGGCCAGCGCGTCATAGAGCGGGTGGCGATCCTCGCCCTTGACCGAGATCTTGGCGAACATCGGGAAATCGACGCCATAGGTCAGGCGGCAGAATTCCTGGATCTCCTCGTTGCTGCCCGGCTCCTGGCCCATGAAGTTGTTGGCGGGGAAGCCGACGACCGTCAGACCCTTGTCCTTGTAGGTCCGGTAGAGGGCCTCCAGCCCGTCATATTGCGGCGTCAGCCCGCATTTCGATGCGACGTTGACGACGAGCAGGACGCGGCCGGCATAGTCGCCGAGCGACGCCTGGCTGCCATCGATGCGGTTGACGGGAATGTCGTAGAGCGGGGAGGGCATGCTGGAACCTCAAGCTTCATGGCGGTGAAACGAAAACAGGCGCCCTAGAGATAAGGGCGCCTGTCAAAAGCTCAAAGCTTCGTCTTGCCGATCCTTACGCCTCGCCGAAGACGCGGCGGAAGATCGTGTCGATGTGCTTGGTGTGGTAGCCGAGGTCGAACTTCTCCTCGATCTCCGCATCCGACAGCAGCGCCGTCACGTCCGGGTCGGCCTTGAGCTCGGTCAGGAAGTCCGCGCCCTGTTCCCAGACCTTCATCGCGTTGCGCTGGACGAGGCTGTAGGCATCCTCGCGCGAGGCGCCCTTCTGGGTCAGCGCGAGGAGAACGCGCTGCGAATGGACCAGGCCGCCGAGGCGGTCGAGGTTCTTCTGCATGTTCTCGGGATAGACGAGCAGCTTGTCGATCACGCCGGTGAGGCGGTTGAGCGCGAAGTCGAGCGTCACTGTCGCGTCCGGGCCGATCATGCGCTCGACCGAGGAGTGCGAGATGTCGCGTTCGTGCCAGAGGGCGACGTTCTCCATCGCCGGCACCGCCATGCCGCGCACCAGCCGGGCGAGGCCGGTCAGGTTCTCGGTTAGGACCGGGTTGCGCTTGTGCGGCATCGCCGACGAGCCCTTCTGGCCGGGGGAGAAATACTCCTCGGCCTCGAGCACTTCGGTGCGCTGCAGATGGCGGATCTCGGTGGCGAGGCGCTCGATCGACGAGGCGACGACGCCGAGCGTCGCGAAATACATCGCGTGGCGGTCGCGCGGGATGACCTGGGTCGAGACCGGCTCCGGCACGAGGCCGAGTTTCTCGGCGACATGCTCCTCGACGCGCGGATCGATGTTGGCGAAGGAGCCGACGGCGCCGGAAATGGCGCAGGTGGCGACCTCGGCGCGGGCGGCGACCAGGCGGGCGCGGCAGCGGTCGAACTCGGCATAGGCCTGGGCGAGCTTCATGCCGAAGGTGATCGGCTCGGCATGGATGCCATGGCTGCGGCCGATGGTGACCGTGTTCTTGTGCTCGAAGGCACGACGCTTCAGGGCGGCGAGCAGCTTGTCGACATCGGCGATCAAGAGGTCGGCGGCGCGCACCAGCTGGATGTTGAAGCAGGTGTCGAGCACGTCGGACGATGTCATGCCCTGGTGCACGAAGCGGGCTTCCTCGCCGACGATCTCGGCCAGATGCGTCAGGAAGGCGATGACGTCATGCTTGGTGACGCGCTCGATCTCGTCGATCCGGTCGATGTCGAACGTCGCCGCGCCGCCCTTTTCCCAGACGGTCTTGGCCGCCGATTTCGGGATGGTGCCGATCTCGGCCAGCGCGTCGAGCGCGTGCGCCTCGATCTCGAACCAGATGCGGAACTTGGTCTCCGGCGACCAGATCGCCGTCATTTCGGGGCGCGAGTAGCGCGGGATCATAGGCGGGCCCTCATGGTTTCGACCGGGGGTCTAACAGAGCACGAGGGCCCGAACAACCCGATTGCCTGCCTAATCGAGCGGTGGGGGAGGCGGCGGCGGCTCGTCCGGGTCGGCATAGCCGTCCGGCGGCGGCGGTGGCGCGCAGTCCGTGCGTCGTTCCGTGGTCGTGCCGGTTTCGTCCTGCGTCTGGATTGTCGTCTCGGTGCAGCCGGGCGGCGGCGGGGGTGGTGGCTCATCCACGGCGCCAGGCGGCGGTGGAACCTCGATATCCTCGGCGACGACGATGTTGCCCGCCAATGTCGCCGAAGGAACGGCCAGAATGCCGAAGGCGCAGGCCGCGAGGCCGAACATCGCCAGCCGAAACGGCTGACTTCGCGCACCCGTCGGCATTGTCGGTCTTGTCGTCATGGAAAATACTCCTTACCGGCCCCGCGGGTTCAACGGCCGGGCAGAGGAGGCGTTCCGACGAAAGGCGTATCAGGGAAGCTGCGCCGTCACCGCCATGTAGCGGCCATCCGGGCCCTCGAAGCCGCGCGTCAGCACCATGACCAGCGCGATCAGCGTCGCCGGCTGGCCGAAGCGCTGGTAGATGACGACGTCGTTGATGCGATAGTCGAGCGCCGTGCCGCGGCTGGCCGGTAGCGACTTGTCCTCATGCAGCACGGTGTCGCCGCGCTCGTCCTGCAGGATCAGGCGGAAACCCTGGGTCTTGTAGTCCGGGTCGTCATTGTTCGGCGCGTCGAGCGGGATCGTCTCGAGCTTCAGTTGGAGCTCCGGTCCGTCGAGCTGCTGCTTCGGGTGGCGGCGAAACGCGATCGAATAGGGATCGCGGCCACTCTCGGTGATCGGATTGGAGGCGAGCAGCGTGCCCGGCTGATCGAGGCCCGCGAGATGGTCGCCGGCCCTCTTGCGCGCGTCGGCGCGCGCTGCGGCGATGCCGGCCGTCTCATCGTCCAGGCGGACGCGGACCGGCGTGCCGGCGACCCAGCTGTCCCGAGCCGTGTCGAGCACGAAGATGTTGGAATAGGGGAAGCCGGAGCCGTCCTGGATGCCGAATTCCTCGAAGGCGAATCGGCCGCCATCCGGCGAGAAGCCGAGTATCGAGCGCTCGGCGAAATCGCCCGCCATCGCCGCGGTCGGCGCGGAGGCGGCGAGGGCTCCGGAGATCAGGCAGGCGGCGAGGGCGAGGTTGCGCATGGTCCGGTCTTTCTGCTGGAGGCTCGGAGGCGCGCGATCAGCCGCGCGCGACGGCGTCGCGGATTGCCCGGATGTTGCCGGCGACAGCGGCGCTGCCGCCCTTGAAGACGGAGGAGCCCGCGACGAGCACGTCGGCGCCCGCCTTGACCAGGGCCGGAGCGGTATCCGGCGCGACGCCGCCATCGACCTCGATATGGATGGGGCGGTCGCCGATCATCGCCTTGACGCGGGCGACCTTGTCGATCGACTCCGGGATGAAGGTCTGGCCACCGAAGCCCGGATTGACGCTCATCACCAGCACGAGGTCGATCATGTCGAGCACATAGGCGATGGCGCTCTCGGGCGTCGAGGGATTGAGCGCGACTCCGGCCTTCTTGCCAAGATGGCGGATGGTCTGCAGCGACCGGTGCAGGTGCGGGCCGGCTTCGGCATGCACGGTGATGAGATCGGCGCCCGCTTCCGCGAATTCCGCGAGGAACGGGTCGGCCGGCGTGATCATCAGGTGGACGTCGAACACGGCCTTGGTCAGCGGCCGAAGCGCCCGCACGACCGGCGGGCCGAAGGTGATGTTGGGGACGAAGTGGCCATCCATGATGTCGAGATGGACCCAGTCCGCGCCGCCCGTCTCGATGGCGCGTACTTCCTCTCCGAGACGGGAAAAGTCCGAAGCGAGGATGGACGGCGAGATCAGCAGAGGCGAGGCCATGATAGCAAGCTTTCAGCTTCGAGGGGCGTTGAGGGCGGGTCCGGACGGTCCGTTTCGGCCGTAACACGGCAATCGCGCCCCGGCAATTGCCCGCCCGGCTCCGGACAGGCAAACTCACGCCAGCGAAGGAAAGGACGAAAGCGATTCCCGGCGACAAGGCGATGGAACGGTTCGATGCGATCGTGCTCGGCGCAGGCATTGTCGGCGTCTCGGCCGCGCTCAACCTGCAGAAGCGCAACCGCACTGTCGCCCTGATCGACAGGCGCGATCCTGGCGAGGCGACGTCCTATGGCAATGCCGGCGTCATCGAGCGTGAGGGCTTCTATCCGATCGTCTTTCCGCGCCAGTTCGGCGCGCTGTGGAAGTATGGCCGCAACGAGGAAACCGCGCTCCACTACAACAGGCGCTTCCTGCCGAAGATTGCGCCCTGGCTGCTGAAGCTTCGCGCCGAATCGGCGCCGCGCGCCATCGATGCCTATGCCGAGGCGATGAACCCGATCCTCGCCCATGCCGCGAGCGAGCATGGCGTTCTGGCCGGCAAGGGCAGGGCGGTCGAGTTCTTCCGCGGCACCGGCTGGATCAAGGGCTATCGCAGCATCGCCGGCTTCGAGGCCGACACCAAGGCGCATCTCGCCCTCGCGAAGCGCTTCGGCGTGCGTTACGAGATCCTGGACAATCACGAGATTACCGATCTCGAGCCTGACCTCGCGCCGGTGTTCGCCCGCGCCGTGTTCTGGCCGGATACGGTCTCGGTGGCGAGCCCCGGCGGCGTTACCAAGGCCTATGCGCGGCTGTTCGAGGCGATGGGCGGCACCTTCGCGCATGGCGACGCGCTGTCGCTGCGGCGCGAGAACGATCTCTGGGTCGTCGACATGGGCGAGCGCAAGGCGGCGGCGCCGGATGTCGTCGTCGCGCTCGGCCCGTGGGCGATGGATGTGCTGAAGCCGCTCGGCTACCGCTATCCGCTTGCCGTCAAGCGCGGCTATCACCTGCATTTCAAGCCGCGCGGCGACGCCGTGCTGGAGCGCCCGGTCGTCGATGTCGCGCATGGCTACGCGCTGACGCCGATGCGGCAGGGCTACCGGATCACCTCGGGAATCGAGTTCGACGACCGCGACGCGCCGCCGACGCCGGTGCAGATCGAGAAGATCCTGCCGCAGGTCCGGGCGCTGTTCCCGCTCGGCGAACCGATCGAGGCGGAGCCGTGGATGGGGGCGCGGCCCTGCTTGCCGGATTCGATGCCGATCGTCGGCCCGGCGCCGCGCCATCCCGGCCTCTGGCTCGATTTCGGCCACGGCCATCTCGGCTTCACGCTCGGCCCGGCCACCGGCCGGCTGCTCGCCGAACTGATCACCCGCGAGATGCCCTTCGTCGACCCGGCCCCGTTCAGCCCGACGCGTTTCCGCTAGGGCGTCGTCTCGGGGACGAGCAGACCGTCCTGCCAGCGATAGACGGCGAAGCCGGGGATCTGGGCGTCGCCCTTGCCGTCGAAGGCGATCGCGCCGAGCACCGTCGGCGTGGTGGCGCCGGCGATCGTCGCGGCGAGACCCTCGCCATCGGCCGATCCGCCCGTCCGCCTCGCCTCGGCCCAGAGCTGCACGGCGGCATAGGCGGGCAGCACGTAGCCCTGCGGTTCGACGCCTGCGGTGCGAAGCGCGGCGCTGACGTCCTGCGCGGAGGGCGCCTGACGCCAGTCGGTGAAGAAGGTCAGGAGCGTGCCGTTGGCGGCGTCGCCGGCCGCGCCGGTGAATTCGCTGGTGGCGAGCGAGTCGCCGCCCATGACGGCCGCCTGCGAGCCTCTGGCGCGCAGCGCCTTCAGGATCAGCGCGATGTCGCCGGGATCGCCGCCGATGAAGACCACGTCGATCGCGTCGGCGACAAGGCGGTCGGCGAGAGCGTTGTATTCCTTGGCGCCGGGGTCGAACGTGTCGAGGCGGGCTTCGCGCTTGCCGGCAGCGTTCATGGCGAGCCGCGTCGCCTCGGCCAGCGGCTTGCCATAGGGCGAGCCGTCATTGAGCACGGCGATGCGCTTGCCGCCAAAGCGCTCGGCCAGGAAGGTTCCGGCGGCTGGCGCCTGCGCGTCGTCGCGGGCGGCGAGGCGGAAGAGCGTCGGCCCGCCGCGCTCGTCGGTGTAGCGGTTGGCGGTGACCGCCGGCGTGATCGCGAGGAGCTTGTTGGCGGCATAGACGGCGCCGGCGGCGATTGCCGTCTCGGCGCAGACATGGCCGACCACGAGCTGGTCGCCACGGCCGACGGCGCGGTTGGCGGCGGCGACGGCGGCGTCGGCCTTGCAGGCGTCATCCTCGATGTCGACGCTGATCCGTTCACCATGGATGCCGCCGCGCGCATTGAGCGCGTCGACCGCCGTCTCGACTCCGGATCGGATCTGCTTGCCGAGCGCCTGGTAGGGGCCGGTCATCGGCCCGACCGCCAGGATGCGGATGTCGGCGATGGCCGGGCCGGCCGCCACGACGGCGAAAAGGACGAGAGAGCAGGCAAGACGGGCGGGCAGGCGGTCGGACAGGCAGTTGGCGCGGAACATCGGTCGTCCTTTTCGGGGCATGGGGCGATCATGCCCGGCGGCGGACCAAAAGAAAACGCCCGCGTCGGGAGACGCGGGCGCTTCGCATTCAGGCGGCGCGATCAGAGCTGCTTGTAGTCCAGCTTGCCGTCGGCATCCTTGACCCAGGAGTAGACGACGTAGTCGGCGGTGGTGCGGTCGCCCTTCTTGTCGAAGGAGAGCGGGCCGAGAACCGTCTTCCACGGGCCGCCCGTCTTCACCACTTCCGCGACCTTCTGCGGGTCGGTCGTGCCGGCCTTCTCGATCGCCTGGGCGATGATCTGGACGGCTGCGTAGGAGTAGAGCGTGTAGGCTTCCGGCTCGAAGCCCGAAGCGCGGAAGCGGTCGACCACTTCCTTGGCGTCGGGGTTCAGGCGCGGATCGGGACCGAAGGTCATCAGCGTGCCGTCGGCGGCCGGGCCGGCGATCGCAGCGAATTCGCGGTCGGTGATGCCGTCGCCGGAGAAGAGCACGGCCTTCAGGCCCTGCTCGGCAGCCTGGCGCACGATGAGGCCGGCTTCCTGGTGCAGGCCGCCGTAATAGATGACCTCGACGCCGGCCGACTTCATCTTGGAGATGAGGGCCGAGAAGTCCTTGTCGCCGACATTGATGCCTTCATACAGGACCTCGGTGACACCGCCGGCATTGGCGGCCTTCTTGGTCTCGTCGGCAAGGCCCTGACCATACGGGGTCTTGTCGTGGATGATGGCGATCTTCTTGTCCTTCAGGTGGTCGACGATGTATTTGCCGGCCACTGCGCCCTGCTGGTCGTCACGACCGCAGGTGCGGAAGGTGTTCCAGAGATCGCGCTCGGTGAATTTCGGGTTGGTCGAGGCCGGCGAGATCTGGAAGACGCCGTTTTCGGCATAGACTTCCGAGGCCGGGATCGAGACGCCGGAGTTGAAGTGGCCGACGACGTAGGTCACGCCGTCGCCGACGAACTTGTTGGCGACCGAGACGCCCTGCTTCGGATCGGACACGTCGTCGCCGAGCGACAGGACCAGCTTGTTGCCGTTGATGCCGCCGGCGGCGTTGATGTCGGCGACGGCCTGCTCGGTACCCTTCTGGATCTGGGCGCCGAAGGCGGCGTTCGGACCGGTCAGCGGGCCTGCGGCGGCAATCTTGATGTCGTCGGCATGGGCCAGTCCGGCCAGCGTCAAGCCCGCGGCGAACGCCAGGCTCGAGAGGATGCTCTTCTTCATTCAAAGTCTCCCGTTGGATCTGGAAGGTGGGCTTTCGCCCTTTCGGCGGATGACGGGTCGCCTTGATCGGTTATCTTGCCGATTTCATTGAGGCTGTCATCCGGATTCTGGATTCAGTCTTGCATCAACCTTTCGACGTTGTTGGACCTTGGGAACAGGTTCACAAACTCCGCCACGAAAGCGGGCCGGACTTTGCGTAAAGCCAGTAGTATTGCGACACCATCTGATTGGTGCGGGTATAGCGATAGGCGATCGAGCCGACGGCCAGCACGAAGATGGCGTCGACGATCCAGTAATGCAGTGACAGCAGCGTCGCCTGGAACAGCGAGAAATGGATGAAGCGGACGCCGAACGACAGCACCAGCAGGTAGAACAGCAGCATCGGATAGGGCCGCCAGGTCAGGGCGCAGGCGCGCCCCGTCATCCAGGCGCCGGCGCCGCCGAGGATGATGGTGACGAAGATGAAGGTCACCATCGAGGCTTCTTCATAGAGGATGCCCGACATCAGGAATGCTCACTTTCAGCGGAACGGGACTGGAAGCGGGTCAATGCGCACCGCCTTCCAGATAGGCGGCGCGGATCTCCGGCTTCTGCAACAGCTCCTTGCCGGTTCCCGACATGGTGACGACGCCGTTCACGAGCACATAGCCGCGATGGGCGAGTTTCAGCGCGTGATAGGCGTTCTGTTCGACCAGGAAGACGGTGAGGCCCTCCGTCCGGTTCAGTTCGCCGATCACGTCGAAGATCTGCTTGACGATCAGCGGCGCGAGGCCGAGCGACGGCTCGTCGAGCATCAGAAGCTTCGGCCGCGCCATCAGCGCGCGGGCGATCGCCAGCATCTGCTGCTCGCCGCCCGAAAGCGTGCCGCCGCGCTGGCCGATGCGCTCCTTCAGGCGCGGGAACAGCGTGAACATCCGCTCCACGTCCTCGTCGAAATGGGCGAGCTTGTCGAGGGCTGCACCCATCTGCAGGTTTTCGAGGACGGTCATGCGCGGGAAGATGCGGCGTCCTTCCGGCGACTGGGCGATCCGGAGCCGCGCGATCTCGTGCGTCGGCAGTTCGGTGATGTCGCGGCCCTCGAAGAAGATCCTGCCTTCCCGGGCGCGCGGGTTGCCGCAGATCGTCATCATCAGCGTCGACTTGCCGGCGCCGTTCGCGCCGATCAGCGTCACGATCTCGCCCTGGTGGACGTCGACGTCGACGCCCTTCAGCGCGATGATCTTGCCGTAATAGGTCTTGGCGCCCTGCACGGACAGCAGCGGCGCCCCGTTCTGACCGGTCATGTCGCCGCCCCTTCGATGATTTCGTCCAGCTTCTCCTCGACTACCTCGATCTCCTCGTCGTCCACGCCGAGATAGGCGGCGATGACGCGCGGATCGTTGCGCACCTCGGTGGGCGTGCCGTCGGCGATCTTGGTGCCGTATTCGAGCACGATGACGTGGTCGGAGATTTCCATGACCACGGACATGTCGTGCTCGATCAGCAGGATCGAGGTTTTCTCGGTCTCGCGGATGCCGAGCAGCAGGGCGTTCAGTTCGGCCGATTCACGCGGGTTGAGGCCGGCGGCGGGTTCGTCGAGGCAGAGCAGTTCCGGCTCGGTGCACATGGCGCGGGCGATCTCGAGCCGGCGCTGGGCGCCATAGGGGAGGTCGCCGGCCGGGTCATCGGCGCGGAGCGTCAGGCCGGTCTTTTCCAGCCAGTACTTGGCTTTCTCGACCGCTTTCTTCTCGGCGTTGCGGTAGCCCGGCAGGCCGAGCACGCCGAGAATGGTCATGCCGGAAGCGGTCATCAGAGTGTTGTGCTGCGCCACCAGCAGGTTCTCCAAAACGGTCATGCCGGAGAACAGGCGGATGTTCTGGAACGTGCGCGCGACCCTGGCCTTGGCCGAGATCTTGAAGTCGGGCATCCGCTCCAGCAGGAAGGTCGTGCCGGCGGCGTGCTCGAGCCGCAGCATTCCCTGCGTCGGCTTGTAGAAGCCGGTGATGCAGTTGAACACCGTGGTCTTGCCGGCGCCGTTCGGGCCGATCAGCGCGGTGATGTCGCCGCGCCCGACGCTGAAGGAGAGGTCGTTGACCGCGATCAGGCCGCCGAAGCGCATGAAGACATGCTCGACCTTCAGGACCGGGTTCTGTTCCCAGGGCAGCAAGGCCGGGCTGGACATGGAGAGGGCTTCCGACATCAGCCATGGCCCTCCTTCACGAGGGCGCCGGAGATCGACTTCTTCTCCGCCAGGAAGATCGTCGGTTCGCGCGACGACACGAAGCCGCGCGGCTTCCAGATCATGATGCCGACCATGGCGAGGCCGAAGATCAGCATGCGGAACTGGTCGGGGTTGAAGTTGTCGCCGAACACCGTCTTCAGGAAGTCGAGTTCGCGCAGCACCTCGGTGCCGCCGATCATGGCGACGGCGGCGAGCGCCACGCCCACCATCGAGCCCATGCCGCCGAGCACGACGATCGCCACGATGATCGCCGATTCCATGAAGGTGAAGGATTCCGGGCTGACGAAGCCCTGGCGCGCGGCGAAGAAGGAGCCCGCGAAGCCGGCGAACATGGCGCCGAGCGCGAAGGCGGTCAGCTTGGTGTTGGTGGTGTTGATGCCGAGCGAGCGGCAGGCGATTTCGTCCTCGCGCAGCGCTTCCCAGGCGCGCCCGACCGGCAGCTTGCGCAGGCGGATGGTGACGAAGGCGGTCAAGAGCGCCAGCAGCAGGATCAGGTAGTAGAGGAATATCTTGTAATAGGCCGACGAGATCGGCAGGTCGAACATCTTGGCGAAGCCGGTCGGCGAGGCGTCGAACTTGATGCCGAACAGCGTGACCTTCGGGATGGAACTGATGCCCGAGGAACCATTGGTGAGGTCGCGCCAGTTGATCAACACCAGGCGGATGATCTCGCCGAAGGCGAGCGTCACGATGGCGAGATAGTCGCCCCTGAGGCGCAGCACCGGGAAGCCCAGCATAATGCCCCAGAGCGCGGCGAAGATGCCGGCCATCGGCAGCAGGAGCCAGAACGAGAAGCCGAAATGGGTCGACAGCAGCGCGTAGGAATAGGCGCCGACCGCATAGAAGGCGACATAGCCGAGGTCGAGCAGGCCAGCGAGGCCGACGACGATGTTCAGGCCCCATCCGAGCATCACGTAGATCAGGATCTGGATGCCGAAATTGTCGACCCATTTCAGCGAGCCCTGGAAGCCGAGCAGGCTGACGATGATCGCCGGATAGAGGAACAGGAAGACGAGCGAAGCGGGCGCGAACCAGCGCGAAACCGCCTGCCGCAGCGGCGACGGCGTGTCGGAGGCGGGCGCCGCGCGCTCCTTGCGCGCGGCCATTGCCGGCCAGACCAGCGTCAGCAGCAGGAAGCGGCCGACGACGATGACGGCGATGACGGAGGCGAGCAGCCCCCAGCGACCCTGCACCACCAGTTCGTTGCGGATGTTCTGCTCGGTCCTGAGCCCGACCAGCGGCCCGAACAGGCCGAGGGCGATGAGGCCGGACAACAGGGCGTCCTTCACGGCCGCGGAGAAATCCGGGCCATGTTGTTTCGGGGTAGCTTCAGCCATGTCACACCTTCTCGACTTCGGGGCGTCCGAGGAGGCCTTGCGGCATGAAGATCAGCACGATGGCGAGGATCGAGAAGGCGGCCACGTCCTTGTAGTCGATCGAGAAATAGCCGGACCAGAAGGTCTCGATCAGACCGATCAGCAGGCCGCCGATGACGGCGCCGGGCAGCGAACCGATGCCGCCGAGCACGGCAGCGGTGAACGCCTTCACGCCCGGCACGAAGCCGTCCGAGAAGTTGACGACGCCGTAATAGGACAGGAACAGCGTGCCGGCGACGGCGGCGAGCGCAGCGCCCATCACGAAGGTCAGCGAGATGGTGCGGTCGACATTGACGCCGAGCAGCGCCGCCATCTTGCGATCCTGCTCGCAGGCGCGCTGGGCGCGGCCGAGCGAGGTCTTCTGGACGAGATACCAGAAGCCGGCCAGCAGCACGGCCGTGGTCACCCAGATGAGGATCTGCTTGTAAGAGAGCGTGACGGCGAAGTTATTCGAGTTCATCACCTCGATGCCGCCGCTCAGGATCGGCGGGATCGGCTTGTTGCGCGGGCCCTGGGCGACCTGCACGAAGTTGGAGAGGACGATCGACATGCCGATGGCCGAGATCAGCGGCGCCAGGCGGAACGAGCCGCGCAGCGGACGATAGGCGACCCGCTCGATCGCCCAGCTCATCAGGCTGGTCAGCACCATGGCGATCACCATCACGATGATCAGCGCCAATATCATTGACGTCATGCCAAGTACTGTCGTCAGGACCAGCAGGAAGATCAGCGCAATGAACGCCGATGTCATGAATACGTCGCCATGGGCGAAATTGACCATTCCGATGATGCCGAACACCATCGTGTATCCAATCGCAATCAGGCCGTAGATTGACCCAAGCGTGATCCCATTGATCAATTGTTGTAGGAATACGTCCATCTCATGGATCCCCGCATGCAGCTTAGTTCTT
The DNA here is from genome assembly GCF_026343855.1 of Kaistia nematophila. Classification (NCBI taxonomy): domain Bacteria; kingdom Pseudomonadati; phylum Pseudomonadota; class Alphaproteobacteria; order Hyphomicrobiales; family Kaistiaceae; genus Kaistia; species Kaistia nematophila. Next base: position 92,073 of record NZ_JAPKNK010000003.1, on the reverse strand, counting down.
TTTGTTCCCGGAGGTCCGTGCCCGTAGGCCAGCCTCTCATTTATCCCTCGATTAGGTACACGAACCGAACAAAACAACAAGCCATACCGAACACTTCGCTGACGCTGGGGTAAGTGATAAGTCGACCTTATAAGTAGGTGGCCCGATTTTTATCCTGCTTCGTAGCGGGCGGCTTGTCGGCGTCGGCCCGACCCGGTACCACCAGAGGTGACGATGCTTCGAGGATTGGGATAGAAACAGGCATGGATACGCTCACGGATCTGGTCGATCCGGCAATGTTCCGCGAGGCGATGAGTCGCCTTGTCGCTCCGGTCCATGTGGTGACGACGACCGGGGCAGGCGGTTCGTGCGGCCTGACGGCCTCGGCCGTGACCTCGGTTTCGGACCGGCCGCCGATCGTGCTGGTCTGCGTCAACCGGAAGAGCCTGACCAATGCCGCCTTCAAGCAGAACGGCATCTTCTGCATCAACACGCTGGAAGGCAGCCAGCAGGGCCTGGCCGAGGCCTTCGCCGGCCGCACCGGCCTTTCCATGCCGGAGCGCTTCGCGCTCGGCTCCTGGGTGACGCTGGCGACCGGCGCGCCGGTGCTCGAATCCGCGCGCGCGAGCTTCGACTGCCGCCTCTCGGAAGTGGTCGAGCAGGGCTCCCATTCGGTGCTGTTCGGTGTCGTCGAGGCGGTGCGCGTCGGCCCGCATGACAGCGCGCTGGTGTATCTCGACCGCACCTATCACCGCGTCTGAGGCGGCAGGCATCCAGCCAGCAAGACCCTCACCGAACCTTCTCCCGCGAGCGGGAGAGGGCTTTTGGGGCGTCCGCTTCGTTCATTCGGTCGGTGTGGCCGAAGCCTGAAGACGAGGCTCGGCGCGCTCCCTCGCCCGCTTGCGGGAGAGGGGCGGTGTGAGGGGCCTCAGATCGTCGGCGTCGTGGCCGGCGCCGGGAGGGGCGCCGTGGCGGGCGCGACCGTCTGGGCCGGCTTGCCGTCTTCGGCGCGCGGGTCGAGGGCGATCGTCTCCGGCGTCGCGTTCTTCAGCGGCGGCATCGACTGGAACGCGTCGCGCGGCACGTCGCGCGGGGCCGGACGCCGCGACATGCGGAAGGCGGTGTAGCCGATCAGCACGACGTGGATCACCGAGAAGAAGGTGAAGAGGCCGGCCGGGCCAAGATGCGTCATGGCGAGCGCGCCGATGATCGGGCCGATCATGGTGCCGAAGCCCGACATCAGCAGCAGGCCGCTCGCGACCTTCACGAAATCGTCCGGCGCGGCATAGTCGTTGGCATGCGCCACGGCGAGGCCGTACATCGGATAGATCATGCCGCCGAACAGCGCGATCATCACGATGATGACGGTTGGCTGGGTCGGGCTGACGAAGGCGATGGCAAGGCTCATCACGATCGCCGCCGCGGCGACGCCGATCAGCACGAGGCGGCGGTCGATCTTGTCGGAGAGCTTGCCGAGCGGCACCTGCGTGATGGCGCCGCCGAGCACGGCCGCGCTCATGAAGAAGGCGATGACGGCCGTCGGCAGACCGATCTTCTGGCCATAGACGGCGCCGAGCGTTCCGAACGCGCCGTTGACGAGGCCGATCAGGAAGCAGCCGACCGCCGACACGGGCGAATTGCGGAACAGGCTGCGCAGGTCGATCTTCGTCGTCTTCAGCGGGCGCGGCGTCTGCGCGGTCGACAGCGCCGAGGGCAGGATCGCCAGGCTGTAGAAGATGGCGCCCAGCACGAAGAAGAAGAAGCCTTCGGCAGGCGCGGTGGCGAGCAGAAGCTGGCCGGCCGTCGATGCGGCGAAATTCACCATCTGGTAGACGGAGAAGATGGTGCCGCGGTTCTCGCGGGTGGCGCGCTCGTTCAGCCAGCTTTCGACGATCATCTGGGCCCCGGCGAAGCAGAAGCCGGAAAAGGCGCGTAGCCCGATCCAGGCCCAGGGCGAGATGATCAGCAGGTTGAGCAGGATGACGACGCCGGCGATCGAGGCCATGACGCCATAGGCGCGGACATGGCCCACCCGGCGCACGATGCGCGGCACGACGATGCAGCCCAGCACGAAGCCGACGGCCCAGCCCGTGCCGATCAGGCCCAGTTCCGTGGTCGAGAACCCTTCGATCGCCCCGCGGATCGGGAGGAGCAGGCCATGGATGCCGCCTGCGATCAGGAGAAGTGCCGACCCGATGAGGAGCGCGGCGACGGGAATGAGCTGGGATGCCATCTGGACCGGGGGCGCCGAATGCGGCCGAATTGAATCGATTGTGGTGCTGCGGCTTTGTCGACCGCTCGCATGTCCAAATGATGGCACTTTGTGGTGAATATTGAGTTTACGGCATGAAAAACTAGCGATCCGCCAGATCTTTACGCGTTTTTCTCATCGAGCGCGGCCCGAAGCGCCAGAAGATCGCGCCAGACCAGCCGCTTCTGCAGCGGTTGCAGAAGCAGATAGGACGGATGAAGGGTTGCCATTGCCCGGATCCGCCGCCGGCCGGTGTCGTAGGGGAACCACTGGCCGCGAATGCGAAGCAGCCCCTCCGTCGTCGGCAGCAACTCCTTGGCCGCCATCGGGCCGAGGCAGATCAGGTAGTCGGGATCGACCAGCTCGATCTGGCGGTCGAGGAACGGGCGGCAGACCGCCGTCTCCTGCGGCGTCGGCGCGCGATTGCCCGGCGGCCGCCACGGCACGATGTTCGCGAGATGCACCTCGGCGCGCGAAAGGCCGATCGCCGCCAGCATGCGGTCGACGAGCGGACCGGCCGCGCCGCTGAAGGGCTCGCCCTGCAGGTCCTCGTCGCGGCCAGGCGGGTCGCCGACCAGAACGACCCGGGCATTCGGATTGCCCTGCGCGAAGACCAGGGATTTCGCCGTCGTCTTCAACGCGCAGCCTTCGAAGCGGCCGAGGGCGTCGCGGAGCGCTTCCAGCGTCGGGGCGCTCGCGGCCGCCTCGCGCGCGGCCAGAACCTCGGCCTCGGGCGTGCGCGCGGTGGCGATCGGCAGCGATGGCTGCGCACGCGGCGCGGCGTCGAAGACGGGCGGCATCGGCCGCGGGGTCGGCTCCGGCGCGATTTCCTCGGCGGCGCGGGCGACCAGCCGGTTGACAGCCTCTTCCTCGATCGCCACGTCGACATCATTGGCGACGTACCAATCCAATAGCGCCGCCAGCGCTTCGGGGGACGGAGGTTGCAACTCGGAAGCCATCATATCGTTCTTGAGTAGGCGCAACGGGCGTCCGTGTCGAGCGTCTAAGTCGCCCCGGTGGCGCTCGCGCACCTTAGCATCATTCAGGGAGATTTCGCCGTTGATCGCACGCCTGCTGGCCGCCGCCCTCATCCTGCTTCCCGCTACGGCGCTGGCGCAGGCGCCATCGACATTTGGCGACTGGCGCGCCGACCGGCCGGGCGGGACGCATCGGGTCGAGCCCGGCGACCTGCCGCCGCCCCATGCGACGGAATCGGTGGCGACCCAGCCCGATACGGTGGCGCGGCCGAAGGGCCGGTTGCCCCGCGTGCCGGCCGGCTTCGTGGCGGAGCTGGTGGCGGAAGGGCTCAGGACTCCGCGTGTCCTGCGCACCGCGCCGAACGGCGACATCTTCCTGGCCGAGAGCGGCGCCGGCCAGGTGCGCGTGCTCGCCGAGGGCGGCGATGCCGCGCCGGCCGTCTTCGCCAAGGGGCTCGACCGTCCCTATGGCATCGCCTTCTATCCCCCCGGTCCCGATCCACGCTTCGTCTATGTCGCCGAGACGGACCAAGTCGTACGGTTCCCCTATGCCGCCGGCGACCGGCAGGCGCTGGGCAAGGCCGAGATCGTCGTTCGCGGCCTGCCCAAGGGCGGCTCGCACTGGACGCGCGACATCGCCTTCTCGCCGGACGGCAAGCAGCTCTTCATCTCGGTCGGCTCGGCCTCGAATGCCGGCGAGCGGATGGGCGAGAAGAGCGCCGAGGCGATCCGGGCCTGGGAAGGCGAGCATGGTCTCGGCGCTGCCTGGGGGGCGGAGGCGGGCAGGGCCGCCGTGCTCGTCGCCGACCCGGACGGTGGCAATCTCCGCACGTTCGCCGCCGGGATCCGCAATTGCTCGGGCCTCGCCATCGCGCCGTCGACGGGCGCCCCCTGGTGCGTCACCAATGAGCGCGACGGGCTCGGCGACAACCTGCCGCCCGACTACGCGACCTCCGTCAAGGCCGGCGCCTTCTACGGCTGGCCCTGGTTCTATATCGGCGCCAACCCGGATCCGCGCCATGACGGCGCCCGCGCCGACCTTAGGGATCGGGTCACGGTGCCCGACGTGCTGCTGCAGCCGCATTCGGCGCCGCTCGGCATCGCCTTCTATGAGGGCGACGCATTCCCGGCCGAATATCGCGGCGATGCCTTCGTCACGCTGCACGGCTCCTGGAACCGTGGCAAGCCGACCGGCTACAAGGTCGTACGTCTACCGATGCAGGACGGTCGGCCGACCGCCGCGTATCAGGACTTCATGACCGGCTTCATCCTCTCCGACCATGAGCTTTGGGGCCGTCCGGTCGGCGTCACGGTCGGCGGGGACGGCGCCCTCTATGTTTCCGAGGATGCGAACGGAACTGTCTGGCGGGTTCGGGCGGCGAAATAATTCGCCGTCATTCGGGCCCGTCGTTCCGTTGCGCGGCCCATGCGGCACCTTCGCGCCGGATCCGCATCATGTTGATGCGCGATGCTCATCAAGTCCTTCGCATCACTATATTTTCGCCATTGCCTGAGGATTGTTGCTCTTCTAAAGAGGACCCAACAATCAGAACCGGATGGGCACGCATGGCTACCTCGGTAGAGCTTCCCGATCGCGAAGCGATGGAATTTGACGTTGTGATCGTGGGCGCGGGTCCTGCCGGGCTCGCGGCAGCCATCCGGTTGAAGCAGCGCGATCCCGATATCTCGGTCGTCGTCGTCGAGAAGGGCTCCGAGGTGGGGGCGCACATCCTGTCCGGCGCCGTGCTGGATCCGATCGCGCTCGACAAGCTGCTGCCGGAATGGCGGCAGGAGGACGACACGCCGCTGAAGACGCCCGTGAGGGAGGACCAGTTCCTGTTTCTCGGGCCGGCCGGCTCGGTGCGGCTGCCGAACATCGTGATGCCGCCGCTGATGTCGAACCACGGCAACTACATCGTCTCGCTCGGCAATGTCTGCCGCTGGATGGCGGCGAAGGCCGAAGCGCTCGGCGTCGAAATCTATCCGGGTTTCGCCGCCGCCGAGCTGCTGTTCGACGAGAATGGCGCGGTGGCGGGCGTCGCCACCGGCGACATGGGCGTCGGCCGCGACGGCGAGCCCGGCCCGAACTACCAGCGCGGCATGGAGCTGCGCGGCAAGTATACGCTGATCGGCGAGGGTGCCCGTGGCTCGCTCGCCAAGCAGCTGATCGGATCCTTCGGCCTGGCGGAGGGCCGCGAGCCGCAGAAATACGGCATCGGTATAAAGGAGCTCTGGCAGGTCGATCCGAAGCTGCACAAGCCCGGCCTGGTGCAGCATTCGTTCGGCTGGCCACTCGGCGGCTCGACCGGCGGCGGCTCGTTCCTCTACCATCTCGAGGACAATCAGGTCGTCGTCGGCTTCGTGGTGCACCTGAACTACGAGAATCCCTATCTGTCGCCGTTCGAGGAATTCCAGCGCTTCAAGACGCACCCGACGATTTCCCCCGTCTTCGCCGGGGGCAAACGCATCTCCTATGGCGCGCGCGCGATCACCGAGGGCGGCTACCAGTCGGTGCCGAAGCTGGTCTTCCCGGGTGGCGCGCTGATCGGCTGCTCGGCCGGCTTCGTCAACGTGCCGCGCATCAAGGGCAGCCACAATGCCATGCTGTCGGGCATGGAGGCGGCAGACAACGTCGCCGACGCGCTGGCGGCCGGCCGCGCGCATGACGAGATCCTCGGCTACGAGCAGAACTGGCGCGCCGGTCCGATCGGTCGCGACCTGAAGCGGGTGCGCAACGTCAAGCCGCTGTGGTCGAAGCTCGGCACCTATCTCGGCATCGCGCTCGGCGGCATCGACATGTGGGCCAACACGCTCGGCTTCACGCTGTTCGGCACGCTGAAGCACGGCAAGCCGGATTTCGCCGCGACCAAGCCGGCGGCATCCTGCAAGAAGATCGAATATCCGAAGCCGGATGGCGTCTTGACGTTCGACCGGCTGTCCTCGGTGTTCCTGTCGAACACCAACCATGAGGAAGACCAGCCGGTGCATCTGAAGGTGCTGGACGCGGCGCTGCAGAAGACGTCCGAGCACGACGTCTATGCCGGCCCGTCGACGCGCTATTGCCCGGCCGGCGTCTATGAATGGGTGGAGGACGGGGACGGCCCGCGCTTCGTGATCAACGCGCAGAACTGCGTCCACTGCAAGACCTGCGACATCAAGGATCCGAACCAGAACATCAACTGGACGACGCCCGAGGGCGCCGGCGGTCCGAACTATCCGAATATGTGAACTGTGATCACGTTCGCGTGATCACAAGTTTATCCGCAGTCCCCGATTCTGTGTCTTCGTGTTCTAGGCGCGATATCCCTGCCGTGTTAGCAGGGGCGTACTGATCACATGGAGACACTCGTAGTGCTATTTGAGAAGATTTCTAAGTTTCAACCCTATACGCTGGGGTTGTTGCGTATCGTTTCTTCGCTGATCTTCATGGCGCACGGAACGCAGAAGATTCTCGGTTTCCCGGCTTCGGATAAAGCCCCGGCGATGTTCAGTCTTTCATGGACGGCCGGTATGCTGGAACTGTTCGGTGGCTTCCTGCTGCTGATCGGCCTGTTCTCGCGTCCGGTTGCCTTCGTGCTGTCGGGCCTGATGGCCTTCGCCTACTGGCTCGCCCACGCCCCGCGCAGCGTCTATCCGGTGCTGAATGGCGGCGACGCCGCCATCCTCTACTGCTTCATCTTCCTGTATCTCGTCTTCGCCGGTCCCGGCCGCTGGAGCGTCGATGCGCTCCTGAAGCGTGAGCGCGCCTGATCAGGCGCGCAGGAAATCGAGCACGACGCGGTTGAACGCCTCGGGCTGCTCGACATTGCAAAGATGGGCGGCGTTCTGGATGACCTCCATCCGGGCGCCGTCGATATCCGCCACCCATTCGCGCGCCTTGGCCGGCTGGACGCTGGCGTCGTGATCGGCGCAGACGACGAGGGTCGGCGACTGGATCAGCTCGAGGTCGTCGCGCAGGTCCATTTCCCCCAGTGCCTCGCAGCAGGCGGCGTAGCCTTCGGCCGGCGTGCCGAGGATCATCTCGCGGATGCGCGCCACCACCTGGGGCGCGCCGGCGCGAAAGCCTTCGCGGAACCAGCGACCGATGACGGAATCGACCAGCGCCGTCAGGCCCTCGTTGCGGGCCGTCTTGGCCCGGCCTTCCCACATGTCGCGCGGCGGCAGATGCGGCGCCGAGGCGCAGATCACCAGTTTGTCGACATAGTCCGGCTTGTTGGCCGCGAGCCAGGCGCCGACCATGCCCCCCTTGGACAGCCCGACGATATGGGCGCTCTCGACCCCGACCGCGTCGAGCACGCTGCGCGCGTCGCGGCCGAGCCGATCGATCGTGTAGGGCGTGTCGGGGACGTCCGAGCCGCCATGGCCGCGGTCGTCGAAGCGGATCACGCGAAAATGTTCGCGGAAGGCAGGGAGCTGGTCGTTCCACATGCCGAGATTCGTGCCGAGCGCATTGGCGAGAAGAAGCGCCGGCTTGCCATTGTCCGGATCGGCCTCGACATTCAGTCGGATGCCGTCGTCCATAGCGATCAGTGGCATAAGATACCCCGTCGAACTTGCCAGCCGGCCGGATCGGCCCGCATGATGGCCACAGGCCCCTGACAAGGGCGTTGCTTGCATCAGCCTAGCGAATGCGAGCGATCCGGCCAAGAGTCTGGTTCATGTCCGCGCCAGGCCGGTAGGTTGTTCCGGGTTGCAGGGAGTTGCGATGTCCGACCGGCCGTTCCCCGCTTCGATCGAGGCCACCGAGGCGCTGCTCGCCGATGGCGGCTATGTCGCCGACCGGGCGCTGGCGACCGTGCTGTTTCTGGCGCTCCGGCTGGGCAGGCCGCTCTTCCTCGAGGGCGAGGCGGGCGTCGGCAAGACGGAAATCGCCAAGGTGCTGGCGGAGCGGCTCGGCCGCCGCCTGATCCGCCTGCAATGCTATGATGGGCTCGACGTCGCCTCGGCCGTCTATGAATGGAACTACGCCGCGCAGATGGTCGAGATCCGCGCCGCCGAGGCGGCTGGCGGCGTCGACCGGGAGCGGCTGGTCGACGACGTCTTTTCCGAGGGCTTCCTGATCCGCCGCCCACTGCTGCAGGCGCTGGAGGCGGGGCCGGGCGGGGCGCCGGTGCTCCTGATCGACGAGCTCGACCGGGCCGACGAGGCGTTCGAGGCCTATCTGCTCGAGGTGCTGGCCGACAGTCAGGTGACCGTGCCGGAACTCGGCACCATCCGCGCCGCCGAGCCGCCGATCGTCGTGGTTACCACCAACCGGACGCGCGAGATCCACGACGCGCTGAAGCGGCGCTGCCTTTACCACTGGGTCGATTATCCCGACAGTGCGCGCGAGCTCAGGATCCTGCGCGCCAAGGTGCCGGGCGCGGGCGAAAGCCTGTCGCGCCAGGTGGTCGCCTTCGTGCAGTCGTTGCGCCGCGAAGGGCTGTTCAAGAGCCCGGGCCTCGCCGAGACGCTCGACTGGGCGGCGGCTCTCTCCGAGCTTGACCAGGTGGCGCTGGAGCCGGGAATGGTCACCGACACGCTGGGGGTCCTGCTCAAATACCAGGACGATATCGCCCGGCTGGACGAAGACCGCGTGCGGGCGCTGGTCGCGGCGGCACGGGAGGAGGCGGCGGCATGACGGCGACGCCCGCCCTTCTTGACGATCGTCCGCCTCCGGGTGGCGGCAGGCTCGACGAGAACATCCTGCAGTTCGGCCGGCTGCTGCGCCGGGCCGGCGTGCCGGTCGGGCCGGCGGCGATCGCCGATGCGCTCCGCGCCGCCGAGATCGTCGGTCCCGCCGCGCGCGACGACTTCTACTGGGCGCTGCACGCCACGCTTCTGAGCCGGCGCGAGCAGCGGCCGGTGTTCGACGAGGCGTTCCGCCAGTTCTGGCGAAGCGGCCGTCTGCGTGCACCGGTCTTCGTCGATCGGCCGCCCGGCCAGGCGTCGCCGGCGCAGGCCGCCGCGGCCGCCCGTGTGACGCAGGCGATGCTCGGCGATCGCGCGCCCGAGGCTCACGATGATCCGGGTCCCGAGCGCGAGCATCTCGCCGTTTCGGCGGAGGAGCGGCTGCAAAAGCGCGACTTCGCCCAGATGAGCGCCGCGGAGCTCGCCGACGCGGAGGCGGCGATCGGCCGGCTGACGCTTGCCGGCGACCGGCAGCCGAAGCGCCGCCTGGTTTCGGCCGCGCGCGGCCGGATCGATCCGCGCCGGACGCTGCGGTTCGCGTTGCGAAATGGCGGCGAGCTGATCCTGCCCGCCTTTCGCCGGCACGCGACCGCGCTGCCGCCCGTCGTCGCGCTCTGCGACATCTCCGGTTCGATGAGCCGCTACAGCCGCATCCTGCTGCATTTCCTGCACGCGCTCGGCGCGACGCGGCGGGTCGACGCCTTCCTGTTCGGCACCCGGCTCACCAACGTCTCGCGCCCGTTGCGGCTGAAGGACCCGGACGCGGCGCTCGCCGCCTGCGCGGCGGCGGTGGAGGACTGGTCGGGCGGCACGAGGATCGCGCCGACGCTTCGCGTCTTCAACCGGCTGTGGTCGCGGCGGGTGCTGGGGCAGGGGGCCATCGTGCTGCTGGTGACCGACGGACTGGAGCGCGACGGCGGCGACGATCTCGCAGCCGAGATGGAGCGGCTGCATCGCGCCAGCCGGCGGCTGATCTGGCTCAATCCGCTGCTGCGCTTCGATGGCTTCGAGGCGAAGGCGCGCGGCATCCGCGCCATGCTCCCCCATGTCGACGAGCTTCGCGCCGTGCATTCGCTGGAGGCGCTGGCCGATCTCGTCCACGCGCTCCACTTCGGGCCGGCGGTCGGTGCCGCCGATCCCCGTCGCTTTCTCGCCGTGGCCTGAGGAGGGTTGATCATGTCCGCTGAACGACCGCTTGGCCTGGGGGACGCCGACGTGCTCGGCACCGCCGAGGCGTGGATCCGGGCCGGCCGCACCGTGGCGCTGGCGACGGTGGTCGAGACCTGGGGCTCGGCGCCGCGCCCCGCGGGCAGCCATCTCGTCATCGACGCCGACGGCCATTTCGAGGGCTCCGTCTCCGGCGGCTGTGTCGAGGGCGCCGTCATCGGCGAGGCGATCGAGGTGATCGCCTCGGGCGAGCCGCGCCTGCTCGAATATGGCGTTGCCGACGAGACGGCCTGGCGTGTCGGCCTCTCCTGCGGCGGCCGCATCCGCATCTATGTCGAGAAGGTGGTGTGAATGGATCGCTTCACGCTGCAAGGGCTGAACGAGGCGCGCGGGCAGAGGCAGGCCGCGATCCTGATCACCAATCTTGCCTCGGGCCTCGTCCGTCTGGTGCGCGAGAACGATCTCGGCCTCGACCTGATGATCGAGCCGGCGCTTGGCGAGATCCTGCCGCAACGTTTTCGCTCCGCCCATTCCGGCCTGGTCCGCACGGCGGAGGGCGACGAGTTCTTCCTGACCGTGCATGTGCCGCCGCCGCGCCTCGTCGTCATCGGCGCGGTGCATATCGCGCAGGCGCTGGCGCCGATGGCCCGCATCGCCGGCTTCGACGTGACGATCATCGATCCGCGCACCGCCTTCGCCACACAGGAGCGCTTCGCCGGCGTCGCGCTGATGCCGCATTGGCCGGAGGAGGCGTTGCGGCGCCTGCCGCTCGACCCGTTCACGGCCGTGGCGGCGCTGACGCACGACCCGAAGATCGACGACATGCCGCTCCAGGCGGCGCTGGCGGCGAACTGCTTCTATGTCGGCGCGCTCGGCAGCCGCAAGACCCATGCGAAGCGCGTCGAAAGGCTGACGGCGGCCGGGCTGGAGGAGGCGGACGTCGCGCGCATCCGCGCGCCTATCGGGCTTGCCATCGGCGCGCAATCCCCGGCGGAGATCGCCGTTTCGGTGCTGGCGGAAATCGTGGACGCGCTGCGCAAGCGCGGCATGGCGGCGTGACGCACGCCGGGCCGGCGATCGCGGCGCTGGTGCTGGCGGCGGGGCAGGGCCGGCGCATGGGCGGGCCGAACAAGCTGCTGGCGGAGATCGGGGGCCGCAGCCTGGTGCGGATCGTCGCCGACGCCGCGCTCGCGAGCCGCGCCGCCTCGGTGACGGTCGTGACCGGCCATCAGCGCGAGGCTGTCGAGCAGGCACTCGCCGGCGCCGGCGTGCGCTTCATCGACAATCCCGACCATGCCGCGGGGTTGTCGACATCGCTGCGGCGGGGCGTCGCCAGCCTCGGGGACGGGCCGGACGGGGTCGTCGTCCTGCTCGCGGACATGCCCGGGATCACGGGCGCCATCCTCGATCGCCTGATCTCCGCGTTCGACCCGGCGGCGCCGGAATGCATCGTCGTGCCGACCCATGGCGGAAGGCGCGGCAATCCCGTGCTCTGGTCGCGCGGGTTCTTTCCGGCGCTGCAGGCGATCGAAGGCGACATGGGCGCCCGCCAGCTGATCGGCGCGCATGCCGGCGCCGTCGTCGAGGTGGAAATCGGTCCCGAAGTGGCGCTCGACATCGACACGCCGGACGCGCTCGACGCGGCGGGCGGGCGCCTGCCCGGATAGGCGCGGGACTGTGTCTCACACTGTGGCAGCACTCAGGCGCCTATGCTGCTAACCTTTTGATATAAATGATGAATCATTGATTTTTCGATTGAAACGACTCGGAGCAGGGGGGAGCATGGGCAAGTCCTCGTGAGGGACTGCCGATGCAAGATGAGGTGCCCATGCCGTCATCCCTGCTGCGCCAGCTTTCGGGTTATGGCCTGACGACTGCCCACATCCTCTACCGCCTGCCGGACCATCCGGCCCTGCTGCAGACCTTCGTCTGGCAGGAATACGACCTCGCCCCGGAATTCCCGGAGCTGACCGGCTTCCTCGACTTCTGGCGGCGCGAGATCGATGGCCCGCTTCATTCGGTGCGCGTGGCCCATCAGAGCCTGATCGGGCCGGCCGAATGCCGGATCGCCACCGAATTCGCGCTGCACTGACGCCGCGGCCGTACCCGCGCAGCCCGCGTCCAGCGATCCCGGCGCGGGTCCCTCAGGGCTTGTCGTAGGGAGGGTTGGGGATCGCCTGGTGGGCGGCGCGCAGCGCGGCCGACCAGCGCTCGCGCAGGCTGGCGAAATACTCGTCGCCGTCATCGACGCGGCGGGAGATCTCGAACCGCAGGTCGTCGCGGCGGATCGCGGCGATGTCGATCGGCATCCCGACTCCGAGATTGGAGCGCAGCGTCGAATCCATAGAGACGAGGCCGAGCTTCAGCGCCTCGTAGAGCGCGGTGTCGCTGGTGACGGCGCGGTCGAGGATTGGCTTGCCGTATTTGTGCTCGCCGATCTGCAGGTAGGGCGTGTCGGTCGTCGCCTCGATGAAATTGCCGGCCGGATAGATCATGAACAGGCGCAGCCGCCCGCCCTTGACCTGGCCGCCGAGCAGCATGGTGACGTCGAAGCTCGCGGCCTGCTGCTCCATCGACTGGCCATGGATGCGATAGACCTCGCGGATGGCCCGGCCGACGAACTGCGCCACCTTGAACATGGAAGGGATGGTATGGATGGTCTCGATCCGCCCGGTTTCCGGATTTTCGAGGCCTTCGGTCAGGATGTTCAGGACGGATTGGCTGACGGCGAGATTGCCGGCGGTCGCGACCGCGATCGCCCGCTCGCCCTCGGTCTGGTAGAGGTGCAGCTTCCGGAACGTCGCGATGTTGTCGAGACCGGCATTCGTGCGCGTATCGGCCAGCATGACCAGTCCGTCGCGCACCAGGATTCCAACGCAATAAGTCATAGACTCTTCGTCCTGCCCGCCCCGGCCGCTCTTTTAGAGCCGCAGAATTGAGGTGCAAGCGAAAATGCGGGCCTCGCGGGGCTTGTCGCACAGCTTGCAGCGGCACCCGGCCCGCGGCGAAGGCCGGCGTCGGTCGCCATCATAGTCCAATCCACGGGTGGCCCGGCTTGTCGAAACCGTGACCGGCCCGCGCGAGGGCGGCGGGGAACGCAAGGGCGGGCATGGCGTTTTCCTTCTTTGGTCGCGGCGCGGGATCGGCCCGGGGGGCGTCCCGGCATCCTGCAATTCCGGATCTGTTCCTCGCCGCGACGGCACCGACATCGCCGTGACGCCGTGGTGGCCCGGATGGGGGCATTCGGGCCGTCACGGTTGCAGCAAGGAGGGCAAAACCATGCAGAAGATCACGCCGTTCCTATGGTTCGACAATCAGGTCGAAGAGGCGATCATCTTCTATGTCTCGATCTTCAAGAATGCCAAGGTGGGCAAGGTCGCCCGCTTCGGCGATGCCGGGCCGGGGCCGAAGGGCGGCGTGATGGCGGCGACGTTCCAGCTGGAGGGCATGGAGTTCACCGCCCTCAATGGCGGTCCGCGCTACCAGTTCAACGAGGCGATCTCCTTCGTGGTCAAATGCGAGGAGCAGGACGAGATCGACGAATACTGGGAGCGGCTCTCCGAGGGCGGCTCGACGGGGCGCTGCGGCTGGCTCAAGGACAAGTTCGGCATTTCCTGGCAGATCGTGCCAAGCATCCTGGCGCCGATGCTGGTCGATCCCGAGCCGCAGAAGACGCAGCGCGTCACCGAGGCCTACCTGCAGATGACGAAGATCGACATCGCCGAACTGCGGCGGGCCTATGAGGGGCAGGCCGTCGCGTCCTGAGCCCTTGGCGGGCGGAGTAGCGCGCCGGAAGCAAGTGCACTAGCCTGCCGCGCGCGGCGCATGCCGCAGCCTAATTCAACAATGATCGGATGGATGATGCAGTACCGCCGTTTGGGCAAGTCCGGCCTGCAGGTCAGCGAGTTCTCGCTCGGTTCCTGGGTGACGTTCGGCAAGCAGGTCGACCAGCGCGACGCGCTCGACATCATGACGCTCGCCTATGATCGCGGAATCAACTTCTTCGACAATGCCGAGGGCTACGAGGCCGGTGTCTCCGAGACGCTGATGGGCGAGGCGCTGGCCAAGCTCGCCTGGAGCCGCGATTCCTACATCGTCTCCAGCAAGGTGTTCTGGGGCGGCTCGAAGCCGACGCAGCGCGGCCTGTCGCGCAAGCATGTCACCGATGCCTGCCACGCGGCGCTGAAGCGCCTGCAGGTCGAATATCTCGACCTCTATTTCTGCCACCGCCCCGACATCGATACCCCGATCGAGGAAACCGTCCGCGCCATGCACGACCTCGTGCAGCAGGGCAAGGTGCTCTACTGGGGCACTTCGGAATGGACGGCGCAGCAGCTGACCGAGGCCTGGGCCGTCGCCAAGGACCTCAGGATCACGCCGCCGACCATGGAGCAGCCGCAGTACAATCTGTTCGAGCGCGAGAAGGTCGAGGGCGATTATCGCCCGCTCTACGATTTGATGGGCCTCGGCACGACGATCTGGTCCCCGCTCGCCTCCGGCATTCTCACCGGCAAGTATAACAAGGGCATTCCGGCCGGCAGCCGCCTCGACCTGCCGGGCTATGAGTGGCTGAAGGAGATCTGGCAGGGCGAGAAGGGCAAGCAGCGCATCGCCCAGGTCGAGAAGCTGGCGGCGCTGGCGGAGGAGATCGGCCTGCCGATCCACCACATGGCGCTGCTCTGGTGCCTCGCCAACAAGAACGTCTCGACGGTCATCCTCGGCGCCTCGAAGAAGAGCCAGCTCGAGGACAACCTCGCCGCCCTCGACAGCCGCGAGAAGCTGACTCAGGACGTGCTTGACCGGATCGACGCCATCCTCGGCAACAAGCCGGCGGCGCCCGCCCGCTACTGAGCGCTGACGCGCCTCCTTCGAAGAACATCGCATGGCCGGGCTCGTCCCGGCCATGCCCGTTTCGAGGGTTCCGTCGCAGCGCGGCCGACATCTTGGGTTGTGGCCTTGTTGGCGGCGCGCGCCGATGTATCATGCCGGTACTGCCGTCGTGATATCGGGGCCCATCGATGAAGCTGAAATCCCTTTCCGCTCGCCTTTCGGCGTGCGCCACGGCGCTGAGCCTGCTGCTCGCCGCCGGCTCCGCCACCCATGCGGCGGCGGGGACGCTGGAGACCGTCAAGACGCGCGGCACGCTCGTCTGTGGCGTCAGCGAGGGGCTCGGCGGCTTTTCCGAGAAGGACGAGCAGGGGACCTGGCGCGGCTTCGACGTCGATTTCTGCAAGGCGGTCGCACTCGCGATCTTCGCCGATGCCGGCAAGGTCGACTATGTGCCGCTGTCGGCGACCGACCGCTTCAAGGCGCTGACGGATGGCAAGGTCGACCTTCTCTCCCGCAACAGCACCTGGACGCTTTCGCGCGATGCCGGGCAGTCGCTGGAATTCGTCGGCGTCAGCTATTTCGACGGCCAGGGTTTCATGGTGCCGGCGCTCTATGGCGCGACCAGCCCGCTGCAATTGAACGGCGCCACCGTCTGCGTTGTCAGCGGAACCACGACGCAGGACAACGCCGCCGCCTATTTCGAACGGGCAGGCCTCAAGGTGTCGTTCCTGCCCTTCGCCGAGCGGCAGGACGCCCGCAAGGCCTATGCCGACGGCAAGTGCGACGCCTATACCGCCGATCGTTCGGCGCTCGCCGGCGAGCGAGCGGACCTGCCGAAGCCGGACGAGCACGTCATCCTCAAGGACGTCATCTCGAAGGAGCCGCTTGGCCCGGTGGTGCGCGACGACGATCCGAAATGGGTCAATCTCGTGCGCTGGGTGCTGTTCGGCCTGATCGACGCGGAGGAGGTCGGGCTGAGCTCTACCTCCATCGCCGCCGACAAGGCGCAGCAGGCCGGCCTGCTCGGTGCCTTGAGCGGGCCGCCGCTCGGATTGTCGGATGCCTGGCTCACCCAGGTGATCGGCGGCGTCGGCAATATCGGCGAGATCTTCGACCGCAATCTCGGCGAAGACACGCCGATGCAACTCTCCCGTGGTATCAACGCCCTCTGGACGCAAGGCGGAATCCTCTATGCGCCGCCCATTCAATAACGCCCCGATCCGTCGTTTCGCCCTCCGGCTCTGCGCGGGAGCTTTTCTCGCGCTCGCGCCGATGTTGCCAAGCGTTCCGGCGGCCGAGGCCGCCAGCGTCGAGGAGATGCAGCGGAACCTCGCCGTCATCCGCATCAACGCCATCGACCTGCTGGCGCGTGAGCCAAGGCTGCCCTTGCCGATCCAGCAGCGCCGCGACGTGCTGCGCGCCTATTACGAGGAGCAGGCGGGCGAGCTTCTCTGGCTGCGCGATGACCGGGCCGAGGCGCTGGTCGCGATCCTGAACGACGCCGGCGCGGACGGCCTGCGGCCGGACGACTATCCGACCGACCAGCTTCTCTCGCTGATGCAGCGCGCCGATCCCGAGGATTTCCGCGGCCTTGCGCTGATCGAGCTCTATTTTTCCGCTGCCTTTCTGGAATATAGCGCCGATCTCTCCGTCGGCCGCTTCCTGCCCAGCAAGGTCGATCCCAACTTCTTCCTGAAGACGCGCACCTTCGACCAGGCGGCGGCGCTGCAGGCGATATCGAGGGTCGACGACCTCGACGAGTATTTCGACGTCGCCCAGCCGCCGAGCAGCTATTACGCGTCGCTTCGGGGCGCGCTGGCGCAATATCGCGAGCTTCAGGCCGAGGGCGGATGGGAGCCGGTTCCTCTTGGCCCGACGCTGAAGCCGGGCATGACCGACCCGCGCGTTGGCGCTCTTCGCGAGCGGCTCGCGGTCACAGACGGCGCCGATCCGGCCGCGGCTGGAAATGCCGAGCTCTATGACGCGGAGCTGGTAAAGGCGGTCGAGCGCTTCCAGGCGCGCCACGGCCTCGATGTCGACGGTGTCGTCGGGCCGGCGGCGCTGGTCGCGATGAACGCGCCGATCGAGGACCGCATTCAGGAAATCGAGCTGGCGATGGAGCGCTGGCGCTGGATGCCGCGCGATCTCGGCCAGCAATATCTGATGGTCAACATCGCCGGCTTCGAGCTGCGCCGGGTCAGGGACGGCCAGGCCGAGGAGCGCATGTCGGTCGTCGTCGGCAAGCCCTATAGCCGCACGCCGGTGTTCAGCGACCAGGTCCGCTATATCGAGCTCAACCCCTACTGGACGGTCCCGGCCGGCATCGCCGTCAAGGAACAGCTCGGCAAGCTGCGCTCCAACCCCGCCAGTCTCGCCTCGCAGGGGTTCCAGGCCGTGCGCGGCAAGGACGTCTATGACCTCACCTCGATCAACTGGTCGAGCTACGGGCCGGGCAATTTCCCGTTCCAGCTGCGCCAGCAGCCGGGACCGAAGAACGCGCTCGGCCGGGTCAAGTTCATGTTCCCGAACCAGCATGACGTCTATCTGCACGATACGCCCTCGCGCAGCGCGTTCTCGAAGGCCGAGCGCGCCTTCAGCCATGGCTGTATCCGGCTGAGCCGGCCGCTTGAACTCGCCCTTCAGGTGCTGACGGCCGGCGGCATTTCCGGCTGGAACATGGACCGGATCAACAAGGTCGTGGCGACGGAGAAGAATACCGTCGTCAAGCTCGCCACGCCGTTGCCGATCCACTTGACCTATCTCACCGCCTGGGTCGACGACGACGGCGTCAATTTCCGCAAGGACATCTACAACCAGGACGCCAAGTTGCTGGCGGCCCTGGACGGCAAGGCACTGGCCTGGTGAGGATGAGCCTCGGCTGAACCGTGACGGTTGGCGCCTTTGATGCGCTGAGCAACCCATCTCGATTGCCTATGAAAGACCGGCTTCCTCCATCTCGATGCGCGCCGCCCGCCGCGTGGAGACGATGAACGCGGCGATGAAGATCATCGTCAGCAGCAGCACGATGGTCGGCGCCGGGGCGCTGTCGAGGAAGAAGCTCAGATAGACGCCGGCCAGCGAGGCGAGGACGGCGATCGTCGCCGCCAGCCAGAGCATCGCGCCGAAGCGCTTGGTCAGCAGGAAGGCGATCGCGCCGGGCGAAACCAGCATCGCGATGGCGAGGATGATGCCGACCGCCTTCAGCGCGCCGACGATGGCAAGCGACAGGATCGCCAGCAGCCCGTAGTGCAGCCAGTTGACCGGCAGGCCGACGACCTTCGCCTGGATTGGATCGAAGGCGTGCAGCAGCAGGTCGCGCCATTTGATGGCGAGCAGGCCGGTGATGACGAGCGCGATGATCCCCGTCTCGGCGATGTCGCGGCCCCCCACGCCCAGCATGTCGCCGAACAGGATGTGGTCGAGATGAACGTCGGTCTCGATCGTGGTGTAGAGCACGATGCCGAGGCCGAACATGCCGGAAAAGACGATGCCCATCACCGTATCCTGCTTGATGCGGCTGTTTGCCTTGAGATAGCCGCTCGCGAGCGCGCAGCCCATGCCGGCGACGAATGCGCCGATGGCGAGCGGCGCGCCGACGATATAGGCGATGACGACGCCCGGCAGCACGGCATGCGAGATCGCGTCGCCCATCAGCGACCAGCCCTTGAGCACCAGGTAGCAGGAGAGCAGGGCGGTCGGCACGGCGACCAGCGCCGAGATGACGAGCGCGTTGCGCATGAACTCGAACTGCAGCGGTTGCAGCAGCGTTTCCAGCAGAGTCATGCGGCTGTCTCCAGCGCTTCGGCGGCGCGCCGGCGGGCGGCGAGCAGCCCGTGCTTCGGGGCGAACACGAAAGCGGCGAGGAAGATCAGTGTCTGCAGCACGACGATGATGCCGCCGGTGGCGCCGTCGAGGAAATAGCTCGCATAGGCGCCGGTGAAGCTGGTGAGCGCACCCACGGCGACGCTGATCGCGAGCAGGCGCGGGAAGCGATCGGTGAGCAGGTAGGCGGTGGCGCCCGGCGTCACCACCATGGCGATGACCAGAAAGGCGCCGACCGTCTGCAAGGCCGCCACGGTGCAGGCCGAGAGCAGGGTGAAGAACAGGATCTTCAGGAAGGTCGGGTTGAGGCCGATCGAGCGGGCGTGGCTCTCGTCGAAGAAGGTGACCATCAGGTCCTTCCATTTCGCCAGGAGGATGGCGAGCGAGACGAAGCCGATGATGGCGAGCTGCAGCGTATCCTCCGGCGTGATGGCGAGGATGTTTCCGAGCACGATCGTCTGGATGTTCACCGCGGTCGGCGACAGCGACACCATGAAGAGGCCGAGACCGAAGAAGCCGGTGAAGATCAGGCCGATGATCGCGTCTTCCTTCAGCCGCGTGCGCTGATTCAGGAACAGCATCGCGGCGGCGGCGAGCCCGCCGGAGAAGAAGGCGCCGATGGAAAACGGCAGGCCGAGCATGTAGGCGCCGGCGACGCCGGGCACGATCGAATGCGAGAGGGCGTCGCCGATCAGCGACCAGCCCTTCAGCATCAGATAGGCCGAGAGGAAGGCGCAGACGCCGCCCACCAGCGCGCTGACCCACATGGCATTCACCATGTAGCCATAGGCGAAGGGCTCGAGGAGGATCGCCATCAGGGGCGCGCCTCCGCGCTTTCGGCGCTCGCGGCCGGCGGATCCGGCAACAGCAGCGGGCTCTCGTCGTCGGAGAGGATGTTGATCGGGCCGCTGCCGACGGTCGCCGGATCGAGCACGACGTGGCGCAGGACGCCGCCAAAGGTCCGCTCCAGATTGGCCTGGGTGAAGGTCTCCCGCGTCGGGCCATGCGCGAGCACGGTGCGGTTGAGCAAGACGGCGCGATCGCAGAATTCCGGCACGCTGCCGAGATTGTGGGTCGAGACCAGCATCACCCGGCCCTCGTCGCGGAGGCCGCGCAGGAGCTCGATGATCGCGGCCTCCGTCTGCACGTCGACGCCGGTGAAGGGCTCGTCGAGCAGGATGACGCGGCCGTCCTGGGCGAGCGCGCGGGCGAGGAAGACGCGCTTCTTCTGCCCGCCGGACAATTCGCCGATCTGGCGCTTGCGCATCGCGCCCATGCCGACCCGTTCGAGCGCCGCGTCGACGGCCGCGCGGTCGCGGGCCGTGGCGATACGCAGGAAGTTCATGTGGCCGTAGCGGCCCATCATGACGACATCCTCGACCAGCACCGGGAAGTTCCAGTCGACGTCCTCGCTCTGCGGCACATAGGCGACGAGGTTCTGCTTCAGCGCCGCCTCGATCGGCCGGCCGAGAACGGTGATGTCGCCGCGCGCGACGCGGACGAAGCCCATGATCGCCTTGAACAGGGTCGACTTGCCGCTGCCGTTGACGCCGATCAGCGCCGTGATGGTGCCGGTCGGGATTTCGAAGCTGGCGTCGCGCAGCGCCGTGTGGCCATTGCGATAGGTGACGGTGGCGTTCGTGACCGAGATGCCGGATGCCGGCGCGGAGCGGGCGGAAAGGGGCGCGTTCATTCCGCGCTGGCCTCCCGCCGCGCGATCCCCTTTGCGATCGTCTCGGACGTGACGCGCAGGAGGTCGAGATAGGTCGGCACCGGGCCGCCGGCCTCGGAGAGGCTGTCGACATAGAGCACGCCGCCATAGGTGGCGCCGGTCTCGCGCGCCACCTGTTTGGCCGGGTTGGCCGAGATGGTGCTTTCGCTGAAGACGGCGGGAATGTTGTTGGCGCGCACGGCGTCGATCACCTTGCGCACCTGCTGCGGCGTGCCCTGCTGGTCGGCATTGATCGGCCAGAGGTAGAGCTCCTTCAGGCCGAAGTCGCGGGCGAGATAGGAGAAGGCGCCTTCGCTCGAAACCAGCCAGCGCTGTGGCTCGGGGATCGCCTCCAGCGACGCGCGGATCGGCGCGGCGGTGGCGCGGATCTTCGCCTTGTAGGCCTCGGCATTGGCGGCATAGGCCGCGGCGTTGGCCGGGTCGTGATTGGCGAGGGCGTCGCGGATGTTGTCGACATAGAGAAGGGCTGCCGTCGGCGACATCCAGGCATGCGGGTTCGGCTTGCCGTCATAGGGGCCCTCGGCGATGCCGATCGGCTCGACGCCGGCCGAGACGGTCGCCTGTGGCACGCCATCCAGATTGGCGAAGAACTTCTCGAACCAGAGTTCCAGCCCGAGGCCGTTCCAGAGGATCAATTGCGCGTCCTGCGCTTTCACGATGTCGCGCGGGGTCGGCTGGTAGTTGTGGATCTCGGCGCCCGGCTTGGTGATCGATTCCACGATCGCGGCGTCGCCGGCGACGTTCTGCGCCATGTCGGCCAGGATGGTGAAGGTCGTGACCGCCTTGAACTTCGCCCCTGCCTCGCCGGCGAGCGCCGTCGTCGACATCGTTGTGGCGAACAGCATTGCCGAGAGCGCGGCGAGGAATCGTCGGCGCGGGCGGTCGATCATGTGGGTCACCTCCATGCAATTGCGACTTACTCGCAACAAGCTGGCATGGCTTGTTCGCAATTGCAACTCATTCGCAGAAATGAGGGCGGAGCGGATCGTGGGAGTTGTCCGGGATCGGTGGGACACGGGGGGCGGTGAGGGCGTGCGCGCCGCGCGGTGGGCGCGCACTGTGTGCTCCTAACCCTGTACAACTATTGCGAATCTACGCCGCAGCGAACAAAGGTGGGGAGCTTGCCGTTCGCCGGGCGGTCGATGAAGGATCGGATATGCAGCAGACATCACACCAACAGGCGATGCTCGCCATGCTGGATCGCGCGCCGATGGGATGGGCGCATTATTGGATCTTCCTGCTGTCGACCGGTGGCACCATGCTGGGCGGCGTCTCGGTCTTCACCCTCGGCGTCGCCCTGCCGCTCCTCGTCAAGAGCTTCGCCCTCAATGCCGCCATGCAGGGCCTGCTCGGCGCGGCGCTGCTTGCCGGCGCAGTACCGGGGGCGGCGATCGGTGGTCCGCTCGCCGACCACTTCGGCCGCAAGCCGCTGATGCTCGTCGATACTGTGGTGATGATTGCCGGCGCGCTGATCGCCGTTTTCGCCGGCGACCCCGGCATGCTGACCCTCGGGCTCTTCGTGTTCGGCGTCGGCGTCGGCATCGATTATCCGGTGTCGAGCAGCTACGTGGCCGAATGGATGCCCGCCGCAGCGCGCAGCCGCGTCATGGTCGCCACGATCACCTTCCAGGCGGTCGGCTTCATGCTGGCGGCGGCGCTGACGGCGGCGATCCTCACGGTCGTCGATGCGGACGATGCCTGGCGCGGATTCATGGCGACGTTCGTCGCCCTGCCGCTGCTTTTCCTCATCGGCCGCCTCTTCATGCGGGAAAGCCCGCGCTGGCTGATGGGGCAGGGACGCAACCGCGCCGCGGCGGACGCGATCGGGGCGGTGATTACAGCCGATCGGGCCAAGCTCGCAGCGCTCGGCGACGGAGCGGCCGGCGCCGTGCACATCGTCGCCAAGGCACCGGACGAAGTGAAGAAGCGCGGCATCGCGGCGCTGTTCGGCTCCGCCTATCGGCGTCGGACCGCGCTCGCCTGCGTGCCGTGGTTCCTGATGGACATCGCCTCCTACGGCATCGGCCTGTTCACGCCGATGCTGCTGGCGGACTTGCATTTCGGCGCCTCGCGCAGCAACATCGTCTTGGCCGATTTCTCCGAGATCGGCGGCACCTCGCTGATCGACATCTTCCTGGTGATCGGCTTTCTCGCTGCCTTCTGGGTGGTGCCGCGCTTCGGTCACCTGCGTCCGCAGGTTGCCGGCTTCCTCGGCATGACCGCCGGCATGCTGATCCTGGTCGCCGCGCTCTGGTGGAGCGGGCCGGCCCATCCGGCCGTCGCCGCCATCTTCGCCGGCTTCATCCTGTTCAACCTCGCCATGAATGCCGGGCCGCATTCGACCACCTTCGCGCTGCCGGCCGAGCTCTTCCCGACGCAGCTGCGCGGCGCGGGCTCCGGCCTCGCCTCCGCCTCGGCCAAGGTCGGCGCGGCGCTCGGCGCCTTCTTCCTGCCGGTGATCAAGGCGGAGTTCGGCCTGTCGGCGGTGCTGGTCCTGGTGGCGGTGGTCAGCCTCGGCGGCGCGCTGATCACGGCGCTGCTGGTCGAGGAACTCGGCGGGGCGGCGAGCCTCGAGGATCGGCATGGCGAACCGATCGCGGCGAAGCCGGCAAGCGCTGCGGCTTCCGTCAGATCAGCTTGAGCCCGCGGAAGCTGGCATGCCCCTGCCGGCCGACGATGATGTGATCATGCACGGCGATGCCGAGCGGGCCGGCGATGCTGACGATCGTCTTCGTCATCTCGATATCGGCGCGCGAGGGCGTCGGGTCGCCGGAAGGATGGTTATGCGCCAGCACGATGGCGGTGGCCGACAGTTCCAGCGCCCGCTTCACCACCTCGCGCGGATAGACCGGTGTGTGGTCGACGGTGCCGACCTGCTGCACCTCGTCGGCGATCAGCACGTTCTTGCGGTCGAGGAAGAGGATGCGGAACTGCTCCTTTTCCTCATAGGCCATGGCGGCGCGGCAATAATCGACCACCGCGCTCCAGGAGCCGAGCAGGGGCCGCTGGCGCACGGCGCCCCTGGCGTAGCGGGTGGCGGCGGCGTGCACGAGCTTCAGATGGGTGGCGACCGACGGGCCGACGCCGGCGATCTCGGTGAGCCGCGCCTCAGGCGCCGCCAGCACGTCGGAAAACGTGCCGAAGCGGGCGAGCAGCGCCTTGGCGATCGGCTTGGTGTCGCGGCGCGGCACGGCCTGGAACAGGATCAGTTCCAGAAGCTCGTAGTCGGCGATCGCTTCCGCCCCGCTCTCGCGGAACCGCGTCTTCAGCCGTTCGCGATGCCCCACGAAATGGGGCGCATTCTCGAGGTTCTCGTCGAACCCGCTCATGCCCCTGTCGGGTAGGGCGGGCAGGTATAGCCGCGCGGCGACAGGGTGAAGATCTCGCAGCCGGTGTCGGTGACGCCGACCGTGTGCTCGAACTGGGCGGAGAGCGAGCGGTCGCGGGTGACCGCGGTCCAGCCGTCGCGCAGCACCTTCACATGCGGCCGGCCGAGATTGATCATCGGCTCGATGGTGAAGATCATGCCCGGGCGCAGCTCGACGCCTTCGCCGGGATTGCCGTAGTGCAGGATGTTGGGGGTGTCGTGGAACACCTTGCCGACGCCATGGCCGCAGAAATCGCGCACGACGCTGCAGCGCTCGGCTTCGGCATAGGACTGGATCGCATAGCCGATGTCGCCGGTGGTGGCGCCGGGCCTGACGGCGGCGATGCCGCGCATCAGCGATTCATAGGTGACCTCGACCAGCCGGGCCGCGGCGCGCTTGACGTCGCCGACCAGATACATCCGGCTGGAATCGCCATACCAGCCGTCGAGGATGTAGGTGACGTCGACATTGACGATGTCGCCGTCCTTGAGCGGCTTGTCGTCGGGAATGCCGTGGCAGACGACGTGGTTGATCGAGGTGCAGGTCGACTTGGTGTAGCCGCGATAGCCGAGCGTCGCCGGCAGCGCGCCATGGTCGGCGCCGAATTCGTAGACGTAGCGGTCGATCTCGTCGGTCGGCACGCCCGGCTTGACGATGTCGGCCAGGCCGTCGAGGCAGGCGGCCGCCAGCTGGCCGGCGCGCTGCATGGCGGCAAAGGCCTCCGGACCATAGAGCCGGATCTGTCCGGTGTTCTTTACCGGGGCCGCGTCTGCGTCGACATAGGTGACCATTTGGGTACTCCGTGTCCCGCTAGCACAGCATTCCGCGGCGGCGGGGACAAGTCTGATCGTGAAGGATTGCCCCCGATCTGGCGTATCGGGCGCCGAGTTACAAGTAGTTTTGCGCGGTGGCGGCGGGCGCGATGCCGTGCCACGGGTCGATTGCCGGGCCGCTCCGCCATGCATGCCGCCAGGAATGAGCTAGGAATGCGCCGGGGGCCGCGATTGCAGCGCTTCGCAGTGCAGCGTTTTCCGGGCCGCATCGGCGCTCGCATTCTGCTCCCTTGAGCGGCCGGCGCGGGAAGGCTAAACCCATGGGGGACCGATGGAGTAGTGAATGGCTGAACCCGCCACGGAAGCCGCGCCTGTCGTCACCGCAGCGATCCTCGTCATCGGCGACGAGATCCTCTCGGGGCGCACCAAGGACAAGAACATCGGCTATATTGCCGAATATTGCACCAATATCGGCATCGACATCCGCGAAGTCAGGATCGTGCCGGACGTCGAGGGCGAGATCGTCGCTGCGGTGAACGCGCTGCGCGCCCGCTATGACCACGTCTTCTCGACCGGCGGCATCGGGCCGACGCATGACGACATCACGGCGGATTCGATGGCGAAGGCCTTCGGCGTCGGCATCGACCATGATCCGCGCGCCGTCGCCATCCTGACCGACCACTACGCGGCCGGCCAGCTGAACGAGGCGCGGATGCGCATGGCGCGGATCCCGGACGGCGCCGACCTGATCCTGAACAAGGTCTCGAAGGCGCCGGGCTTCACCCTCGGCAATGTGCATGTGATGGCCGGCGTGCCCTCGATCATGCAGGCGATGTTCGACGAGGTCGCCGCCAAGATCCCGACCGGCGCCAAGATGCTGTCGCGCACCGTGCCCGTCGGCATGGGCGAGGGCCGCATCGCCAAGCAACTCGGCGAGATCCAGCTCGAATATCCCGACGTCTCGATCGGCAGCTATCCGAAGATGCTCGATGGTTCGTTCGCGACGGACATCGTGCTGCGTTCGCGCGACGAGGGCCGGCTCGACCAGGCCGCCCGCGCCGTCGAGGCGATGGTGGCAGCCATGATGCAGGCGAATGGCTGACATGCCGGCGATTTCTGTGGATCGACATTTGGCCCGATTGCATGGCAAGGAGCCGCATTCCACAGCTTCCGCTTCTTTCACGCGCAGGAGACAATGATGGTCGACGCTCGCAGCGACAAGGCGTTCCCCGTATCCTGGGACCAGTTTCACCGGGACGCGCGCGCCCTGACGTGGCGCCTTTCCGGCGATCAGAAGTGGCAGGCGATCGTCTGCGTGACGCGCGGTGGCCTTGTGCCGGCGGCGATCGTGGCGCGTGAACTCGGCATCCGCATGATCGAGACGATCTGCGTCGCCTCCTATCACAACTACAAGGACCAGGGTTCGCTCAAGGTCCTGAAGCCCGTCAGCCAGGAGATCATCGATCTCGGCGGCGGCGAGGGCGCCGGCGTCCTCGTCATCGACGATCTCGTCGATACCGGCCGCACCGCCCGCCTGGTGCGCGAGATGCTGCCGAAGGCGCATTACGCGACGCTCTATTCGAAGCCGATGGGCCGCCCCATCGTCGACACCTTCATCACCGAAGTGTCACAGGATACGTGGATTTATTTCCCCTGGGACATGGGTCTCACCTTCCAACCGCCGATCGCCGGCTAGGAGATACAAAGATGGCCGATCCGAACCAGCCCGCCGACGACGAAGATTTCGAGGCCTTTGCCGAGGAATATGAAGAGCATCGGGACGCGCTCTACGACCTGATCTCGGACTATGCCGACGACCAGCAGCTCGATGACGGCCTGCTCGCCGCCATGGTGCTCGATCTCGCCGTGTCGCTGCGCATGATCGCCTATGCGAACAGCGTCGAGAAGCCGTCCGTGAGTGGCCTCAAGATGGAACTCGACCGCTTCAACAAGGACGCGGAAGAGCATTCCCGTTCTGCCAAGCAGGACGCCGAGGACTTCATCGCTCAGGTCAAGGCCCAGCGCGAGGAAGACGAGGGCTGAAAAGCCCCGGCTTCGTGAGTTCTGAAAGCGGCGGTTCCGGGTTCGGAGCCGCCGCTTTCTTTTTGACCGGGCTTAGCCGCGCGTCACCATGGCGATGCCGATGGCGATCGGCACGATCCCCAGGCAATCGACGAGGCTGACCGGCTCGCGGAACAGCAGCCAGCCGAAGGCGAGGCCGAGCGGCGGCATCAGGAAATGCAGCGTCGACGCCTCGGTCGCGGTCTTCGTCTGTAGCAGGCGGAACCAGAGTAGATAGCCGCCGATCGAGGCCGCGATCACCAGATAGCTCCAGCCGCCGATCAGCGCCGGCGTCAGGCGGATATCGGCGATGCTCTCCGTCGCCAGCGCCACGGGAAGGAGCAGGATCCCGGCCGATAGCGACTGGATCGCCGTGCCGGTCCAGAGGTCGCCATCCGGCTTCAGCTTCTTGAACAGGATGGTGCCGGCGACCAGCGCAACGAGCCCGCCCAGCACCAGCAGCGTGCCGTGCCAGTCCTCCGCGCCGCCCGCGAGCCGCGAACGCAGCACGATGGCGACGCCGATCATGCCGAGCAGCAGCCCGCCGAGCTTCAGAGGCGACAGTCGCTCGCCCAGAACCGGGCTGGCGACGAGCGCGGTCAGAAGCGGATTGGCGCTGATCAGCACCGCCGTGAAGGCGGAGGAGACGGTGCGCATGCCGGCATAGCTGAGGCCGAGATAGAGAGCGCTGTTGAGGGCGCCAAGCACGGCCCAGCTCCAGATCACGCGCCGGTCCGGCCATTCGAGGCGACCCGCCAGCGCGGCCAGCCCGAGCAGGATCGCGCCGGCGGCGAGGAAGCGGCTCGCGAGCAGCAGGAGCGGCGGGCAATCCGGCAGGGCGAACTTCGCCGCCGCGAAGGCCGAGCTCCAGATCAGGCAGAAGAGCGCGATCAGCCCGAGGTCGGCGAGGCTGTTGCCGGGCGCCTTGCGCTGGGTTGCGGTGGGGATGGCTCGGTCCGTCATGTCGATATGCCTGCTTGAGAACGTGCCGGCCGCGGCCGGTGACGAAGCCATAGGCGTTTCGCGTGGTATTTGGAAATTCGATGTTTTGATGCTACTCATTCGAGAAATCGATAGCGCAGGTGTCGCCATGTTCGATCTCGATCTCCTGAAGACCTTCGTCTCGGTCGTCGACGCCGGCGGCTTCACCCGCGCCGGCGAGCGCGTGCATCGCACCCAGTCGACGATCAGCCAGCAGATCCGCAAGCTCGAGGATCTGGCGGGAACGCCACTTCTGATCCGCGAGGGCAGGGGCGTCGCGCTGACGGCGGAGGGCGAGCGGCTTGTCGGCTATGCGCGCCGCATCCTGGCGCTGTCGCAGGAGGCGCGCAGCGTCGTCGGCGCCGCGCAGGCGGCGGAGCATGTCCGTCTCGGTCTGACGGAGGATTTCGCCGTCGCCGAACTGACCAGCCTGGTGGCGCAATTCGCGAAGCTTCGGCCGGAATGCCGGCTCGACGTCCGCTGCGACCTCTCGGTCGAGCTAGAACGGGGGCTGGAGCGCGGCGATCTCGACCTCGTGCTGATGAAGCGCGACGCCGGCGGCGGTCCGGCCGAGGGCGTCTGGCCGGAGAAGCTGGTCTGGGTCGGCGCCGCCGATGTCGATTGGCGGCGCGTTGACCCGGTGCCGCTGATCGCGTTTCCGCAGGGCTGCCGCTATCGCGACCGCGCCGTGCATGCACTGGAAGCATCCGGCCGGCGCTGGCGCGTCGCCTATGAGAGCGCTAGCCTGATCGGCATTGAGGCGGCGATCGCGGGCGGCCTTGGCGTTGCGCTGATCGAGGCGCGGGCAGTCCGCCCGTCTTATGCGGTGCTGGTGGGCGACGGGTTCGTTCCCGTGCCGCCCACCGAACTGGCCCTCAAGGTCGCGCCGGGCGGGCGCCGGCCGGTCCGGGACCTGGCCGACCTTGTCCTTGCCTATTGCGAGCAGGAAGGCCTCGCGCGCGCCGCGTGAGTTTCTTCCTGGCCTGAGTTCAAGTCCGACCCTCGCCCCAACCCTCTTCCGCTCGCGGGAGAGGGGGCTCGCCGGTGCCTGACGGCGCTCTCGGCGTGAAAGAGGCGCACCCGCCAAAACCCTCGCCCGCTCGCGGGAGAGGGTAGGGTGAGGGTCTTGCTTGAAGTGGCGTTCCTAGACTGCGAGAGCGCCGGCCTCAGCCTTCAGCGTCAGGCCGATCGCCTTGCCATGGCCGTCGATGGCGCTGAAGACGTCCGAACCGTCGACGCTTTCCTTCTTCCATGAGGCGATGGCGCCGGCGCGGATATGCAGGTGCATGTCGGGCTGCATGGCGTTCAGGAAGCCATGGCTGAACGAGACGCTGGTGAGCGTGCCGGACCAGCGATGCACGACGCCGTTCTTGACCGCCTGCAGCGTCACCGGCTCGGCCGCCGCTTCCGCCGCCTTCAGGGGGCCGTCGGCCGGTTCGTCACCCGGGTCCGGACGCGCGGCCGGCGGCGCGGCGTCGAGCGGAAGGCGCTCGATGCCCTCCAGCGCGGCGTCGAAGCGCTCCAGCCCGTCCAGCGCCGTCAGCTTGGCGATGGCCTTGCCGTCGGTGTCCAGGATTTCCAGGAACGGCAGGACGTTCTTCATCACCATCTGGTCGGCGACGATGCTGCCGATCTTCGAGAGGTCGAGGCGCGTCTCGCGCGCGGGGCCGCGCAGGACGGCGAATCCGTCCTCCATCTCCACGCTGTCGATGGCGCCGAGGCCTTCCAGCAGCGCGCCGTCGGCGCGCACGCCGAGGATCAGATTACCGATGGCGGGAACGCGGCTCAGAACGGCGAACGGTTCCGGCGCCAGCGCCTGGCGATGGGAAACGGGATCGGTCATGGGAGCACCCTCTATGGCTCGTCTTGCAAGGCTTTCGGTCAAGGCTTGGGCGAGCCGTCGTGGTGCCACGAATCCCCCGCTGCGGTTTAGCAGCGCGCGGGTGCCGATTTGAAGGCCTATTTGGGCGGGCGTTGGCGCCGGCAAGCCGGGGCGGCACGGCCGCCTCGCGCCATGCGGGTTCGCCGGCAGCATCGGAAGCCCCTATGCATTGGGGGATAGAATGCATCGCCGACTATCGATAGACTATTTCCAAGTATTGGATTTCGTCTAGCGTAATTCCGTATCTGTCCCGGAATTATTTCAAATATAGAATCTTTTCGATAGAGAGCCCGCAGATGGAAGAGCTTTTTTCCGGCCGTTCTTACGGGGTGTCGGCGGATATCCGGGCCGACGGGCCTGTGGTCGTCTGTTTCGACCCCTGGATCAACAAGCCGGATCCGGACCGGGCGCCGTTCGGCCTGCGCTATTTCTCGACCAATAACATCAACGTCCTCTCGGTGAAGTCGCACGGCAATCACTGGTACCAGCACGAGGAGATGGACGAGGTCGTCGACCGTATCAACCAGCGCCTCTTGGGTCGGGACCGGGTCGGCTATGGCTCGAGCATGGGCGGCTACGCCGCGGTCAATTTCTCCGAGCGGCTGTCGCTGTCGCGCGTCCTGCTCTTCTCGCCGCAATATTCGCCCGACCTCAAGCGGGTGCCGTGGGAGAACCGCTGGCAGGAGCAGGAGAGCCTTGCCTGCCGCTATGACGTCGTGTCGGAGATTGCGCCGGTCCCGGGCTATCTCTTCTTCGATCCGCACAACCGCAACGACCAGCGCCATGTCGACCTGATCACGCAGCGCCATCCGCTGACGACGATCAAGATGCCGTTCGCGGGACACCATGTGCTGGACTGGTTCGGCCAGAACCGGACGATCAGCCAGTTGATCAAGTCGCTCGTGTTCGACCCGACGCGCGAGCGCGACGCCATCCGCACGCGCAGGCTGGACCGGGCCCGGATCGCGACCTACTGGCTCAATCTTTCCGCCCACTACGCCGCCAGGGGGCGGTCGGAGAAGGCGATGCAGGCGGCGCAGCGGGGCACGGAGTGCGACCGCGGCGACGTGATCCTCGCCCGCCACACCTATGCCAGCTGTCTCTATGCGGACGGGCAGGCGGAGGCGGCGAAACGGATCTGGCGCGCCGCGCTCGACAATCCCGAGGAGGCGGGCCGCCAGCATTTCCTGCTTCGCCAGTCGATTGTCGACCAGGGCTGGCCGGAACTGCGCGCCGCCCTGCTCGACGTCGAGGTCGCAGCATCGGGCTAGGCCCGATTTGCACAGCGGCGCGCGACGTCGCGCGATGGGGCTATCCACGGTGCCGCCGAGATGGCAGAAAGCCCGCATTGCGGGCGTGGCGAAACTGGTAGACGCAAGCGACTTAAAATCGCTCGACTTCGGTCATGCGGGTTCGATCCCCGCCGCCCGCACCATCCGGATCCAGCCGTTGGTTCCTGCAGGCTGGCTCAGTCCGTGGTTTCGGCGACCTGATGCACGATCGTGCCGGTTTCCCGGACGGCGCGGATGTCGGCGGGCGAGGCGCTCGCTTCCAGCACCAGCTGGTTCACGTCGCTCATCTCGCAGACGCGGAAGGGCGCGACCGTTCCGAGTTTTTCGTTGGTGGCTGCCAGGATGACCTGACGGCTCTGGCGGATCATGGCGCGCTTGATCTCCGCTTCGTCCCAGTCAAAGGCGGTTACGCCGCCGAGCGGGGACAGGCCGCAGCTGCCCAGGATCAACAGGTCGGCGAAAACTTGCTGCACGTCCCTGAGCGTCTGCGCGCCGAGACAGGCGCCCTTGTCCGGATCGAAGACGCCGCCGAGCAGGACGCGCGTACAATTGGTGTGTGATTCCAAGGCCATGACTATCGCGGGCGAATTGGTCACGACCGTGAATTTCCGGTCTATCGGCAGGGCGCGCGCGATTGCGACATTGGTCGAGCCCGCATCGATGAAGATCGTCTGCGCCGTGCCTACCAGACCGGCCGCGACCTCGCCGAGCCGGGCCTTCGCGTCGCGTCCTTCCCGCATCCGCGCCGCCAGCGGGCCGCCATCGGGGGCCGGCGCCAGCGCGCCGCCATAGACGCGCCGGCACTCTCCGGCCTTCGCCAGTTCGCGCAGGTCACGGCGAATGGTGTCCTCCGACACGCCGAACCTGCCCGCCAGATCGGCTGCGAGGACACGGCCCTTGTTCGCAAGTTCCTGCCGAATTTGCTCGTGCCGCTCGTCGGTGAACATTACTGCCTGCCTTGTTTATGCGCATTATTGCGTATTGTTGTACATTCTGCAATGCTGAGGCCTCGCCGGTTCAGGAACGTGCGTCGCTGTTCATTCCGGCGCGAATCCGGCCCCGCAGTGAACAACCGAAGACAGGTCGAATGCACGTTCATTCCGAATTCCCGATCCGACTTGTCGACGCTTTCATCGAACTGGCTGTCTGGTCCGGGGCATTGTCGTGACCCTCACCGTTTCCCGGCGCCATTCGCCGATCTACGAGCTTTTGTCGTCGCCGCTCTATCGTGGCGCGGCGCTCGCCATGTTCCTTTCCGGTCTCGGAACGTCGGCGGCGGCGCCGCAGATCGTCCTGTTCCTCGTCCGGGAACTCGGTACGTCCCTGCCGGTAGCCGGGCTCTACTATCTGACCAGCCTGACGGCGCCCGTCGCCGGCTATCTCATCGGCAGCTATTCGGACCGGACCGGCGGCCGCCTCGGTCTTTTCCGCCTCTGCGCGATCGCCGGCTTCGCGGGCTGGGCGGGTTTCGCCTTGGCGACCGAGGCATGGATGCCGTTCGCGATCGGAGCGATCGTTCTGGCTTTCTCGGGCGCTGCGGCGTCGCAACTCTTCGCTGCCGTCCACGACGAATTGGTCCGCGCGCCGTCCCGCAGCGGCGACGACGTCGTCGCGATCATCCGCATGGCGCTGACAGCCGGCTGGGTGATCGGGCCGGCGCTTGGCGCCTGGCTTGCCGCCGAGGCGGGCCTCCGTGCGCTGTTCTGGGGAACCGCGATCTGCTTCCTGGCCCAGATCGTTCCGCTCGGAACGCTGCGCGCGAGCGGAGGGAGGCGGGGCGCTGAAGCCGGTTCGGGTCGCTCCTCCGCCCGAGCGAGCCTCCAGCCGATGTGGCCCCTGTTGGCGTTCACCGCGCTTTTCGTCCTCGTCTATGCGGGCGAGGCGATCAAGTTCGGCTTCCTGCTGCTCTATATGGAGGAGCAACTGAAGCTCGAACCGGCGCTTCGCGGCGCGATCATCGGCATCCAGCCCCTTATCGAGCTTGTCATCATGCCGTTCAGCGTTGCACTAAGCCGACGGTTCGGCCCGCTCCATCTGATGAGCTTCGCCGCCGCCCTCTGCGTCGGCGCCAATCTCTGTTTCGCGGGTTGGCCTTCGGCGACCGGCATGTTCGTCGGCCAGATCCTGATGGGTGGCGTGTGGGGCCTGTTCGCCGTTCTCGGCATCCTGGTCGCGCAGCGCCTGCTGCCGGACGCCGTCGCGACCGCTTCCGCCATCTTCATGAGCTCCAGCGCGCTCAGCTCCGCCCTTGGCGGCGTCGCGGGCGGCCTGGGAGTGGCCGCGTTCGGCCTCCCGAATGTCTTCTTCATCCCCGCCGGCCTGGCGCTCCTGGCGGTGGCCGGGCTCGCCGCCATGGCGAGCCGGTATCCCGTTCGCTAGCCCCACGAAAGCTCATCCCGATGACATCGCTTGCTTCAACGCCCGCCCAGACCCATCCGCTTTCCGGCCGAACGGAACAGATCGCCACACGGGCCGTATTCCTCGTTGCCGGTCTTGCTCTCGCATCCTGGGCGCCGCTGGTGCCCTTCGCCAAGGCGCGCCTCGGCGTCGACGACGCGGCGCTCGGACTGCTCCTGCTTTGCCTCGGGCTTGGATCGATCGTGGCCATGCCGATCACCGGCGTCCTCGCCAGCCGCTTCGGCTGCCGCTCCGTGCTGGTAATTTCGGCCATCGTCTTCGCCCTCGTCATGCCCTGGCTCGTGCTGGCGAATTCGGTGATCGCGCTGGCGATCGTTCTCATCCTGTTCGGGGCCAGCGTCGGAACCTTCGACGTGGCGATGAACATCCAGGCGGTGATGGTCGAAAAAGACAGCGGCCGCCACATGATGTCGGGCTTTCATGGCCTCTTCAGTGTCGGCGGAATGTCGGGTGCGGGCGGGGTCAGCCTGCTTCTCGGCATGGGCCTCACCCCGCTGATGGTCACCTTGCTGGTCAGCGCCTTGCTGGTGGTGCTTGTGGTCACGGCCTATGCGGGACTGCTGCCCTATGGCAACCGGGAGGCCGAGGGAACGCCGCTCTTCGTCATGCCGCGCGGCATCGTCATCTTCATCGGCGTTCTCTGTTTCATCGTCTTCCTGGCGGAAGGCGCAGTCCTCGACTGGAGCGCGCTCTTCCTGATCTCGACCCAGGCCGTCGACCCGAGCCATGCGGGCCTCGGCTACACGATGTTCGCCGTCGCGATGACGTTCGGCCGGCTTACCGGCGACCGCATCGTCCGGACGTTCGGGGCGACGCGGGTGATGGTCATCGGCGGTCTGCTCAGCGCGGCCGGGTTCCTGATCGCGGTGTTCGCGCCGACTTCGTCGATCGCGCTTGCAGGCTTCCTGCTCGTCGGCCTTGGCGCTTCCAACATCGTGCCGGTGCTGTTCACGGCCGCCGGCCGGCAGACGCGCATGCCGCCGAGCCTGGCGGTCGCCGCGATCACGACGCTCGGCTATGCCGGCATCCTGATCGGGCCGGCCGCCATCGGTTTCGTCGCCCAGCATCTCAGCATCGGCGCCGGCTTCGTGCTGATCGCGGTCGGGCTGCTGGTCGTCGGCATCGCTGGGCCGGCCGTCTACCGCCGCTGACGGCGGAGGCGGTTCAGCCCATCTTCCGGGCCGGGTTGAGCGGCGGCAGGGGCGCGGCCGCCGGCCGCGCCGGACGGGCGAGGCAATCGCGCCGGTAGTGGCGGAGCCTGGCCAGAAGCTCGTGCGCCATGGCGCGCGACCAGCGGGGCTTGCCCTGGTCCGCATCCATGGAGAAGAGCGCGGCTTCGAGCGGCCGCGCTTCCGGCGGCGCCGGCCAGGTGGCGGGAAGGCGGGCGCGCCAGGTCGCGAGCGCCGCGTAGATCGCCTCCGCATCGTCCTGGCCGCAGGCGCGGATCACCCCCTTGAAGGCGGTCGCTTCCGAGTTCGTCCGCTGTGCGCGGCGCTCGGCGGCGCGCCGGCGCCAGCCTGGTCCGAACGCGGCCAGCGCCAATCCCGCCAGCACGACCAGCGTGGCGATGGCGGCGCCCGTTTCTGGCCGGATGGCGGGTTTCGAGGCTTCGGCTCCGCCGGTCGCAGCCGGCGCCGGGCCCGGCGCGACCGTGACGGTCGCGGCCTTGCCGGAAGCCGTCTCCGCCTGCTTGCCGGCGAGGTTCCACCAGGGTTGCGTCACGGCTGGCAGCGCGAAGTTACCCGCCTTTTCGAACACATAGGTGGCGCGGTCGATCCGCTTGCCGGTGATGGTGCCGCGGTCGCTCCGGTCAAGATTCTGGGGCGTATCGACATAGACGCGGACCCCTTCCGGCGCGTCGAAGGAGAGGTCGCGCATCGCCAGCGCCGGAATGTCGGTCGCTGTGCGGGTGATGGTGCGGACGAGCGCGTCGCCGGCGTGGAGCGGTTTTGCGGGCTCGGGGTTCCAGCTCTGCTCGAGCGTCAGCTTCTCCGTCGCGACGACAACGCCTTTGGCGTCGATGCCTTTCGGCACCTGGATTGTCTCCTGCACTGCCTCGCCGCTGGCGCTGCCGATGACGTTGCCGGCGCGATCGAGCAGCGTCACGCGGGCGGGCGGGATCGAAAGGGCGCCGCCGCGTCGAGGAAAGACGGCGAATTCGAAGCGCTGGCCATTCAGCCTGGCGCCATCGACGGTGTCGCTGATCGTCGTGGCCTGACTCTCGAACCGCATCACCTGGGCGCCAGGCATGTCCGGGATGGAGACGCGCGGCGGATGTGGCATGTCGCCTGGAAAGAGCACGTCGACATAGAGCGCGATGTGCTGGCCGACGACGGCGCCTTCCTTCGGATCGAGCGTGGTGCGGACGACAGGGGCGGCGGCGGGAGCCACGGCCGTCGTGCTCGCGGAAGGCGGCTCCTGCGCCCGCGCCGTCGCGGAGGCGAGCAGGAGAGCGAAGGCGAGGATGGCGCGTCTCATGGCTTCGGCTCGGCCGGCTTTGCCTGAGGCTCCGCGGACGCCACCTGAAGCTGATAGGCGAAGCGGGCGCGCAGGAAATCTGCCGGCTTGGTTTGCACCCGCTTCAGCCAGAGTGCGCGCACCTCGGCGTCGCTCATCGGCGTGTCGTCGACCTGCGTGTCCTGGCCGTTCTGGCTCTTGGCGTCCTTGTCGTAGACGATCTCGTCGGCGCCTTCCTCCTGGTCGCCGAGATCGCCGCCCGGGCTCTTCATCATCTCGGCGCGCATTTGCGCCAGCATGCGGTTGGCGGTGGCGTCGTCCCAGCCCGGCTTCAGTTCGAGGGCGCGATCATAGCGGCCGACGGCCGTCTCATATTGCCCGAGCATCACCAGCGCATTGCCCTGATCATAGGCCGCTTCGGCCGTGTCGATGCCGCCGAAGACCTGCGCGGCCGTCTTGAAATCTCCGGCGCGCATCAGCGCCGCGCCGCGCCACATCGGATGGTGAAAGCTCGCGGCAGCGTCCGCATAGCGGCCGTGCTCGAACAGCAGACGGCCGCGCTGGTCCGGAGAGGCCCAGAGCTCGCGCCAGCCGAATTGCGCCGCGCCGAGCGCCAGCGCCAGGATAGCGATGCCGAGCACGATCAGGCCGTATTTGCCGAAGCGGGGCGGGGAGGCGGGCGTCGTCGTCATGCCAGCACCCATCCGCGCCGGAACCAGAGCAGGACGATGAGCGCGATCAGCGGAACCAGCCAATAGCCGGCCTCCTCCCAGCGCGCGCCTTCGCCATTGCCGAGCGCAGGCGCCGCGCCGGCGGCGAGCCGGCGGGTGATCGCGGCGACGTCGGTGTCGTCGATGCTGGTGGGGATCAGGCTGGCGCCGAGGGTTTTGGCGGCGTCTGCGAGGCCGGCATCCGCCGCGATGTTCGGCGCCGTCAGGCCGAGGATCGTCACCGGCACGGCCGGTTTCGCCAGCGCGCCGACCTGGTCGGGCGCGACCGCGTCGGCGAGGACGAGGATCGAGCCGCCGAGCCGGGCCTCGCCGAGCACGGCATCCGCCTGCGCGACGGCGTCGGCGAGCGCGTCGCCTTCGCGCGGCATGATCTCGGGCGAGAGCGCCTTGGCCATCGTCAGTACGACATCGCCGTCGACAGTCGGCGGCAGGACCAGATGTGCAGTGCCGGAATAGGCGATCAGGCCCGTCGGCGCGCCGGCCCGGCTTTTCAGGATGTCGTCGAGCTTCTGGCGGGCGCGGTCGAGCCGGGTCGGCGCGAGGTCGGTCGCCAGCATGGTCGGCGAGAGCTTGAGGAGGATCATCGCGGGGCGCGCGGCGGCGGCGAAGGGCGAGGGCACCTCGCGCCAGGTCGGCCCTGCCAGCGCGACTATGCCGAGGATCCAGCCCAGAAGCGCGACATCGCCGGGCCGGACGCGCCGCCTTGCCTCGCCGCCGGTGACGAGATGCTTGAGCAGTGCCGGGTCGATCACCTTCTGCCAGCGATTGGTGCTGTCGGCCGAGCGGCGCTCGGCCCACCAAAGCAGCAGCGCCGGCAGGAGCAGCAGCAGCCACCAAGGGCGGATGAAATGGAACCCGGCAAGGACGGAGGCGAGCGTCATGTTCTCACCGCCTCCGCCCGTGCTTCGGAAGTGGCCGACGCCGTCGCGCGGCGATGCGGCCAGCGGATGAGTAGCAGCGCCTGCCCGAGCATGGAGAGGATCGCCAGAGCGCCGAGCGGGATCCAGTACAGCTCCGTCTTCGGCCGGAAGGTGACGGTGTCGACCTTGCGCGTTTCGATCTGGTCGAGCTTGTCGTAGATCGTCGCGAGCTGCTCGCGATCCATGGCGCGGTAATAGCCGCCGCCCGTCGCGCTGGCGACGTCCTTCAGCGCCGCTTCATCCAGCTTGTCCTCGCCGGCGGCGGCCGGGTCGCCGACCGCGATGGTGTGGATGACGATGCCGTTGTCGGCGGCGATGCGGGCCGCCTGGTCGGTCGGCACGCTGCTCGCCGTGTCGTTGCCGTCGGTCAGCGCGATCATCGTTTTCGCGGGCACGGTCGACTTGGCGAACAGGTTGATGCCGAGGCCGATGGCGTCGCCGAAGGCGGTGCGCGGCCCGGCCATGCCGACCTGCATCTCGCCCACCAGCCGCTCGGAGAGCGAGAGATCGGTGGTGAACGGGACAAGCGTGAACGGCGCATCGCCGAACACGACGACGCCGACGCGGTCACCCTCGCGTCGCTTCAGGAAATCCGTCAGCACCTGCTTCACGGCAGCCAGCCGGCTGACCGTGGCGCCGCTGGCATCGGTGAAATCCTTGGTGTCCATTGAGCCAGAGAGATCGACCAGCAACAGAAGGTCGCGCGCAGGCTTGTCGAAATGCAGCGGCGGCTCGATCCATTGTGGCCGCATCAGCGCCGCGACGGCGAGGAGCCAGCAGCCCGTGAGCAGCAGGCTCCGGATCAGGCCGCGATGGCCGACGACCGAGCCGCCCTCGGGCTTTGCGCCCGTCAGCGTCACCAGCCGCGTGAAGAACGGCACGCGGAGCGCCGGCCGGCGCTGGCGATGGCGCGGCAACAGGAAATAGACCACGAGCGGCAACGGCAGCAGAACCGCGAACCAGGGATAGGCGAAGCTGGGCATGGCTCACCACCCGGCCGCGCGATGGCGGCGGATCCAGTCGCGCGCCGCCCGACGGATGTCGCTGTCGTCGCCTGGTGCCGGAGCGCCGAGCGCGACCCTCGGCAGCGATTGGGCCGGGCCGGTCTCGAAAGCCCGCATCCGCCCGGTCTGGTCGAGGAAGCGCAGCCAGGCGACGCCTGTGAGCGCCGCGACCTCGCTTCGCGGAAAGGCGACGAGCGCGGTCCGCTTCAGGATCGACGACAGCCGCTGCGCGCCGGCGGCGTCGAGCGGTTCGGGCAGGGCCGCCAGCTCGCGCAGCGCCTGCCGGCGATAGGCGTCGTGACGGCGGCGCACGACCTGCCGGGCGGCGAGCAGGACGAGGCCGGCGAGGACGGCGGCGGCGAGGATCCACCAGCCGGGCGCCGGCGGCCAGAACGGGACTGGCGCCGGCAGCACGATGTCACGCAGATTGGAGAGATCGGAGGGATTGCCGCTCATGATGACGCCCGCGCTCCGGAAGTATCGCGCGAATGGGCGAGGCGCTGGCCGAGCAGGTCGCGGAATTGCGCCGAGACGTCCCTTCCGGTTTCGATCGGCAGCACCGGGATCGTGCGCTGCCGTGAAAAGCCCTCGAGGCTGGCGCGCCGCTCGCTGAAGCCGCTGGCAAAGCGGTGGCGCAGCGAAACGGCGGCGCTATCTACCTCGATCTGGTTGTCGCCCTCACCGACGATGACGCGGCCGAGTGGCGGCAGATCCGCCTCGATCGGATCCGAGACGAAGATGGCGAGGACGTCGTTATGCGCGGTGATGCGGGTGACGAGCTTCGTTGTCTCCGCGTCCGCGCCATAGGCGTCCGAGATGACGCAGACGAGGCAATCGTGATGGACCAGCCGCGAGGCGCGCCGCAGCGCCTCGTTGAAGAGGCCGGGATCGGCGGCGCGGCTGTCGGTCGCTTTCAGCGCCGCGTTCTGGCGCGCCACTTCATGCAGGATCGGCAGCACGCCCCTGTCGCGTGCTTCCGGCTGGATCTCCGTGATCCGGTCCTCGGAAAAGACGATGGCGCCGATGCGGTCGCCGAGCGAGGTGACGCGCCAGGCCGAGAGGGCGGCGGATTCGGCCGCGGCGACCGATTTCATCATCAGCCTGCTGCCGAAGAACATCGACAGGCGCTGGTCGACGAGCAGCAGCACGCTGCGGTCGCGCTCCTCGGTGTAGACGCGGACATGCGGGCTGCCGAGACGGGCGGTCGCCGCCCAGTCGATCGTGCGGGTGTCGTCGCCCTCGTAGTAGTGGCGCAGTTCCTCAAAATCGAGGCCGCGCCCGCGCAGGCGCGAGGCGTGGCGGCCGGTCAGAAGGCTGTGCACAGGCTGGCGCGGCAGGAAGCTGAAGCCCTTGGCGCTGGTCTTCAGGCGCAGCAGTTCGTCCAGCGTGACATAGGCCCGCGCCGGACCCGATGGCTCCTCCGCCGTCCTTGTCCGCGATGCCATGCCGCCTCCATTCCTAGATCGCGACGGCGACCTGCCGGACGATCTCGTCGATGACGTCGTCGGCATGAACGCCGTCCGCGCTCCCTTCATAGGTCAGCGACACGCGGTGGCGCAGGCAGTCATGCGCGACCGCCTGCACGTCCTCCGGTGTGACGTAGTCGCGGCCCTGCAGCCAGGCGAAGACGCGCGACGACTTGTCGAGCGCGAGCGAGCCGCGCGGGCTGGCGCCAATGGCGATCCAGTCCTTGAGCTTGTCGCCGAACTCGGCCGGTCGCCGGGTCGCGGCGATCAGCGCGACGATATAGGTCTCGACCGCGTCGGCCGACTTGACTGCGTCGATCTCCTTGCGGGCATCGAAGATCGCCTGCTGCGGGATCTTCGCCGCGGCATCGGCGGCGGCGCCGGACTGCTCCGCGCGGACGAGCTGCAGCACCTTCACCTCGTTGGCATCGCTCGGATAGTCGATGCGCACATGCATGAGGAAGCGGTCCATCTGCGCTTCGGGCAGAGGATAGGTGCCTTCCTGCTCGATCGGATTCTGCGTCGCCAGCACCATGAAGAGTTCCGGCAGGGTATAGCGCTTGCCGGAGACGGTGACCTGGCGTTCCTCCATCGCCTCGAGCAGCGCGGACTGTACCTTGGCAGGGGCACGGTTGATCTCGTCGGCGAGGACGAGATTGCCGAAGATCGGCCCCTTGCGGAACTCGAACGAGCCGGCGCCGCCGGCGTCGGTGCGATAGATCTCGCCGCCGGTGACGTCGGAAGGCAGCAGATCGGGTGTGAACTGGATGCGGCTGAATTCCGATTCAAGCGCCTTGGACAGGCTCTTGATGGCGCGCGTCTTGGCGAGGCCGGGCAATCCCTCGACCAGAACATTGCCATTGGCGAGCAGCGCGATGACGAGCCGCTCGACCACCCTTTCCTGGCCGATCACGGCCGCGTTGACGCGCTTCTGGATCTCGAGAATGGAGTCTCTTGCGGTCATCACGGCTCATTTCTCGAAGGGATAGATGATCTTCCAGTCGTTCTTCATGTCGACGACGACCCAGCCGCGCTTCGGCGCTTCGTCCAGCGCCTTGTCGAGCCGGCCGAAATGGGAATCGCGGTCATAGGCCCATTCGCGCTTGGCGTCGGTGTGATGGATGATGATGCCCATGCGCGGACCTGTGTTGAGCGTGGTCCATTGCAGCATCTGGAGGTCGCCGTCGGAATTGCCGGCCGCGAAGACCGGCCGCTTGCCGATGAAGCGGTTGATGCCGACCGGCTTGCCGGGGCCGTCGTCGACGAACTCGATGCCCGGCAGCTTGAGGATCTCGGGCTTGTCGCCGTCGAGCTTGAATTCGGTCTTGCCGGACGAGCCGACGACCTGCTGCGGCGGGATGCCATAGACGCCCTCGACCCAGGGCCGCATGAACTCGATGCCGCCGCCCGAGACGATGAAGGTCTGGTAGCCATTGGCGCGGAGATAGGCGAGCAGTTCGAGCATCGGCTGGAAGACGAGCTCGACATAGGGCCTGTCGAAGCGCGGATGCTTCGCCGTCTGGATCCAGTCCTTCACGACGGCGGCGAATTCCTCGACCGACATGCCGGTGGAACTGGCGGCCAGAAGCTCGCCGAGCCCCTGGTTTCCGGTGGCCATCACTGCCTCGATGTCGCCCTCCAGCACGCCCTTGAAGGGCTGCTGCTCCTTCCATTCGGGATGATCCTTCGCCAGCGTCTTGATGCGGTCGAGGATGAAGGCGGCCTGGAAGTACATCGGCTGCTCGGACCAGAGCGTGCCGTCATTGTCGAAGGTGGCGATGCGGTCGCCCATCGCGACGAAATCAGGGCCTCCGGTCGTCGTCGTGCGCGTCACGAAGTCGACGATGGCGGTCTTGGTCGCGCCGTCGTTCCAGGACGGCAGCGGATCGGGCGCCTGCGCCGAGGCGGCTCCCGACAGGGCGAGGCTTCCGAACAGCGACAGTCCGGCGCAGAGGCCCAGCACTGCGCGGCGGGAAAGCTGGCCGGCTGCGCGCATCATTTCCTCCATCGTTCCATCCCCCTGGATTGTCTCTGTCCGCTAGGCGCGGCGGATGCACCGGAAGCCGACATGGCTCGTCGACGTGTCGATCGGCTCGGCATGGCGGGCGGCCGGGCGATAGCGGCGGCAATAGCTCGGCGCACAGAGATGCGAGCCGCCTTTCAGCACCTTGCGGGGAATGCGGATCTGCGGCTGGCAGGGATCGAAGCTCGCCTCCATCGGGCCGCCGCGCGGATTTTCAGGCACGCAGCAAGCCTTCGGGGCGTCGGCGGGATGGTGGGTCGACCAGAAGTCGGCGGTCCACTCCCAGACATTGCCGATCATGTCGTGCACGCCATAGCCGTTGGGAGGGAAGGCGCGCACCGGCGAGGTGCGCTCATAGCCGTCGGTCTTCAGGTTCTCGGACGGGAACTGGCCCTGCCACGTATTGGCCATCTGGCGGCCTTCGGGGTTCAACTCATCGCCCCAAGCGAATTCGGCGCCGTCGAGGCCGCCGCGGGCGGCGAATTCCCATTCGGCCTCCGTCGGCAGCTCCTTGCCGGCCCATTTCGCATAGGCCTCGGCGTCGGAATAGGCGACATGCACGACCGGGTGGTCGTCGAGGCCCTTGATCGAGCTGCCGGGACCATAGGGCCTGCGCCAGTTGGCGCGGAAGCGGAACGCCCACCATTGCGACCAGTCGCGCGTGTCGACCGGGTGGCCGGGCGGCGTGAAGACCAGCGAGCCTGCCTTCAGCATATGCGGCAGCGCGCCCGGATAGTCCTTCGGGTCGGGCGCGATCTCGGCGAAGGTGACATGGCCCGTCGCCTCGACGAAGCGGCGGAACTGGGCGTTGGTCACCGGCGTCGGATCGATGTGGAAGCCGTCGACCGTCACGCGATGGGTCGGCTTTTCCTCGGCATAGTGGTCGTCCGACCCCATGCGGAACGTGCCGCCGGGGATGAAGATCATCTCGTCGGTCGTGGCCGCGGCGGAAGGT
Source organism: Kaistia nematophila (assembly GCF_026343855.1). Classification (NCBI taxonomy): domain Bacteria; kingdom Pseudomonadati; phylum Pseudomonadota; class Alphaproteobacteria; order Hyphomicrobiales; family Kaistiaceae; genus Kaistia; species Kaistia nematophila. The sequence goes on along the minus strand of NZ_JAPKNK010000003.1, from coordinate 49,314 downwards.
GATGTGTGGCGAAGAGCGTGGTTCATGGGCCAATCCCGCAGCGAGGGTGGGGCGGGCGGATGTCGCCGCGCCACGATGGATCCGATAGCCGCTCAAGCAGAGGTCGTCGAAGATAATGGATCGGGTCCGACCGTCAACGGCAACCGGGAGTCTTGCGCCCGCCGTTACGCGCGGTCAAAGGCTTTGGCGAAAGGATCGCATGTATCGGATGGAGAAGCGGCGGCACGGCTCGTCCGAGCCGCGCCGCCACGACGTCTTTACTGGCCGCCGCCAACGTTCTTGAAGGACTCGTTCATCTGCTCCTGGATCTGATCGATCGAGAAGCTCGCCGGGCGCTGGGCCGGCGGGAACTCCTTGAAGGTCGCCAGGAAGTTGCCCACGTAGGCCTGACCGGCGATCGCCAGATAGCTGTGCGACAGCAGCCAATCCCAATAGGTGTTGGAAGTGATGTCCGCGCGCTCGTAGGGGTCCGACCGCAGGTCGAACATCTTGGGAAGGCGCAGCTTGGTGAAGGGCTCGGCCCAGATGCCCATGGTGCCGGTCTTGCGCTGTTCTGCGAAGACGAGCTTCCAGTTTTCGAAGCGCAACCCGACGATCTCGCCATCGTCATTCATGTAGATGAACGAGTTGCGGGCGCTCTTGTCGGACTGTCCGGTGAGGTAGGCAAGCTGGTTATAGCCGTCGAGGTGGTTCTTGTACTGCTTGCCGTTGATGGTCGTGCCCTTCAGCAGGCGTTCGGTGATGTCGGTGTCGCCGGCCGCGGCCATCAGGGTCGGGAACCAGTCGAGTCCGGAGAAGATGCCGTTGGCGATCGAGCCCTCCTTGATGTGGCCGGGCCAGCGGATCATGGCGGGCACGCGATACGCGCCTTCCCAGTTGGTGTTCTTCTCGCTGCGGAACGGCGTGGTGCCGGCATCCGGCCAGGAGTTCTGGTGCGGGCCGTTGTCGGTCGTGTAGATCACGATCGTGTTGTCGGCGATGCCCATGTCGTCGAGCGATTTCAGCACCGTCCCGATGAGGGCGTCATGCTCGACCATGCCGTCGGCATATTCGGTCAGGGCCGTCAGTCCCGGAGGGCTGCGGTGCTCGTCGCGCACATGGGTGCGGAAATGCATCCGTGTCGTGTTGAACCAGGTGAAGAAGGGCTTCTTCGCCGTGTTCTGGCGCTGCATGAAATCGATCGCGGCGGCGGCGGTTTCGTCGTCCACGGTCTCCATGCGCTTGCGCGTCAGGGGGCCTGTGTCCTCGATCTTGCCGTCGGCGAAGGAATGGATGACACCGCGCGGTCCGAAGCGTTTGCGGAACGCCGGATCCTGCGGATAGTTGCGGTCCTCCGGCTCTTCCTCCGCGTTCAGGTGGTAGAGATTGCCGTAGAATTCGTCGAAGCCGTGCGCCGTCGGCAGGAACTCGTCCTTGTCGCCCAGGTGATTCTTGCCGAACTGACCGGTGGCGTAGCCCTTGTCCTTGAGGGCGGAGGCGAGCGTGACGTCGGACGCCTGGAGGCCGAGGTCCGCGCCGGGGATGCCGACCTTGGACATGCCGGTCCGCAAGGTCGACTGGCCGGTGATGAAGGTCGAACGACCCGCCGTGCAGCTCTGCTCGGCGTAATAGTCGGTGAACTTCAGACCTTCCTTGGCGATGCGGTCGATGTTCGGCGTCTGATATCCCATCAGGCCGAAGCTGTAGGTCGACAGGTTGGTCTGGCCGATGTCGTCGCCGAAGATGACGAGGATGTTCGGTGTCGCCGTTGTCGCCGCGTCCTGGGCAAATGCCGGTGCCACTGGCGCCAGCAACCCGGCGCCAACCACAGCGGCTGACGCGATCAATCTCGCTATTCGCATGACCTTCGCCTGCATTGCCTAAAGGTAGTGCCGTCGAGGTAGTGTCTTGGTGGATGCGATGGCTTCCAGCAGGGGGACACTCGGACCGCAAGATGGAGTCCGATCTGTCGTTGCTGGCCGTGGAACCAGGGCAGAGCTGCGCTTCTTTCGCAGTATTGACCCGGGGCCGAAGCCCAGGCTTGGCAGTTCAACCTCCGAAGAGGTTCATTTTCCTGTCAAAGCGCCGTCATGCGGTCGGTAGCGGTGGACCAATTACCCCCATTCTGCCACCATAGGTTGGTGGTTACAATATGGGCTGGATCCTCCGCCTCGGATCGAGGCACGCCTTCCGACCTCCATCTAGCGCCCGCCTTCGCCGCCGGTAGGGGAGCGGACCGCATTTTTGGACCCGTCCGCAGACCGGGAGCGCGCCGCTCGGGCCTGAAATCCGGGGCGGTAGCTTTTCGGATCAGGTCGGCGGCGTGTCCGCGACCTAGACGATGTCGTGGTCCTGATATTGCTGCTGCCAGGTGTCGCCGCAGTCCCCGGCGAGGCCGAGCGCGCTGCGAGGCGAAATCCGCGGGAGGCGGTGCAATTCTTCGCATTGTCGTCGACCTCGTTTCGAAGCGTGGCAACAGAAAGAACCGTCGAGCAAAGAGCCTTCGAGAAGATGCGTCGGGCGCGTTTCGGATTCGGGATCCGTCCTGCGCCTCGACATCCGCCGGCCAGCAGCCTCCGGCGGAATCCACCGTCGGGCGACGGTGGCAGCAGTTCATTTGGGGGAAGGGACCGTCGCCATCAGGCAGGACCGCCGTTCCGTTTCTTTATCCGGAACAACGGCGCGCCAGCGACCCAGGCTTTATCGACTGTCCTCCCCCGTCGAGCGTGTGTCGCGGTGAGGATAGGATCGCCCGGGGAGCGCTGTCCAGAGTCTATTTTCGTGTTGTACTTGACGCGTGACGATCGTTGCTTGGGGTTAAGCACTCGCTCGACTGGAATAGGTAGAAAATTGAAATATCGGCATGGGAACCCCTGTGGGATCGTCTAGATGTCGATACCGTCCTCGGGCTGCTCCGCCCGGATCTCGGCCACGGCGCGCAGCAGGATTTCGGTGACGCGATGCTGCTCGATCGACGTGCTGCCGATCTTGGAGGCGATGGCCGCCTTCAGGGCGCGGCGCGCGTCGTTCATCTCCGGAATGACGCCGGGTATGTCGCGGTCGGGCCGGTCGTCGCGGGCGCCCGCTTCGCCGCGCCCGAACCATTCGCGCGCCTGAGCTATGCGGCGGCCGATGCGGTCGAGGTGATCCAGGATGCCGGCGACCGTGGCGTTGTTTTCCGACAAGTGTTCCGTGCCGGCGATGGAGATCGCGTAGATCTTCTTGTTGCCATGGGTGGAAGCCGTCGCGTGGCCAGCCTCCTCAAGGAAGGTCAGCGTCGGATAGATCACGCCGGGACTGGGGCTGTAGCTGCCGCTGGTCAGTTCCTCGATCGCCTTGATGATGTCGTAGCCGTGGCGCGGCTGCTCCGCGAGCAGAGACAGAACGATGAGGCGCAGATCCCCGTCGGCGACCATGCGGCCGACGCGAAATCCGTCGCCGCCCCGGTTTCCGGGCGCGAGGCGACCGCTGCCGGGCTTTTCCGGGCTGTCGCCGCGGCGCGCCATCGACAATTGGGTGCGTCCGCTGCTCGGCGCGGTCTGGTCCGGCCCGTTCGGGGGAGGCGTCTGCGGCACGATGGCTCCGATATATCGTAAGATATCTTAGCGCTAAGTCCGACGCTCCCGCCCGTCAAGATATATCTTACGACATGGTCGCGCCCGCGCCTATGTCAAAGCCGATCCGGGTACGGTTTATCGTCACCGTGCCCGTGGTCATTGTATGTTGACGCGCCGTTCGGATGATGCGCGGCCCACTTGACCCTGTAGCAGAGCGAATCAGCGCCGATGGACATGCCGACCGCCATTCCCAGCCCTGCCACGCAGGCGATCCCGCTTGATCCGAGGCGCTGGCGCAAGACGCTGTTCGGCATGCTGCTCGATTCCCGCGCCCAGTTCGGCGGCAAGCGAGAGGTGATCGAGGACATCCAGCGCAAACCTCTCACCTTCGACCGCGTGGTGATCGGCGCGCGGGTGCTTGGCCGGGTGTTCGCCGCGAAGACGAAGCGGGGCGAGCGCGTCGGCGTGTTGCTGCCGAATGTCGCCACCGTGGCGCCGACTTTCTTCGGCCTCGTCGCCTTTGGCCGCGTGCCGGCGATGCTCAATTTCAGCGCCGGGCCGAAGAACCTGCTCGTCGCCTGCAAGGCGGCCGACATCAGGCATGTGATCTCGTCGCGGCGCTTCATCGCCGAGGGCAAGCTCGAGCCGCTCGTCGCGGCGCTGGAGGCGCATGTCGAGATACTGTGGCTGGAGGACATCGGCAAGTCGGTCAGCAAGCTCGACAAGCTGCGGGGCGTCGTCTCGTCCTGGTTCGCGCGGCCGCTGCATGCGCTTTCCGGCGTCAAGCCGGACGATGTCGCGGTGCTGCTCTTCACGTCCGGCTCGGAAGGCGCGCCGAAGGGGGTGGCGCTGACGCATGCCAACGTGCTGGCGAATGTCGAGCAGTTCCTGCGCACGCTGGCGCTGAAGGCGGACGATTCCCTTTTCAATCCGCTGCCGGTCTTTCACTCCTTCGGTATGACGGTCGGGTTGATCGCGCCCTTCGCGATCGGCATGCGCGTGTTCTTCTATCCGACTCCGCTGCACTACAAGCAGATCCCGGCGCTGGTCGGCGACAGCGGCTCGACCATCCTGATCGGCACCGATACTTTCGCGGCGGGCTGGGCGCGGATGGCCGAGCCGGAGAATTTCGCCAATCTGCGGCTGGTCGTGCTGGGGGCGGAGAAGATCAAGCCGCCGACGCGCACGCTCTGGCGCGATCGTTTCGGCATCGAGCTCTATGAGGGCTATGGCGCTACCGAGGCCGCACCCGTCGTATCGGCGAATACGCCGCTCTACCACAAGGACGGCACGGTCGGTCGCCTGCTTCCGGGCATGTCCTACCGGATCGAGCCGGTTCCGGGCCTCGACGAGGGCGGGCGCTTCTGGATCCAGGGGCCGAACGTCATGCTCGGCTACATGCGCGAGAGCGCGCCTGGCGTGCTGGAGCGGACGCCGGGCGGCTGGCACGACACGGGCGACATCGTCACCCTCGACGCCGAGGGCTACATCACCATTCGCGGCCGCGCCAAGCGCTTCGCCAAGATCGGCGGCGAGATGATCTCGCTGGCGGCCGTCGAGGCCTATGCGTCGCAGGTCTGGCCGGACAATATCCATGCCGCCGTCTCGGTCGCCGACGAGCGCAAGGGCGAGCAGATCGTGCTGGTCACCGATCGCATCGACGCCGACCGCAACGAACTGATCGCCTCTGCCAAGGCGCATGGCGTACCGGAGATAATGGTGCCGAAGCGGATCGTAACCGTCGAGGCGTTGCCGATGCTGGCGACCGGCAAGACCGACTATCCTGCCATCGCGGAACTGGCGCGGGGATAACGTAGCGGCGCGGTCGGAATTTTCTGTAATTCTTCAAATTTCAGTGTTTTTGTTCACAGTGGACGACAAGGCGGCCGTGATATCGATCCCTTCGAGAGTGTGGCCGCGCCTGGCACGTCGCGCGTGATGGCGCGCATCGATTGAATCGGGACTGATGAACGAAGACACCGCACACCATCTTCTTCCGTCCATGATCCGGCGGATCGTCGTCGTGGCGCTGGTGGTCTTCTGTACGGCCGAGATAGGGATCCTCACCCGGCCGATCGGCTTCTTCGCCACGCTCTGGCCGGCCAATGCCGTGCTGCTCGGCCTGTTCGTCATTCGTCCGTCGCTCGCCGGGCCGTGGGGTTGGGTAGCGGCCGTCCTGGCCTATCTGGCGGCCGGCCATGTCAGCGGCGATGCGCCGCTCCTCAATTTGTGGCTGACGGCTGCGAACCTCGCCGGCATCGTCGCCGGTTTCATCCTGCTTCGCCGGCTCGACGCGGAAGACCGTGCCCTGCAGCGGCCTGGTGCTGCTCGTTCCCAGCTCCCTGCCGCGGGTCGGCTTCGCCTACTGGTTCACCACCGAACTCGCGAACTACGTGGTCATTCTGCCGGTGCTGCTGACGCTGCCGGAAATCCCGGCGCGCGGCGTGATGCTGGACAGGCTGGCCCGCTTCCGGCCGAGCCTCGCGACGATCATGCCGGTCGTCGCGCTCGGCCTTTCGGTGGTCGGCTCGATCGTCATCGGCGGGCCTGGCGCCATCGCCTTTCCGGTGCCGGCGCTGCTCTGGTGCTCGCTGACCTATGGCCTGTTTCCCGTCACGCTGCTGGTCCTGCTGTCGAGCCTTGCGATGCTGGGAGCGGAGACGGCCGATCTGTTCCGCTTCGTTCACGTCGAGGATCTGATCGACAGCGCCACCTCGTTCCGACTCGGCCTGACGCTGCTGGCGCTGGGTCCGCTGACGGTCGCGACCATCACCGCCGTGCATCGCAAGCTGATGCTGCGTCTCGATCGCGCAGTCCGCATGGACGGCCTGACCGACATCCTCGCCCGTCGCGCCTATCTCGACCAGAGCGCGGCGCTGCTTTCCCGGCCGAGGCCCGGATTCTGGTCTGGCGTCGCCGTGCTGATGATCGATGTCGACCATTTCAAGCAGGTGAACGACCGTTATGGTCACGCCTCCGGCGACGCGGTGTTGGTCGCGGTGACGGATGCCATTTCCGGCCAGCTTCGGCGCAATGACCTGTTTGGCCGCATCGGTGGCGAGGAATTCGCCATCACCCTGCCGGACATCGCCAGCGCCGACGCCGTCACCCTGGCCGAACGGCTGCGTCATGCGGTCGAGCGCCTGTCGGTCAAGGTGGGCGAGGGGCAGCCGATCCGCGTCAGCGTGTCGATCGGCGTCGTCCATCGGTCGCGGCCGCCCGCGGGCGGCCTGATCGAGCTGCTGCCGCTTGCCGACGCGGCGCTCTACGAGGCGAAGGCCACGGGCCGCAACCGGATCGTCCTCTGCTCGTCGTCGTGCAGGGCCATGGCCGCGGCGGAGTAGTCTCCTGGACGGGCGCCGCCCGACCTGCGGTCAGGGGCGCCAGCCATAGATCCAGTCATAGCGGCGCAGCAGCCGCTCGCCGCCGAGCGCGGTCATCGTCATGTCGCGGGCAAAGGCCATGGCGCCGCCCAGATGATAGATCTGGCCCGCCTGCCGCGCCGCCTTCCATACCCGGCTGACGCGCGGACGGCGTTGCGCCTGGTAGCGCTGGAGGGCTTCGCCGACCGGTGCGCTGGCGAGTTCGGTCGCGAGCACGTCGGCATCCTCGATCGCCATCGCCGCGCCCTGCGCGAGGAAGGGGACCATGGCGTGGGCGGCATCGCCGATGAGCGCAATCCGTCCGTCCGACCAGGCGCCGCCCGGGTCGACCTCCGTCAGGCACCAGCGCGTCCAGGGCAGGTCGAGCTCGGCCAGCCGGCCGATATAGCGCGTGCCGTCCTGATCGAAGCGCTGCCGCAGCACGTCGGCATTGCCGGGCGCGTTCCAGCCATCCTCGCGCCAGTCCTCCTCGATCACGACGATGACGTTGATCTGGCGGCCGCCGCGCACAGGATAGATGACGACATGCGCAGCGCGGCTGAGGAGCACGGTGGTGCGTTCCTGCGGCAGGTCTCGCGGCGCCATGCCGATCGGGATGGTGGTGCGCCAGGCGGTGCGGCCGCTTGACCGCGCCGCCGCGGCGCCCTTGACCGCGCTCCGCAGCTTCGAGCGCACGCCGTCGGCGGCGATCATCGCGTCGAACGAGAGCGCGCTGTCGTCGAGAAACAGCGTGACTCCGTCCTGCGCCTGCGCGACCGCCTCTGCCTCGACGCCGAGCTTCAGGTCGATCAGGCCTTCCCGGCGGACGGCTTCAAGGAGAATGGATTGCAGGTCGGCACGATGCAGTAGCCGGTAGGGAGCGCCATAGGCCTGGTGGGCGTGGGCGCCAAGCGGGAGGCTGGCGATCGGCTCGCCGGTTTCCCCGTCGCGAAGGTCGATCGCCTCGGGCTGAACGGCGGCCCGGTCGAGCGCTTCGGTCAGGCCGAGCGCTTCGAGGATTCGCCCCGCATTCGGCGAAACCTGCAGCCCGGCGCCGACTTCGGAGAGCTGCGTCGTGCGCTCGATGATGGTCGAGGCAATGCCCCGCCGCGCCAGCGACAGCGCCGTCGTCAGGCCCGCGATGCCCGCGCCTGCAATTCCGACGCGGATCGATGTCATGCCGATCTGGACCCGTTACGCCGCGATCGGGTCGACGAACAGGTGGCCGGGCGGCAGCGTCTCGCCGCCATGCAGGCGGGCATTGTAGCGATAGAGCGTCGAGCAGTAGGAGCAGACCTTTTCATTGTCGTCTCCCATGTCGATGAAGATATGCGGATGGTCGAAGGGCGGCTTGGCGCCGACGCACATGAATTCCTTGACGCCGATTTCGATGGTCACGACACCGGAATCGTTGTGGAAGTGCGGGATGACATGTGCGGCCATGGAGCGGGTCCGTCGGTTCGAAGCAGCGGTTGCGCGGACCATAGCGTTGCGACGTCGCCATGAACAGACCGCATGGCACCCACCAGCGGCGACACCTTGGCGCGGTCGTCGCGATCCTTCATAACTGCGCCGCAGACATCGTCGGAATCCCCCAATGCAAAGCTTCCTTTCCAATGGCCACTCCATCGCTTACCTGGATGAGGGCGAGGGGCCGCCGATCCTGCTTATCCACGGTTTCGCATCGAGCGCCCGGGTCAACTGGGTCAACCCCGGCTGGGTCGACACGCTGGTGAAGGCGGGCCGCCGCGTCATCGCCTTCGACAATCGCGGCCACGGGCACAGCGACAAGCCGCACGAGGTCGCCGCCTATCGCGTCGCCGCCATGGCGGAGGACGCGCGCAACCTGCTGCTGCATCTCGGCATCGCCCGCGCGGACGTCATGGGCTATTCGATGGGCGCCCGCATTACCGCCTTCCTGGCGCTGGCGCATCCCGAGATGGTGAAGTCGATCATTCTCGGCGGCCTCGGCTATGGCATCGTCACCGGCATCGGGCCGTGGGGGCCGGTCGTCGACGCGCTCGAGACCGACGATCCCGACAGCATCACCGATCCGATCGGCCAGATGTTCCGCAGGTTCGCCGACCAGACTCGCAGCGACCGCATCGCGCTTGCGGCCTGCATGAAGGCGACGCGGCAGCCGATCTCGGCGGATGATCTCGCCACGCTCCGCCTGCCGGTGCTGGTCGCCGTCGGCGAGCGCGACGAACTGGCCGGCTCCGCCGCCCAGCTCGCCGAGATCCTGCCGAACGCCGAGGTGCTCGATATCCCGAAGCGCGACCACATGCTCGCCGTCGGCGACAAGGTCTACAAGGCGGGCGTGCTCTCCTTCCTCGAGCGGCGCGGCCTTTCCTGAAGCGCGGATCAAAGCTCCGTTCCGTCGGGGGCTTGCCGGCCGCCCTTCAAGGCTTGATTCCGCCCGGGATCGCGCCGTTTCGGCTCCGTCGCGGCGGCTATCCCTCGATTTGCGGTCCGATTATCTGGATTTTCGTTGCTTTTTCCGGGCCGGCCGATATGTCTCTGAGCCCCATCCGGGCCGCATGTCGGCGGGCCGGCCTGCGAGCAATTTTTCCTCGCGGAGGTCTGTTTTGCGGCATCCCGACCCCATGTTAGGGTGCTGCTCCGAACTGGCTGCAGCGATGGATGGCAGCAAGGAGACGTCAATGTCGGCCGTCAATTCCCGTGTCGTGGGCGAGGGGCTTGCGAGCTTCGATCCGCTCTGGTCGTCCATCCGGTCGCAGGCCGAAGACATCATGCGCGCCGAGCCGGCGCTGGCGAGCTTCATCTATGCCACGGTGCTGAACCACGACCGGCTGGAAGAGGCCGTCGCCCATCGCATCGCCGAGCGGCTGCATCATCGCGATCTTTCGGCGGAATTCATCCGCCAGGCCTTCGCCGAGGCTTTCGCCGACGAGCCCGGCATCGCCAAGGCGGTGCGCGTCGATATCCAGGCGGTGTTCGACCGCGATCCCGCCTGCACGCGCGCCATCGAGCCGCTGCTCTATTTCAAGGGCTTCCACGCCATCGAGACCCATCGTCTCGCTCATTGGCTGTGGGGACAGAACCGGCGCGATTTCGCCTATTACCTGCAGAGCCGTTCTTCCTCGGTGTTCCAGGTCGACATCAATCCGGCCGTGCCTATGGGCAAGGGCATCTTCCTCGACCACGCCACCGGCCTCGTCGTCGGCGAGACGGCGGAGATCGAGGACGATGTCTCGATCCTGCAAGGCGTGACGCTGGGCGGCACGGGCAAGGAATCCGGCGACCGCCATCCCAAGGTCCGGCATGGCGTCCTGCTCGGCGCCGGCGCCAAGATCCTCGGCAATATCGAGATCGGCCATTGCTCGCGCGTTGCGGCGGGTTCCGTGGTGCTGCATTCGGTGCCCCCCAACACGACCGTCGCCGGTGTTCCGGCCAAGGTGGTCGGCAAGGCGCCCTGTGCGGAACCGTCGCGAATGATGGACCAGATCGTGCCGGATCAGGCATAATCGGATCAGTCTCATGGGTTGTGGCGGCGCCGTTCGGGGCGGTGCCTGCGACCTGTCGCGGCGCCTAGCGGCGCGGTGGCGATACCCGGTAGTTCCCCCGAACCTCAGGAGATCAAATTGGATCGCAAAGAGATCCAGAAGCTCGAGAGCTTCTTCCAGCGCCGCTTTAACATGAAGGGCATCACCGTCCGTCCGCGCCCGCGCAAGGACGACACGGCCGAGGTCTATTTCGGCGACGAGTTCGTCGGCGTCCTGTTCCGTGACGATGAGGAGGGCGAGCTCTCCTACAACTTCACGATGGCGATCCTCGACATCGATCTCGAGGAAGCCTGATACGGCGCGTCCGGCGCGCCTGCGCCGACCGAACGAGGTTCCATGATGGTGGCGTCGCTCCGGCGGCGCGCCGATCGTGGATACTGACAAGGCGGCACACCGTGCGCCGCCATCCGCCGACCGCCGGCGCATCGCGCCTCCGGTCGGCGTCCTGGACCGGAACACGCCATGCCCCTGCACGCCCTTGACGGCCTCTGGCCGGAAGTTCCCGCCGCCGACCGCTTCTGGGTCGCGCCCGACGCTCGCGTAATCGGCAAGGTGACGCTCGGCGACGAGGTCGGGATATGGTTCGGCGCCGTGCTGCGCGGCGACAATGAGCGCATCACCATCGGCGCGCGCAGCAATGTCCAGGAACATTGCGTCCTTCACACCGACATGGGTTTTCCGCTTGTGATCGGCGAAGGCTGCACGATTGGCCATCGCGCCATCCTGCATGGCTGCACGATCGGCGAGAACAGCCTGGTCGGCATGGGCGCTACGGTCATGAACGGCGCGAAGATCGGCGCCAATTGCGTCATCGGCGCCGGTGCGCTGGTTCCGGAAGGCAAGGAGATCCCCGATGGCTCGCTCGTCGTCGGCATGCCGGCCAAGGTGATCCGCGCGCTGGACGAAACGACTTTTGCCCGGCTGCGCGAGGGCGCGGCCCACTATGTCGCCAATTGGCGGCGCTATGCGGCGGGCTTCGAATAGGCTTTTCCCGCGCGCATTCGCAGACAACAAAAAGCCCGCCGGAATGGCGGGCTCTTTGTTTGCCGGGGGCGGGGCTCAGCGGCATTCCTGTCCCGGCTGCAGGGGCTTGTGCACCTGCTGGCTGAGGACGAACGGGTCGCTGACATTGACGTTGCCGGCCGGCCTGTAGCGGCAGACCCACTGGGTGCCCTGGTGGCCGTCGATCTCGCAGGTTGCGCGGCCGCAGCCCAGGAAGCCCGTGTCCTTCCAAACCACCTGGGTGAAGTGGCCGTTCACTCGCTGGCAGTTCTGGGTGAAGCCGCCGACGAAGACCGGGTTGTTGAAATCATAATTGGCGATTTCGCAGTACCAGCTCTGTTCGAACGCATCGCGATCGGAGAGCGCCGGCAGCACCGGGGTGCCGTTCTGGTCGAAATAATAGGCATTGGCCAGGTTCTCGCCGGTGTTGGGCGCGATGTTCTTGTCATGTGAGCCGACGATGCACTGGCTCGCATAGACCTGCGCCGATTTGGCGAGGGATTCGCACCATTTGAGCTTGGGAGCACAATGCTCTGCCCGCCGCTCATTGTGCGCGTTGAGCATGTCGCTCCATTCGGTCGGCACTTCGTCGCCCGATTCCGGGCAATCGACCACGACAACCTCCGGCGGCGGCTTGACGGTGATCTGCTCGAAGCTGTCGCAGATCAGCCCGAGCGCGTTCACATGCCGGCCGTGGCGGATGCGGATCCCGACGACGGCCTCGCCGGCCGGGCAGGATTGGACGATGTTGGGGAACACGGGCGCATTGTTGCCCAGGTCGAGATTGTGCCGGTCGGCGCTGATGGTGGAGACGCAGTTGAAGATCATCAGCCGGACCTGGCGGTCGCCCGGCGTCATCAGCATGCCGACGCCGTGGATGATGAAGCCGGGCAGGCAGGTTCCGCTTGATGGGCCGCCGCCATTGCCGCCGCGGGGCGGCAGCACGTCCTTGGCGAGGCCGGTAGCCCCGGTCGCCGGGTCGACCGGGGCGCAGGTGAGCGCCATCTGGTCGAGCCAGGATCCGGAGCGGATCTTCGCCCCGACCAGGTAGTAGCCGGAGGGGCACATGTCGGTGTCATCATGGTCGCCGACGCCGCCGAAGGGCGGGAATTTCGTTAGGGCGTTCGCCGCGGTCATGGGGACCAGGATCCCGATGATCGCGATCAGGCAAAGCGTCGCGAGGACGCCTGCGGTCCATCTGGAGCGAGCGTTCGACATAAACCGACATCCCCCTGAAGAAAGGCTGGATCGGAAATATGAAGAACGCAGAGTAACCCGGAAGTGACGTTAGGGAAAGGTGTCCGGCTTTCTGTTGCCCTAGCCACGGTGCGGCTTGGCTTTACAGGGACGAGGCGCAGGCGAAGACCGGGGAAGGGCAGGCCGCGGCGCGGCCTGCCGGTGTGATCAGCGCTTGATGCTGCCGACCAGGGTCGGACGGTCGTCGTCGATGGAAACCCAGCGGCCGCTGTTCTGGTCCGACTGGCGCTTGACGAACTGGTACTCGGTGTCACCCCAGAGCTTGATCTTGGGTTCGAGATTGTCGAGCACGAGGTCGCCCCGGTCCGAACGGACCGTCAGCACGGCGTGGCCTTCGCCATTGGTCTGGCGGACGACGGTGATCAGCAGCGATCCGGCGGGCCAGCCCTTCTCGATCAGCTCGCGCCGCTTCAGCAGAACGAAGTCTTCGCAGTCGCCCTTACCGTCTTCCGGATAGTTCCAGTATTCCTCACGACCATAGAGTTCCTGGTCGGTTACAGGCTCGATGGCAGTATTGACGTTGTCGTTGACGGCGATCAGCTCGTTCCAGCGCGTGACCGTCAGATGAACGGGGGCGGTGTTGCGCGTGATCTCGTTGCATTCGACGGGCATCCGCGAGCAGAGCTCGAAATGGCCGACCGGCTGGCTGGTCTTGCCCGTCACCCGCATGAAGGCGGGGTGATCCTGCGCGGCGGCTCCAGCGATGAGGCCGAAGAACATGGCAAGCCCGGCAATGCAACTCGATACGCGTACAAACGACATAAAACCCGTCCTCTGGTCCGAGGAAGACTATGCCATATAGACTTTTACTGCGATCTAAGCCAAGTGCGATGATTCTAATCGACTTCTCTTCAAATTCGTGACGAAGTTTAAGCTTTCGTTTAATGAACGATTAACCAATTGGCCTTGCGGCATTGTCTATCGTGGGTGGACAATGCGCGGCGATCGATCAGCGCAATCTCGCGGAATCGCTGGATTCCTGAACGCGCTGTGATGCGGCCGACACAGCATGGTAAGGAAATTGTGAATAGCGCTGCGGGGAGGCCCGCGGGCGTGTCTTTCGGCCCCATCCCGGCAGTTCGGGCGGGCGCGGTTCTGCCGCGAGCGGGGAGGCGGCTCTCTCGCGCTGCGTCGAAGGGATAGGGCGCCCGCCGTCTTGGCCGGGCGTTCAGACGTGGCGGCTCAATCCCTGCCGCCGTCGAGGACGACGAGATGCTGATGACGGCGGCCGGCCGCAAGCGGCGGCTCGCTCGCCGCAGGCCGGCCGAGTGGCGCCGGGGAGGCCGCCGGGGGCGGCGTGGTCAGGACCGCTGGCCGTGCCGGCGGTGCTTCTTCCCGTGGTAGCCAGCGAAGGCCGGCGATCTCCAACTGAGGGATCGGATGCAGGCCGAGCCAATAGGGGCGCTCCAGCGGCGCCAGCAGGCCGAGGACGCGGTCGATGCGCCTCCCGTCCTGGCTGACGGGCAGAAGCAGCATTTCGGCCATGAGCGGATTGCCTCGCTCGGTGCGGCCGAGGACCTCCAGAACGGCCGTCGCGCCGTTGCTCACGATTGCGCCAAGCGCCGAGGTCAACGCGTCGCGGTCTGCGCTCGGCCAGAGCGAGAGGAAATCCGATCCCGTCAATTCGCGACCAAGGTTGGCGCAGAAGCGGGTGCCGGCGAGGCGGAACGGGGCCGTGCCCGGCGCCGCGGCATCGAGGATGAACAGGTCGCCCAGCAGCGGGACGATAGCAGCGGGCTCGATCGCACTGCGCAGCGGCGCAGGACTGCCGCCACGCTTGCGGAGCCAATACGCATGCAACTGCTGGGTCGAGGAATGCCTCATAGATATGCGAAGCTCATGAGCGCGCTGTGGCCGGTTTTGCTGGCGTCACAACGCCTTGCGGTTCGGGCGGGCGGATGATGGGGGAGAGAAAACGCCGCCTCGGATGGGCTCATAGCAGATGGCGCGACCGACTGGGCAAAAGCCGCCGGATAGGGTTACGCACAAGTTGAGGGCATTTCGATATTGATCTTAAATTTGAAGCATGACAGGTTACGTCGCGTTCACGGGGCGTCTTATGCCGGGGGGCTAGACGGGGCGTGACGAAGGCCGTCCGTGCGTGCCCGTCTGAGAAGCGCGCCGGACGGCCGATCCATTTCTAAGCCCCTGTTTCCTCTCGTGGCCTGGTTTCTTTCATAGCCGTTGGGGTCGCCGCGCTTGCGCCGAAATCGCGGGCCGACTATGCCGGACCAATGAGCCCGAGAAGCGAACGCGCCGAGCGCGAACCCGTATTCAACCTTCCCGCCGTCATCATTGCCTCGCTGGCCGTGCTGGCGATCGTGCACGCCGTTCGCGTCTATGTGCTGGACGAGGCGCAGGCGAGTTGGTTGATCGCCACCTTCGCCTTCTTCCCCATCCGTCTCACGGGAGCCGCGATCCCGGGCTTCTACTGGCCGGGCGGCGTCGCCGGCGATGTCTGGACCTTCTTCAGCTACGCCTTCCTGCATGGCGACTGGATGCACTATAGCGTCAATGCACTGTGGCTCGCCGCCTTCGGCACGCCGCTCGCCCGCCGCTTCGGCCCCTGGCGTTTCCTGGTTTTTTCGCTCGGCGGCGCGGCGGCCGGCGCGGCGGCGCATCTTCTGCTCTATCCTTCCGGCCAGGCGCCGCTGATCGGCGCCTCGGCGGCGATCTCGGCCCAGATGGCGGCATCCGCCCGCTTCGCCTTCTCGGCCGGTGGCCGGCTCGGCGGCGGCATCCCGCGTCCCGACGCCGATTTCCGGCCGGCTCTCTCGATCCTCGAGATGGCGCGCGACCGCCGCATCGTCGCCTTCCTCGGCGTCTGGTTCGTGTTCAACCTGGTGTTCGGCCTGATCTTCACGCCACCCGGCGTGACCAACAGCACGATCGCCTGGGAGGCTCATCTGGGCGGCTTCGTCTTCGGCCTGCTGTGCTTCCCCTGGTTCGACCCGGTCGGTAGCCGCCGCCGCTGATCGAGGGCTGGCCTGGCGCCGGCTCGCGCGCGGTCATGGCCTGCATTCCCTTGCATTCCCTTGCGTCCGGTCCCATCATCAGGAAACGGGCAGGGCGACCAGAGCGCAGAAGCCTCGGCGTCGTGCACGGTGGATGATCGCCAGGCGATCGTGCCTCCGATCATGATTGGGTCCGGACCGGTCCACCTCAGAGAGCGGCCGGCCCTGTTGGAACAGGGAGCCGACGCCAATGACCGTTGCCGCGATTCTGTCGAAGAAGGGGAGAGACGTCGTCACCGTCTCCGCCGACCTCAGCATTTCCGACGTCGTCCATCTTCTGGCCAATCGCCGGATCGGCGCCGTCGTCGTCACCGATCCCGCCAATCGCATCGTCGGCATCGTCTCGGAGCGCGACGTGGTGCGGGCGCTCGCCCGAGGCGTCGGCTCCATCGATGGAGCCGTATCGTCGATCATGACGGCGAAGGTGGTCACCTGCACCGACCGCGACACCATCAACGAGGTGATGGCGCGGATGACCGAGGGGCGCTTCCGCCATCTGCCGGTCGTTGACGCCGGGCAACTCGCCGGCATCGTCTCGATCGGCGACGTGGTCAAGGCGCGGATCGAGCAGGTCGAGCGCGAGGCCGACGAGATGCGCGCCTATATCGCGATGGCGTGACCGCGCCGCGCGCTTGCCTCAGGCGTCGCCGTAGACGGCCTTCGGGTCGAACAGCGGCTCGTCGCCGGTGAAGGCGAGCCGGGTTTCGGTGCCGGCCGCCTGGCCGACCGGGACGTTGCGATAGAAGCAGCCCTTGCGGCCGGTATGGCAGTTGGCGCCGGTGCCGGCCGTCTGGACCTTGATCCAGATCGCGTCCTGGTCGCAATCGACTCGCATTTCCCGGACCGTCTGGGCGTGGCCGCTGGTGGCGCCCTTGTGCCAGAGCTCCTTGCGCGAGCGGCTCCAGTACCAGCCTTCGCCGGTCTCGATCGTCTTCGCCAGCGCCTCGGCGTTCATCCACGCCAGCATGACGACGTCGCCGGTGTCGAAATCGGTGACGACCGCCGCGATCAGGCCGTCGGCGCCGAAGCGCGGCGTCAGGGCGGTGCCCTCCTCGACCTCGGCATGCGAGCCCGGTGCGGCGAATATCGTCGTGGTCATGGTCTACTCCGGCAGGTTGTAGCTGCCATAGCGCCGGCTCGGCGGCGAAGGAAGCGGAAAAGGCGGCGACAGGCGGGCGGGTGGGCCTAGCGGTGCTGGACCAGCGACAGGAAGCGGGCGCGCTCGGCCGGGTCCTTGTGGAAGATGCCGGTGAAGCTGGTGGTGATCGTCGAGACGCCCGATTTGTGGGCGCCGCGCATCGAGACGCAATGATGCTCGGCTTCCAGCATCACGGCGACGCCGCGTGGATCGAGGCCGGTATCGATGGCCTCGGCGATCTGGTTGGTCAGCCGCTCCTGCATTTGCAGCCGGCGGGCGAAGATGTCGACGACGCGGGCCAGCTTGGACAGGCCGACGACGCCGCCCTTCGGGTAATAGGCGATATGCGCCTTGCCGATGAACGGCACCATGTGGTGCTCGCAATGCGAAAAGAAGGGGATGTCGCGCACGAGGATGATGTCGTCATAGCCGCCGGCCTCGTCGAACACGCGGTCGAGCGTCTCGGCGGCATCCTCGTGATAGCCCTTGTAGAACTCGCCGAACGCCTTGGCGACGCGCTTCGGCGTATCGATGAGGCCCTCGCGGGTTGGATCGTCGCCGGCCCAAGCGATCAGCGTGCGGACGGCGGCCTCGGCCTCTTCGCGGCTCGGACGGAGGTTTGCGCGCGACTCGGGCGGCTTTGCGGGGCTCTTGGCGTCCATGGGGGTACTCCGACTGGGCCGGATTCGGGCGGAGGGACTCGAATTGGCCGGTAATGCGACTGCTTGGCCGCAGTCCTACTATCTGGTCCCTCGGTTGGCGAGTTTCTATATTGGCGCCAGGAGGTCGCAATGATCGACGACATCTACAATGCGCGGATCCTGGAATTCGCCGCCAACCTGACGCGGCTCGGCCGGCTTGATCAGCCGGATGCGAGCGCGACGGCGCATTCCAGGCTCTGCGGCTCGACCGTCACCGTTCATCTGAAGATGAACGGCGATGTCGTCAGCGATTTCAGCCACGAGGTGCGCGCCTGCGCGCTCGGCCAGGCTTCGTCCTCGGTGATGGCGCGCCACATCGTCGGCACCGACGCGGCGACCCTGCGGGCGCTGCGCGAAACCATGCGGCGCATGCTGACGGAAGACGGCGCGCCGCCCGAGGGACGCTTCGAGGATATGCGCTTCCTGGAGCCGGTGCGCGACTACAAGGCCCGGCACGCCTCGACGCTGCTCACCTTCGACGCGGTCGTCGACGCGATCGGCCAGATCGAGGCGAAGCGGGCGCAATTGCTGGCGGCGGGGTGAGGCATGCCATTCGACCATATCGGCTTCAATGTCCGGAATTTCCTGAGAAGTCGCGATTTCTACGTGCAGGCGCTGGGGCCGCTCGATATCGGCATCCTGCACGAACGCGACGACTGGGCGGCCTTCGGCGAGGATGGCCATGTCCTGCTGTGGATCGGCGAGCCGGCGGGCCCGAGCGGCCGCATCCATGTCGCCTTCGCGGCGCGGGATCGGGCCGCCGTGCGCGCGTTCCACGCCGCCGCGCTGGAGGCGGGCGGTCGCGACAATGGCGGGCCCGGACTGCGGCCGGGCTATGGCCAGGACTATTATGCGGCCTATGTGATTGATCCGGACGGACACAACATCGAAGCGGTGTGCCGCCGCGCCGAGACCTGACGCGCCGGTGCGCCCGCCTGGAGGAGGGAGTCGCATGACACGTATCGATCGCCATGGCGTCGTGCCGGGTCTCGCAGGCGCCGCGCTCGGACTGTTGGCTGCGCTGGCGCCTGCTTTCGCGCTATCCTCCGACGCCCAGGCGATCGTCGACCGGGTCAGGGCGACGACGCCGAACCTGCATCCGGTCTGTTCCGACCGGGGCAAGCTGACCCAGGTCGTCACGGCGGCCACGATCGCGCTGGCCGAGGCGAAGAAGATCAACGGCGACCATGCGATTGCGCGGGCCGCGGGCCAGGAGGCCGGACGCTATCTGTACTTCCACTGCCCATCGTGACGGCTGCGCGCACGGCTCGCCCTCTACGACGATGCGGGCGACAGGCGGCTTTTCGCCGTCGCGCTGGCCGGGCTGGATCGGCATCGGGCTGATCCGGGTCTACAAGCTGACGCTGTCCCCCTTCATCGGCCAGAACTGCCGCTATCTGCCGACCTGCTCCAGCTATGGCGAGGAATGCATCCGCCGCTACGGGCTGTGGGCCGGCGGCTGGATGACGCTTGCCCGCTTCCAGCGCTGCGGCCCGTTCGGCGCGTCCGGCTATGACCCGGTACCGGAGCAATTGCCGGCGAAGGGCCGGTGGTACCGGCCCTGGGCCTATGGCCAGTGGACCGGCAAGCACATCGATCCTGCGACCCGGTTGGACGTCTAGAGCGTTTTCGAGCGAAGTGGATACCGGTTCGCGTGAAGAAAACGCGATCCAACAAGTCTAGCTGCCGAAATAGGCCGGCTGGTCGAGATCGGCGATCAGGCCGGGACCGGTGGGCTGCCAGCCGAGCGTTTGCCGCGTCCAGTCGCTCGAGGACGGATTGTCCATCGCGGCGAAATGCGCGAACCAGCCGAAATGGCCGGCCGCCTCTTCCGGCGACAGGCTGACGACCGGCAGGCCGAGCCGGCGGCCGATCACTTCGGCGATCTCGCGGAACGGCACGCCGCCCTCGGCAGAGCCGTGATAGCGGGCATCGGTGGCGCCCTCTTCCAGCGCCAGCCGGAACAGGTTGGCGGCATCGAGGCGGTGGACGGCCGGCCAGCGGTTCGACCCGTCGCCGACAAAGGCGGCAATGCCCTTGTCGCGGGCGAGGCTGATCAAAAGCGGCACGAAGCCGTGGTCGCCGACGCCATGGACGGAAGGCGGCAGGCGTACCACCGAGACGCGCGCGCCCTTCGCCACCGCTGCCGCCGCGGCTTCCTCCGAGGCGACGCGGGGATGGCCGGCGCCCGGCGTGGTCCGATCGGCCTCGGTGATGAGCCCGGCATTCGCGAGCAGGCCGGTGCCGGAGGTGACGACCAGCGGGCGCTCCGTGCCGGCGACGACCGCGCCCAGCGTCTCGATGACCGCCCGGTCGATCTCGCAGTTCTCCTTGAACTTCGCGAAGTCGTGGATGAACGCCGTATGGATCACGCCGTCCGAGAGTTCTGCACCCGACCGCAGGCTTGGCAGGTCCTGCAGGTCGCCCCGGTGCGGCGTGGCGCCGATGGCTGCGAGGGCGCTGGCCGAGGCGTCGGAGCGGGCAAGGCCCAGCACCTGATGCCCGGCATCGAGCAGGTTCCGGACGACGGCGGAGCCGATAAAGCCCGAGGCTCCGGTGACGAAGACGCGCATGATGATGTCCTTCTCTCATGGCTCGTTGCGGTCGCGGGCGACCGGTTGCCGGCAAGCTAGGCGATAGCCCCAATACGATCTATGCTGGAAAGTCCGCACTATCTTCGCAATCGTCCGGTGAGACCATGGATCCCCTTTCCGACGTGCTGTCCCTGATGAGGCCGCGCAACTACATGTCGGCCGGCTTCGATGCCGGCGGGGACTGGTCGATCCAGTTTCCCGACCAGCAGCAGAGCATCAAGTGCGGCGCGGTCGTCTCGGGCCGTTGCTGGCTGGCCGTCGACGGCGCGGCCGAGCCGGTGCTGCTCAAGGCGGGCGACAGCATGCTGCTGCCGAGCGGCCGGCCGTTTCGTCTCGCCAGCGACCTGGCGCTGCCATCCGTCGATGCGTCGACGGTGTTTGCCAGCGTGCCGAAGGGCGGCATCGTCACCCACAAGGGCGGCGGCGATTGCCTCCTCGTCAGCAGCCGCTTCGCGCTCGACGGCAACTATGCCGCCATGCTGCTCGGCGTGCTGCCGCCGATCGTTCACCTGCGCCACGAAGCGGACCAGGAGACCCTGCGCTGGTCGGTCGAGCGGATGATGCAGGAGCTGCGCGAGCCGCAGCCGGGCGGCTTCCTGGTGATCCAGCACCTGGCCCACATGATCCTCGTGCAGGCGCTGCGGCTGCATATGGCCGAGGGGCCGGGCGGCGGCGTCGGCTGGCTGTTCGCGCTCGGCGACCGGCAGATGGGGGCGGCGATCCATGCCATGCATGGCGAGCCGGCGCGGCGCTGGACGCTGCAGGCTCTGGCGGAACTGGCCGGCATGTCGCGCTCGTCCTTCGCGTTGCGCTTCAAGGAGACGGTCGGCAAGTCGCCGATGGAATATCTGACGCGCTGGCGCATGCTGCTCGCCGGCGACCGGTTGGCGAACTCGCGGGATTCGGTTTCCAGCATCGCCCTGTCGTTCGGCTACGAATCCGAAAGCGCGTTCAGCACGGCCTTCAAGCGGGTCATGGGCTGTTCGCCCCGGCAATATGGCCGCGCCGGCCATGGCGAGGCCGGGGAGGGCGACGGCGCGGCGCAAGGCGCGTTGGCGCCGGTCGCCGACGGGCTGGCAGCATAGGCCTGCTAGTCGGCAGCGGCCGCATCCGCGAAGGGCAGGGACGCGGCGAGGATCCAGGCCCGGAACGAGCGCATGGCCGGCGTCGGGGTCGAGGATTTCAGCCAGGTCAGCCAGTAGCTCCCGTTCGTGACGGTGGTCTGGAACGGCTGCTGGATCGTGCCGGCGCCGAGCTGGCGGCGGAACATCAGTGGCGGCGCCAGCGCCACGCCGGCGCCGAGCAGGGCCGCCTCGACCATGGTTCGCGAGGAATCGAACACCGGCCCCTTCACCGTCGGCGCCGCGACGCCGGCCGCCGCGAACCAGCTTGGCCATTCGTCGGCGCGATAGGAGCGCAGCAGCGTCTCGCCATGAAGGTCCTGCGGTTCCGCAAGCCGCTCGGCGATCTCGGGGATGCAGAGGACGGAAAGAGGCGCCGCGAAAAGCCGCTCCGCCTCCGTGCTGTGCCAGGCGCCGTCGCCGAAGCGGATGGCGAAGTCGAGCCCCTCGGCGGCGATGTCGACGCGATTGTTGTTGGTCGAGAGGCGAAGATCGACGAACGGATGGGCGAGTTTGAATTCCGGCAGCCGCTCGATCAGCCAGCCGACCGCGAAGGTGCCGACGACGCCGATATTCAGCACCTCGCGGACATGGCCGCCCTCGAACTGCTCGAGCACGGCGGCGATGCGGTCGAAGGAATCGCGCAGCGCCGGCAGCAGCGCCTGCCCCTCGTCGGTGAGCGCCAGCCCGCGCGGAAGCCGGCGGAACAGCGTCGAGCCCAGCCGCTCCTCCAGCGACTTGACCTGATGGCTGACGGCGGCCTGCGTCACGGCCAGCTCGATGGCGGCGCGGGTAAAGCTCAGATGTCGTGCCGAGGCCTCGAAGGCCTTGAGCGCGTTCAGCGGCAGATGCGGACGGACCATCGGATACCTTAGATTTTCTTATGGCTTGCCAGAATTATCATCGTTTGTCCGCCCCTGGCGAGTGGCCTACCAAGGGGCACGCAATCGAAGGAGATGGCTCGAATGATCGACAGGCGGCAGTTTTCGAAGGGTTTCATGCTGATAGCCGGCACGGCTCTGTTCGGAGGGCCCGGCTTCGCCACGGCCGCGCTGGCATCAGAGAAATTCGTATCCCGGGTGCTGGTCGATGTCGCGACCGGCAAAACGGTCCATCGCGACGGCCCGGCCGAACGGCGTTTCTCGCCCTGCTCGACCTTCAAGCTGCCGCTCGCCGTGATGGGCTTCGATTCCGGCGTTCTGGTCGATCCGCACAACCCGCTCTGGGACTACCGTCCGGAATTCCAGACCACGATGGAACAGCAGAAGAAGGCTACCGATCCGACGATCTGGCTGAAGGATTCGATCGTCTGGTATTCGCAGGAGCTGACCCGCAAGCTGGGCGAGGCGCGCTTCCGCGACTACGTCAACCGCTTCGACTATGGCAACGAGGATGTCTCCGGCAATCCGGGCAAGAAGGACGGGCTCACCCAGTCCTGGCTGAATTCGTCGCTCACCATCTCGCCCGACGAGCAGGTGGCGTTCATCCGCCGCTTCCTCGATCGCAAGCTCGCCGTGTCCGACCATGCCTATGCGGCGACCGAGGCGAGCCTGGCGCAGTTTCCGGCCGAGGGTGGCTGGACATTGCACGGCAAGACAGGCAGCGGCTTCCTGCGCACCGCCAAGGGCAAGTCCGACCGGGCCCGGCCGATCGGCTGGTTCGTCGGCTGGGGCGAAAAGGGCGGCCGCAGGATCGCCTTCGCACGCTTCAACCTCGGCAATGAACGCTCCAAGACCTATGGCGGCATGATCGCCCGCGACGCGATGATCGCGGATTTCGCCGGGCTGGCCGGCGGCTGACGGGCGCCATCATCGGCGGAAAGCGGGCCGGGCGCTCGATTTCCGCCGGTTTCGTTCCCATTTGGGGACTGCGGCTTGAATGGCGCGCTGCCATCGTATAGCCGTCTCGCACCGGCATTGTCGGCCGGTGGGGCGGGGTCCGGATCTCGCTTTTCTTTCAGCCCAACCGCTTACCCGCGTTCGTCTGCGGGAGTGAGCAGGAGACAGATATGATCAATCTGACATTTCCCGATGGTTCCGTTCGCCAGTTCGACGCCGGTGTGACCGGCAAGGCGATCGCCGAAGGCATTTCCAAGTCGCTCGCCAAGAAGTCGGTCGCCATGACCCTCGATGGCGTGCTGTCCGACCTTTCCGACCCGATCACCCGTGATGCGAAGCTCGAGATCGTGACGCGCGACGACCCGCGCGCGCTCGAGCTGATCCGCCATGACGCGGCGCATGTGATGGCCGAGGCGGTGCAGGAGCTTTTCCCCGGCACCCAATGCACCATCGGCCCGGTGATCGAGAACGGCTTCTTCTACGATTTCGCCCGCAACGAGCCCTTCACGACCGAGGACCTGCCGAAGATCGAGCAGAAGATGCGCGAGATCATCGCGCGCAACGCTCCCTTCACCAAGCAGGTCTGGTCGCGCGACCACGCCAAGCAGGTCTTTGCCGACAAGGGCGAGGCCTACAAGGTCGAGCTGATCGACGCGATCCCGGAAGGCCAGGATCTCAAGATCTACAACCAGGGCGACTGGTTCGACCTCTGCCGCGGCCCGCACATGGCCTCGACGGGACAGATCGGTTCCGCCTTCAAGCTGATGAAGGTGGCCGGCGCCTATTGGCGTGGCGACAGCAACAATCCGATGCTGACGCGCATCTACGGCACGGCCTGGCATGACCAGGTCCAGCTCGACGCCTATCTCCACATGCTGGAAGAGGCGGAGAAGCGCGACCATCGCAAGCTCGGCCGCGAGATGGACCTGTTCCATTTCCAGGAAGAGGGACCGGGCGTCGTCTTCTGGCACGCCAAGGGCTGGACGATGTTCCAGGAGCTGATCTCCTACATGCGCCGGCGGCTGCGTCCGCTTGGTTACCAGGAGGTCAACGCGCCGCAGCTGCTCGACAAGTCGCTCTGGGAAACGTCGGGCCACTGGGGCTGGTACAAGGAGAACATGTTCGCGGCGCAGTCGGCCGGCGACGACACCGAGGACGAGCGCGTCTTCGCGATCAAGCCGATGAACTGCCCCGGCCATGTGCAGATCTTCAAGCACGGCCTGAAGTCCTATCGCGACCTGCCGCTGCGCCTCGCCGAGTTCGGCGCGGTGCATCGCTACGAGCCGTCTGGCGCTTTGCACGGGCTGATGCGCGTGCGCGGCTTCACGCAGGACGACGCCCACATCTTCTGCACCGAAGAGCAGATGGCGGAAGAGTGCCTGAAGATCAACGAACTGATCCTCTCGACCTATGCCGATTTCGGCTTCGACGAGATCGTCGTGAAGTTGTCGACGCGTCCGGAAAAGCGCGTCGGCTCGGATGAGAACTGGGATCATGCCGAAGAGGTCATGACCAGGGTCCTGAAGACGATCGAGGAGCAGTCGGGCGGTAAGATCAAGACCGGCATCCTCGAAGGCGAGGGTGCGTTCTACGGTCCGAAGTTCGAATATACCCTGCGCGACGCGATCGGCCGTGAATGGCAGTGCGGCACGACGCAGGTCGACTTCAACCTGCCGGAACGCTTCGGTGCCTTCTATGTCGATTCCGACAGCAACAAGAAGACGCCGGTGATGATCCACCGCGCCATCTGCGGCTCGATGGAACGCTTCCTCGGCATCCTGATCGAGAACTTCGCCGGACACTTCCCGCTCTGGTTCGCGCCGCAGCAGGTCGTCGTCACGACGATCACCTCGGATTCGGACGCCTATGCGGAAGAGGTCGTCGCCAAGCTTCGCAAGGCCGGCCTGCGCGCTGAGGTCGATCTTCGCAACGAGAAGATCAACTACAAGGTTCGCGAGCATTCGCTGGCCAAGATCCCGGTGATCCTGGTCTGTGGCAAGCGCGAGGCGGAAGAGCAGACGGTGAACCTGCGCCGCATCGGGTCGCGCGATCAGGTGTCGATGTCGCTGGATGAGGCGATCGCGTCGCTGGTTGCCGAGGCGACCCCGCCGGACCTGGTCCGGGCGCAGCTCGAAGGCTAAGCCTTCGAGGTATTGAAGAAACGAAAAACGGCCGGGGTTTCCCCCGGCCGTTTTTTTGCTCGCAGTACTCGATACGAACCCGCAAGCAGTCAGGAGCCTGCTACGGGCCCCAAGAGAAGCTGAGACCGCCGGTGCCTGCCGAGCTGCCCTGCGACGAGCCGCCCGAGGTTCCGCCGCCGCCATGGCCACCGAAGAGGCCCGAGCCGCCGCCACCGCCGTGATAATCGCTACCAGCGCTGCCCGACGAACCGCCGATGGCGCCGGCCACGCCGACCGAACCCCAGCTGTTGCTCGAAGAGGCCGTCTGCGTGGTCGACGAGCTTCCGGACGTGCTCGTGCTGGCACCAGTGGCGCCGCCGCTGCCGCTGGCCAAGCCGGCGGAGCCGCTACCGGTCACGGTCGACGATGTCGTGGAAGTGCCGCCGGCGCTCTGCGTGGCAGAGCTGGAGGCCTGGCCCGCCATAGCCGAAGCGGAGGCAAGCACGAACAATGCTGAAGCGGCAACGCCGACGAGGGCAGTACGATACTTGGTCATAGTATAACTCCCTTGGTTTACGCGATACTTCGACATTTGTGGCGTCGCGATAATCGTAAGTCGGCGCCAAGTCTGATTATTTCTTATTATTTCGTAATTTGAAATGAATTCTGATTGAAATATATGTGATCAGGAATCGTGAGTTATTCTGCGAACTTCTATCGCCTATATTCGCAGTGATACTTCCAGTATTTTGCCTGGTTCCAGGTCATCGGCTTGTAGTTCGAGCAGTCGATATTCGATGCGGTCTGGTTGCTCGAGCCGAACAGCCTGGCCAGGAAGCCGCCGGCGGACGGATTGGCCCCGGGGCCCGCACCCGGAGCGCCTGGGCCCGCGCCTGGGCCTTGGCCAGGACCTGTGCCGTCATCGGGGCCTTCGCTCGCGGCATAGGCGAACGTGCCGACCGTGGCGGTCTGGGTTGCCGTTGCGTTGGTGTCCCAGCCGTTGCCGGTCGATGACGAGCCGCCATAGGACGAGCCCTGCGCGCTTCCGGTGCCCGAGGTCGTGGCCCCGGCGTTGCTGGTCGAGGTGCCGTTGGCCCCCGCGCCGGCGGAACCGCCGCCGCCGCCGCCGCTGGCGCTGCCACTCGACGTGTTGGAGGCGGTCGCCGAGCCGGAGGGGCCGGATGAGGAGGCGCTCGAATGGCTGCCGCTGCTGCTGGTGGCGGAGCCGGCGGCCAGAGGGGCGCTACTGAAGGCGAGAAGCGATACCAGCGCCGCTGACGTCACAAGCGATATTTTGGTGATGGAATACGGACGCATGCTTGAAACTCCCCTGATTGTTCCCGTCAAAGGGAACCGCAATAGACTTGGATGAACCTCTGCATTTTCTTCCGGCGGCTTGCCGATCCCTGCCCGGTCCGGTCCGGTCCGATCAGGGCTGGGCGTCGCAGCGGTATTGCCATTTCCTGATGGCGCCGTTCTCCCGCTTCCATTCGACGACCATGCAACTGGTGACGTCGCCGGATCGGGTCGTGGTCACGGTCATGCCGTGATCGCCGTTGTTCTGGGACCAGGCCGAAGCGCTGCTCTGCGCGGTGGTCATGCCGCCTCCCGGCGTCAGGGTTTCGGCCTGGCGGAGCAACCAGTCGGCGGGATCGTTCAGCATGGTGTTCCCACCGGTATTGCTGGCGTTTGCTCCGGTGGCGCCGACGGCCAGCAGGCCGGCGGCGAGGCTGAGGGCGGCGAGCTTGGCGGGATGGATAGGGCAGGTGATACGCATGATGTGTACTCCGAGCGCTGTTCCGCGGTTATCGACCTAGCGGAACGGCTGGCAGTAGAGGGTCTTCTGCTGCTGGCTCCAGACGCAGGTGGTGGCGCCCTTGCCGTTCAGGCTGGCGATCCGCACCGTCTTGAAGGGGCCGCTGCCAAGGTTGCCGCCGAGGCCGAAATTGGTCGTCGACGCGCGGTTGTTGAAGTTGGCGCTGGCGAACGAACTGCTCGACGCGCTGGACAAGCCGGTCGGCGTCTTGCCCTTGGCGAAGGCGGTTGCCCGGGCCCATGCCGTGGCATTGGTCTGGGTGGCGTGGGCGTATGCGGTCGCCGCGCTGCGGGCCGCCGCATAGACGTCCCTCGCCGTGAACGCGCTGCCCGCCGCAAAGGTGCTCGACATCGCCGTGGCGCTGGTGCGGGTCGAAATCGCGATCGAGTAGGCGCCGGTATCGGTGTAGGCGATTGATTCCGAGCCGCCGCCGCGCAATTTGCGCGTCACGACGGTTCCTCCGGTGGCTGTGGTCGTGGGATTCTTGCCGCCGATGGCCGTGGCGGTGGTTTCCGTGCCGGACGAGGTCGTCGCGGTCGGTGTGTCGCCCGCGACGGCGACGGCGGTCACGGTCGTGCCGGCGGTCGCCGAGGTTTCGTCGGTCGGCGTGGTCGCCGAAGCGCCGGCGGCGCCCGTCGCGGACGACGAGGCCTGCATCACGCCGCCTTCGTTCGAGACGCTGGCGGTGGCGCTGGTGCCGGCTCCGGCCGCGGTGGCCGACCCGCCGTCGGATTGCGACGTCTGCGCGCCGCTGCTGCTGGTCGAGGTGCTCGACCCGCCGGTGGTGCCGCTAGTGCTGCTGGGGGATGAACTGGAGCCGTGGCCGCGGGCGTAGGTGAGGGGCGGGGCCACCATCCAAAGGACTGCTGCGAGGGCAATAAATCGCGATGCCGGTCCAAGCAATTGGACAGGCGAATTCATTCGCCGAAACATGATGTGAACCCCTTGTCCAAAATACAAAATACAAAAGGAGTCGAGAGGGCGAAGTCCCCTGCCAGAGCTTCGTTCTCCAGTGCCCAAAACTAGGCCATTCCGGTCCTGTATTGAAGGGGATCGGGGCAGTATCGAAGTACAAGTATCCATTCGATGGGCGGCTTTTTCATCAGAATATTTGAAGAATTGATTGGGAAAAGCGATGCGATTTCACCGTGACTGGGAGAGTGATCTCCGGCATCAGATCGGATCTGCGTTTCGCAGGTGCGGGCTCGTTGCCCAAAAATAGCTGTGGATTGTTTCAAATTTCGCTTTAACGAAAAAAATATGACGCCGTTCACTATGGTGAATATCCGGTTAATTCGGCTTCGCCAATTCATGGGATGAAACGGACTGGGCCGAACTCGCCCGGCACTGCCCAAGTGTAACGCAGTTGTGAGAGCGCGCGATGCACGCGCGGAATCTACAGGCTTCTTTACGTCCGGGCAGAGAAACGACGGCCCGTCATGGGGTTGCCGTTACGTCAATGTCGCGCAAAACGCCATTTGGAACCGAAGTGGTCGTGATCGACTTCCGCGTCCGGAAAGCCGCTGCAAAGTGGCGCCCCAAGTAGATCCGAGGCGGCAACCGTCATCGTCTAAGTCGAAAGGGGTAGGATCCGGCCAGTCCGGGCCCGGCCAGGGCCTGTCGAGCACGACGGGCGCGCTTTTGCGGCAGGGAAAGGGCCAAGCTCTGGCCTATTTCGCCAGAACCTCGATCTCGCGATTGAGTCCGGGCTCGACCTTGAAGTTGCGCTCGTGGATCTGGTTGTCGTGCTTGGCGATGGCCGTGTAGTCGCCGATGGCCAGCACCACGTCCGGAAAGGCGCCGGCACTGTCGAAAACGGTTTCGCCGGCCGGCGTCATCACGCTCCACGAGGTGTTCGCGAGGGCCTCGCCGCCGCTTTCAGAGACCAGTTTCAGCGTGATCCGCGCCGCCTGGTGGAACATCCGCACTTCGGTGAGTTTGCCGGCCTCGACGACGATGTCGGCGCGGGCGATGGCGTTGGCGTCGCCATAGCGGCTGACGATGTGATAGGTGCCGGCGTTCAGACGCACGATCTGGTCGTCGCGCAGCGCCGGGACGAGCGGAGAACGGTCCTCGCCGGACGCCCCGTCTCCCGGGAAGATGTCGAACTTGACCAGGTTGGGGATGGGCGCGAGGTCCTTGCCCACCAGCGCGTCCAGCTTGAGGCCGCCGGCATTGAGCACCAGCGTCTCGTATTCGTCGCCGCCGGTGAAGCTGATCGGCTTCATGCCGCCGGCGCGGCCATAGGCGGCGTGCACGACATAATCGCCCGGCTTCAGCGGCAGGCTGACCGCGCCGCCCTCGACCTCGCGGACGAGCGGCAACTTGCCGTCCTTGCCTGGCGTCTTCGAAAAGACGCGCCAGACGACGCCCTTGGGGATCGTCGGCCCGCCATCGACCAGCTTGGCTTCGAGCATCAGCCCCGGTTGCGGCCGGTTCTCGGTCGGCTTGGAACTCGTCATGTCCGATTTGCCGGTCTTGAGCAGCGCCGCCGGATCGATCTTCTCCGGTAGCAGCGGCGTCAGCGACATCGGATCGGATGGGGCCGCGCCATCAGGAATGTCGGCTGGCGGGATCGGCGGCGCGTCCTGCCCGAGCGCGGGGCCGGTGCAGAGCGCGAGAACGATGAAGCTGGCGCTTCCCGCAGTCCGGGCCTGCCGCAGCAACCATTGTGAAGCGTTCTCGCGCAAATCCGGGTCCCAGTCTCGATCGATCGTGCCGTGTCCCGTTAGAGCCCGATCAGCGTGGCGATTTCAAGACCTCGGACGCGCTGCGTCGCGGCCGATCCGCCAGAGGGCGCGGCGGCCGGCGGCGGGCCGGGGGTTGTAATGGGGACGGATTCGTCCGATGTCAGGGGCAGCCAGCCGCGCCTTGCCCGTCGCAAGCCGCCCGCCAGTTCCCCGTCCTCCGTGTTCGCGGTCCCCATGACAGATACGATTTCGCTTCTGAAGACACGCCGTTCGTTCCCGTCGATGAACCTCGTCGAGCCCGGCCCGACGCCGGAACAACTGACCGACCTGCTGACCATCGCCAGCCGCGTCCCGGATCATGGCAAGCTCGCGCCGTGGCGCTTCATCCTGTTCCGGGGCGATGCGCGCGCCGCGGCAGGCGAGGCGACGGCGGCTGTGCTGCTGAAGAACCGGCCCGACATCGATGAGAAGTCGCTGGCGCATGAGAAGAACCGCTTCCTGCGCTCGCCGCTGGTGGTAGCCGTGGTCAGCCGCGCCGCGCCGCATGTGAAGATCCCGGAATGGGAACAGTTGATGTCGGCCGGCGCCGTGGCGATGAACCTGATCGTCGCTGCCAATGCGATGGGTTTCGCCACCCAGTGGCTGACCGAATGGGTCACCTATGACGCCGAGGCGCGCCGCGTGCTCGGCCTCGCCGATACGGAGCGCCTGGTCGGGCTCGTCTATGTCGGCACGCCGAATACCGATCCGTTCGAGCGTCCGCGCCCCGCGCTCGCCGATATCGTCAGCGAGTGGTCGCCGGTCGCCTGAGCCGGACGGCCTCCCTTCGAAAAGAAAGCCCTCACCCAACCCTCTCCCGCTCGCGGGGGAGGGTTGGGGTGAGGGACTGTTCCGGCCGACGGCAGACTAGTAGCGGAACTGCTCGGCCAGGATGCGGTCGTCCCAACTATGGCCGGGATCGAACAGGATCAGGCTCTTGGCGCGCCGGTCCTGCTTGATTGCGATCTTCAGGACCGACTTGATCTCGGTGTGGTCGGCGACCGCGTTGACCGGCCGCTTTTCCGGCTCCAGCACGTCGATCGACACGGTGACGCGGTCCGGGATCAGCGCGCCACGCCAGTGGCGCGGCCGGAAGGCGCTGATCGGCGTCAGCGCCAGCAGCGGCGCGTGGATCGGCAGGATCGGCCCATGCGCCGAGAGATTGTAGGCGGTCGAGCCGGCCGGCGTCGAAACCAGCACGCCGTCGCCGATCAGTTCCTCGAGCCGGACCTGTTGGTCGATCGAGATGCGCAGCTTCGCCGTCTGGTAGGACTGGCGGAACAGCGACACTTCGTTGATGGCGAAAGCGCGGTGCTCGTTGCCCATGGCGTCGTGGGCGTCCATGCGCAGCGGATGCAGCGTCGAGGGCACGGCCGCGGCGAGCCGCTCGCGCAGGCCATCCTCGCGAAACTCGTTCATGAGAAATCCGACCGAGCCGCGGTTCATTCCGTAGATCGGCTTGCCCGAATTCATGAAGCGGTGCAGCGTCTGCAGCATGAAGCCGTCGCCGCCGAGCGCGACGATGATGTCCGCCGCTTCCGGATCGACGCCGCCATAGAGCTTCGTCAGGCGCGCCTGCGCCTCGGTCGCGTCCGCTGTCGTGCTGGCGATGAAGGCGATCGCCCCATGCTGCACCGGTTCGATCGCCATTCGTTCCTCCGAGCCGCGACGGTCGTCGCGGCCGCCATGCCTACCCGTCGGCCCTATCATGCCATCGGCATGTTTCAAAACCGTTGAAGCCCTGCCTCAAACGATCCGAACCTCGAGCTGGCCCAGACCTTCGATCGCGCCGACGACGACATCGCCTCGTTTCAGTTCGCCGACGCCGGCCGGGGTGCCCGTGAAGATCAGGTCGCCCGGCGCGAGGAGGAACCAGCGCGACAGGTGGGAGATGATTTCCGGCACCGACCAGATCATGTCGGCGATGTCGCCGTCCTGGCGCGGCTCGCCATTGACGGTCGCGGTCAGCCGGCCGGACTTGGGGTGGCCGTTTGCGGAGGCCGGAACGATCGGCCCGATCGGCGCCGAATTCGCGAAGGCCTTGGCCGTTGCCCAGGGACGGGCGGCCTTCTTCGCTTCGGCCTGCACGTCGCGGCGCGTCAGGTCGAGGCCGATCGCATAGCCATAGACATGCGCAAGCGCGTCTTCGACCGCGATGTCGCTGCCGCCTTCGGCGAGCGCGACCACCAGCTCCACTTCGTGATGCAGGTCGGCCGTCTGGGGCGGGTAGGGCGCCGGCTTGCCCGCCTCGACGAGATCGTCGGGGTTCTTCTGGAAGAAGAAGGGCGGCTCGCGGCCGTCATGGCCCATTTCGCGCGCGTGCGCGGCATAGTTGCGGCCGACGCAATAGATCCGATGCACCGGGAAGCGGGCCGTCGAATCGCGGACCGCGACCGAGACGCTCGGCGGCGGGGCAACGACGTAGTTCGGTTCGGTCATGACGATTTCCTGTATGCGGCGCGCCCACTCTGTCCCGAGCCCGCCCGCGCGCGCAAGCGTTTCGCGGTTTTCCCTCGTGCGACGCAGTTGTCTGTTGCGGCGCGGCGGCTCGGACGCTAGTGCTGCCCGCCTGCGGAGCCCGGCTCCGCCGCATTCCAAAGAGGCTTAGTAGACCCATGTCAGTCGACCCCGCGCGTTTTGTCCTCACCCTGTCGTGCGGCGATCGTCGAGGTATTGTCGCGGCGGTGGCGAATTGCATCGCCTCGCAGGGCTGCAACATCGTCGAGAGCGCGCAGTATGGCGACGCTGACAGCGGCCGCTTCTTCATGCGCGTCTCGTTCTCGGGTCTCGAGGAAACCACGGTCGAGAGCTTCTCGCGCGGCTTCGAGCCCGTCGCGACGGCCTATGACCTGGACTGGAAGCTGCATGACCTGAAGGTCAAGCCGCGCGTCATGATCCTCGTCTCGAAGATGGGGCACTGCCTGAACGACCTGCTCTATCGCAACTCGATCGGCCAGATCCCGATGGATCTCGTCTCCGTCGTCTCCAATCACGAGACGATGCGCCGCCGGGTCGAGGGCGAGGGGCTGCCCTATCACTACATTCCGATGGACGGACGCACCAAGGCGGAGCAGGAGGGTGAGATCCTCGCCCTGATCGACGAGCAGAAGATCGATCTGGTCGTGCTCGCGCGCTACATGCAGGTTCTTTCGGACGACATGTCGGCGCGGCTCGCCGGCCGCGTCATCAACATCCATCACTCGTTCCTGCCGAGCTTCAAGGGCGCCAAGCCCTATCACCGCGCGCATGAGCGCGGCGTCAAGCTGATCGGCGCGACGGCGCACTACGTCACCGCCGAACTCGACGAAGGCCCGATCATCGAACAGGATGTCGGCCGCGTCGATCACTCCATGTCGGCGGAGGCGATGATCGCCATTGGCCGCGATATCGAGAACACTGTGCTGGCCCGAGCGGTCAAGTTCCACATCGAGCATCGGGTCCTTCTCAATGACACACGGACAGTCGTCTTCCGCTAAGGCTCCGGCAGCCGTCATCGACGGCAAGGCGGTCGCCGCCGAGATCACGGACAAGGTCGCGGCCGAGACGGGCCGGCTGATCGCGGCCGGCGGCGTCGCGCCCGGTCTGGCCGTCGTGCTCGTCGGCGACGACGCGGCGAGCCAGGTCTATGTCGGCGCCAAGGGGCGCAAGGCAAAGGAACTCGGCTTCCATTCGGTGCAGCACACGCTGCCGCTCTCGACCAGCGAGGCCGAGGTGCTGGCAATCGTCGACCAGCTGAACCGCGATCCGTCCATCCACGGCATCCTCGTCCAGCTGCCGCTGCCCCGTCACATCGACACGTCGAAGGTGATCGAGGCAATCGATCCGGCCAAGGACGTCGACGGCTTCCACCCGATCAATGTCGGCCGTCTTGCGATCGGCGAGCGCGATCGCGCGCTGGTCTCCTGCACGCCGGCGGGCTGCCTGCTGCTGATCCAGCGCGTGCTCGGCGGAAACCTCGCCGGCAAGGACGCGCTGGTGATCGGCCGTTCCAACATCGTCGGCAAGCCGATGGCGCAACTGCTGCTGCAGGAAAGCTGCACGGTCACGGTCGCCCATTCGCGCAGCCGCGACCTGCCGGCGCTCGCCCGGAAGGCGGACATCATCGTCGCGGCGGTCGGCCGGCCCGAGATGGTGCGCGGCGACTGGGTCAAGCCCGGCGCGGTGATCATCGATGTCGGCATGAACCGTATTCCGGCGCCGGAGCGCGGCGAGGGCAAGACACGCCTCGTCGGCGACGTCGCCTATGCCGAGGCGGCCGCGATCGCTTCGGCGATCACGCCGGTGCCGGGCGGCGTCGGCCCGATGACGATCGCCATGCTGATGGCCAACACGCTGGTGGCCGCCTGCCGCGCGGCGGGCCAGCCGGAGCCGACGTTCTAGGACCCTCACCCCAACCCTCTCCCGCAAGCGGGAGAGGGGCTCGACTGAGCTGTTGAAGCGCTGGGTCTTGATGAAGGCTGCCGGCCGAAACCCTCGCCCGCTGGCGGGAGAGGGCAGGGTGAGGGGCTTGCTTACTCCAGCTATCGACCCAGCCGTGCGCGCCGGCGTTCGCGGTGCATGATGTAGAGGCCGCTGCCGATCACGATCGCCGCGCCGAACACCATGACCGGATCGACCTGGGTGCCGAACAGGATCGCGCCGTAGATGATGGCCCAGAGGATCATCGAATACTGCATCGGTGCGATGACCGAGGCGGGCGCCAGCGACAGCGACTTCGCCACGAAGAATTGGGCGCTGCCCATGAGCAGGCCCGTGCATGCGAACAGCGCCATGTCGGGCAGGGTCGGCATCCGGAAGGTCAGGATCATGCCCGGCAGGCTGACGGCGATCAGGCCCGTGACGACCGCCAGCACCATGACGGCGTGGGCCTCCTCGCGGGCGATGCGACGCATGACCAGCACGGTGAAGGCGCCAAGGCCGGCGCCGACGAGCGCGGCGGCGTGGCCGACATGCAGGGTCTCGAAGCCCGGGCG
Source organism: Kaistia nematophila (assembly GCF_026343855.1). NCBI lineage: Bacteria > Pseudomonadati > Pseudomonadota > Alphaproteobacteria > Hyphomicrobiales > Kaistiaceae > Kaistia > Kaistia nematophila. The sequence goes on along the minus strand of NZ_JAPKNK010000003.1, from coordinate 14,586 downwards.
CACCATGACGATGATGCCGATGAACCCGACCAGGACCGCGCCCCAGCGATGCAGCCCGACCTTCTCGCCGAGGATCGGGATCGATAGCAGCGTGACGAAGAGCGGCGTGCAGAAGGCGATCGAATAGCTTTCCGCCAGCGGCAGCTGCGAGAAACTGTAGAAGCCGAACACGGTCGCGGTGCCCGCGAGCGCGGCGCGCAGCAGCACGAGGCGCGGATGATGCACGCGGAGCCTGCCGAAGCCGCCGCTGCGCAGGATCATCACCGTCAGCGGGATCAGCGCGAAGAGGGCCTGACTGACGATGATCTGGAACACCGAGTAGCGCGCCGTCAGCAGCTTCACGATCGCATCGCTGGTAGCGAACATGATGTTGCCCGACAGCGCGATGAGGATGCCGGCGACGACGCGTTCTGTCTGCTCGTGGGTGGTGGATGGCAGCACGGCAGACATCAGCACGCGCTCCGATGAAGCGGGCTGATCCAGCGCGCGTCGGCGGCGACGCAGCGCTTCTCGGCGGGGATGGACACGACGGCCTCGGGTGTGTGCGGTGGCAGGCCGGCAGGCGAGACTCGCCAGCCATGGTTGCAAGCTGATGCAAACCCCGGCCGATGACGGAATCAAGGCGTATTCGCGCCGATTCGGGGCCATCATGATGATGTTATGATGTTGTTCGGTCCCCTGTGGCCGAAAAGCCCCGGCGCGGGGCATCGGCCGCATTGGCGGGCGCTGCGCGAGCGGTCAGTATGGCGCGCACGAATCGAAGGGTTACTCATGCACGCGAACAAGCGGATACTCGTCACCGGCGGCGCCGGTTTCCTCGGCTCGCATCTGTGCGACCGGCTGCTGGCGCGCGGCGACGAGGTGCTCTGCGCCGACAATTTCTTCACCGGCTCCCGCCGCAACATCGAGCACCTGATCGGCCACAAGCGCTTCGAACTGATGCGCCACGACGTGACCTTTCCGCTCTATGTCGAGGTCGACGAGATTTACAATCTCGCCTGTCCCGCCTCGCCCGTGCACTACCAGCACGATCCGGTCGCGACCACCAAGGTCAGCGTCCATGGCGCGATCAACATGCTCGGCCTCGCCAAGCGCGTGAAGGCGAAGATCCTGCAGGCCTCGACCTCCGAGGTCTATGGCGATCCCTCCGTGCATCCGCAGACCGAGGACTACTGGGGCAACGTCAACCCGATCGGCATCCGCTCCTGCTATGACGAGGGCAAGCGCTGCGCCGAGACGCTGTTCTTCGACTACTGGCGCCAGCACAAGCTGCGCATCAAGGTGATGCGGATCTTCAATACCTACGGCCCGCGCATGCATCCGAACGACGGCCGCGTGGTGTCGAACTTCATCGTGCAGGCGCTGCGCGGCGAGGACATCACCATCTATGGCGAGGGCCGGCAGACGCGCTCTTTCTGTTATGTCGACGACCTGCTCGACGGCATGGTCCGCCTGATGGAGACCGGCGACGACGTCACCGGGCCGGTCAATATCGGCAATCCCAACGAATTCACCATCCGCCAGCTGGCGGAGCGGGTGATCGCCCTGACGGGTTCTTCCTCGAAGCTAGTCTTCCAGCCCTTGCCCTCGGATGATCCGCGCCAGCGCCAGCCCGACATCACGCTGGCGGGGCAGCTGCTCGACTGGAAGCCGACGATCGAGCTCGACGAGGGACTCCGGCACACCATCGCCTATTTCGACAAGCTGCTTTCGGAGAATGCGGCGTGAGCGCGGCTTTCGAAGTCGCCGAGCGGATCGCCGCGGACAGCGTGCTGGTGGCGGAGTGGCCGCTCTGCCAGGTGCGTCTGATGGATGATCGTCGCTTCCCCTGGCTCCTGCTCCTGCCGCGCAGGGCCGGACTGGAAGAATGGACCGAGCTCGACGAGGCAGAACTTGCCGTGCTCGCCGTCGAGATCAAGCGAGCCGGCGAGGCGCTCGGGGCGGTTGCGACCTTTGACAAGCTGAACGTCGGCGCGCTCGGCAACATTGTTCGCCAGATGCATGTGCACGTCATCGGCCGCTCCGTCGACGACGCCGCCTGGCCCGGCCCGGTCTGGGGGCAGGGGACGCGCGAATCCTATCCGGACGTGGAGCGCGCCGATCTCGTCCGCAGGTTGCAGAATCATCTGGGGGCCGCGCGTTAACCGTGATGGAGGGCGCGGGCGATCGGCGGTCCCGGCCGCAAGTTCAGCCCGTGCCTGCACTTTTCCCTGTTGATCCTATGCCGCAGTGCAAGATTAACGGCCCTTAACAATCCCTTGGTAACCGGTTGTTAACCATGCTCGAAGGAGGTTGAGCATCGAGGCCCGTGGCTGTTCGCAGCCGGGCTGATCGGCTGTCGCAGCCGGCTGGGTTCCGTTCAGGCCGGACATTGCAATTGCTGGCGCACAGGGGACGATCGATGCGGCGAATTCTTAGGAACCGGGTCAATGGGCGGCGCCGCGCGGCGTCCGGTCTCGCTCGGGGATGTGCCGCCTGATGAACCGGGCCTTTTCCCGCTCTCCCCTCGGAATGGTCGGTTGCGCCCTGGCGCTGGCGAGCCTCGCCGCCTGCGGCAGCATCGGCGGCCGCAACATCCAGTCGGGCTCGATCGCCACCAGCGTTACCATCGACAAGGCCTTCGTCGACATGCCGCCGGGCGGTCCCGGCGTCGTCGGCGTGATCGAGCGCCACTACGCCAACTCGACCACCCAGGAGATCGTCCTCTCCAACCGCTCGCACACGCCCGGCCAGAACATGGTGACGGCGACGCTGTTCGGGCCGGTGAAATCGGTGACCGGGCCGGAGAACACCCAGGCCAATCCCGCGATCACGCTGAGCGCCATCGGCGCCGAGATGCGCCAGGCCCTGCCGGGCGTGCCGATGCGCGTCTCGCCCTATTACGCGCAGAACCGTTACGGTTCGTTCGGCTATGCCATGGGCGGCTCGGCGCAGGGCGATACCTGCATCTATGCCTGGCAGCGCATCCGCACACCCGATCTCGATTCCAACATGACGATCGGGCAGGGCACCATCACGCTGCGGCTCCGCCTCTGCGAGCCGAACACGACCGAGGCCAACCTGCTCGCCGTGATGACCGGCATGACGATCAGCTCCTACATCATGGCTGCCAACTGGAATCCCTATGGCGGCGCGCCACCGATCCCGGCCGATCTCGGCAGGCTCGGCACGACCGTGCTGCCGACCGCGCAGGTGACGCCGCAGCTGGCGCCGGAACCGGCGCCAGCGCCGGCCGCTCCGGTGCGCCGTGTCGTCCGCAAGGCACCCGTCGAGGCCGCCGATCCGGTGCCGGCGCCCGATAGCGGCCGCTTCGACGATTTCGCAGCTGTCCCGCCTCCCCAACTTTGAGCGCATGACATGACGTGTGGTGCCGCAGCGCATTTCGGTGACAGGAGCCGCCCCGGTGCGGCCGTAAGGCCGTCCGGGCTTTGCTCCCGGCATGAAATGGGGAATTCGTGATGGGACGCATCGGCATCGGGCTGCTCTGGGCCATCGCGGCGCTGGCGACGGCCTTCCTCATCACCCTTCCTATCAGCCTGCAGGCGCACCTGATCGCCGGCACCGCGGTGCTCGGCGTGATGATGGTCCTGAAGACCTTCACGAGCGGCGGCGTCTGGCGCCAGATCGCGCTCGCGCTCGGCACGTCGCTGGTGCTGCGCTACGCCTACTGGCGTACGACCAGCACGCTGCCGCCGATCAACGAGCTGCAGAACTTCATTCCCGGCTTTCTCGTCTACATCTGTGAAATGTACAGCATTTTCATGCTGTTCCTGAGCCTGTTCGTCGTGATGCTTCCGCATCCGCCGCGCAACCTCAAGATTTCGTCCTCCGACCCGGACCTGCCGACCGTCGACGTCTTCGTTCCGACCTACAACGAAGAACCGGAGCTGCTGGCGACGACGCTCGCGGCCGCCAAGGCGATGGACTATCCGGCCGAGAAGCTGACTGTCTGGCTGCTCGATGACGGCGGCACCGTCCAGAAGCGCAACGCCGAGAACATGCAGGCGGCGCAGGAGGCGGAAGAGCGTTTCATCACGCTGCAGAAGCTCGCCGAGGATCTCGGCTGCCGCTACCTGACGCGCGAGCGCAACGAGCACGCCAAGGCCGGCAACATGAACAACGGCCTGCAGTTCGCCAAAGGCGAACTCGTGGTCGTCTTCGACGCCGACCATGCGCCGGCGCGCGATTTCCTGCTCTACACGGTCGGTTACTTCAAGCAGGATCCGAAGCTCTTCCTGGTGCAGTCGCCGCACTTCTTCCTCAACCCCGACCCGGTCGAGCGCAACCTTCGCACCTTCGAGACGATGCCGTCCGAGAACGAGATGTTCTACGGCATCATCCAGCGCGGCCTCGACAAATGGGACGCCTCGTTCTTCTGCGGGTCGGCCGCGGTGCTGCGCCGCGAGGCACTCGACCAGACGGGCGGCTTCTCCGGCGTCTCGATCACCGAGGACGCCGAGACCGCGCTCGAGCTGCACGCGAGCGGCTGGCACAGCGTCTATGTCGATCGCCCGCTGATCGCCGGCCTGCAGCCCGCCACCTTCGCCTCGTTCATCGGCCAGCGCAGCCGCTGGGCGCAGGGCATGTACCAGATCCTGCGGTTCCGCTTTCCGCCCGGCAAGCGCGGTCTCTCGATCCCGCAGCGGCTTTGCTACATGTCGAGCACGCTGTTCTGGTTCTTCCCGCTGACGCGCTGGATCTTCCTGCTCGCGCCGCTCTGCTACCTGTTCTTCAACCTCGAGATCTTCACGGCATCGGCGGGCGAGTTCGTCGCCTACAGCTCGTCCTACATGATCGTGAACCTGATGATGCAGAACTACCTCTATGGCCGCTTCCGCTGGCCGTGGATCTCGGAGCTGTATGAGTATGTGCAGTCGGTCTACCTGCTGCCGGCACTGTTCTCGGTCATCCTCAATCCGAGCAAGCCGACCTTCAAGGTGACTTCCAAGAGCGAATCGCTCGACGTCGCCCGCGTCTCGGAACTGTCGCGGCCGTTCTTCATCATCTTCGCCGTGCTGGTGTTCGCCGTGCTGATGACCGCCTGGCGCATCATCAACGAGCCCTGGAAGGCCGACGTCGCCTTCGTGGTGGGCGGCTGGAACCTGCTCAACCTGATCATCGCCGGCTGCGCGCTTGGCGTGGTGTCCGAGCGCCAGGAGAACCGCGCCAGCCGCCGCGTCGACGTCAAGCGCCGCTGCGAGATCCTCGTCGGCGACAAGGTGATCCCGGCGACGATCGAGGACGCCTCGGTCGGCGGCGCCCGCATCAACCTCGGCAATGTGAAGGTGCCGGAGATCGCCCGCGACCTCTATTGCGACGTGCGCTTCAAGACGAATGTCGAGATCGCGACCCCGTCCATGCCGATCAGCATCCGCAGCATGATCCGCAAGCCCGAAGGCGTGATGCTCGGCGTCCGCTACGAGCCCTCCGTCGCCGACCATTACCGGTTGATCTCGGATCTTGTGTTCGCGAGTTCCGATCTCTGGACCAAGTTCCAGTGGTCGCGCCGCACCAACATCGGAATCCTGCGCGGCACCGTCTGGTTCCTGAGTCTGTCCGTCTACCAGACCGGGCGCGGCCTCGCCTATTTCCTGAGATCGTTCCGCCGCTCGCAGCCCGACAAGGCTTCCGTGGCCGCAGCCGCCGGAAAGCCGAATTCATGAAGACGCTGATCCGCACCGGCTTCGCCATCGGCCTGCTCGGCACAAGCGCCATCTGGGCCATCGCGCAGGCGCCGCAACCCTTCGATATGAGCGGCGAGCGCGTCGCCAATCCGGCGCCGGCGGCTCCGCCCGCCGCGCTGAACCCGGCCGCGGTCGCCCGGCCCGAGGCTCCGTTCCAGCTGGCGCCTCCCGTCCAGCCGGCGCAGCCCGCCCAACCTGTCCCCGTCCAGCCGGCGCCGGCCGCCGCTCCCCAGCCGCCGGCCGTCGCGCCGGCGCAGCCTTCGGCGGCCGCCCGGCCCGAGCCGATCCGCGAGATCCAGATCGCCCCCGTCGCCCCCGAGCCCGAGGCGGTCGAACTGCCGCCCGCGCCGCAGCCGGCCCAGGCCGCCCCGGAACCAGCGCCGGCCCCCGCGCCGCAGCCGGCCCAGGACGTGGCGGCTGCGACTGCGGCCAAGCCGGCGCTGCCGGCCAATTTCGAGCGCCGCTACATCGTTCCCTCCGCGTCGATGCGGCTTGAGGGCGAGATGGACCAGCGCGCCTGGGCGATCTTTCTGACAGCCGATCAGGCCGCCACGCCGGCGCGCCTCGACGTTTCGTTCAAGAACGCCATCGTCGTGATGCCCGAGGCGTCGCGCCTGAGGGTTTCGATCAACAACGAGCCCGTGCTCGAGACGGCGCTCTCGTCCTCGGAATCGTTCCGCGACGTGATGGCCATGGTGCCGCCGGGGCTTTTGCAGGCCGGCGCCAACACGATCCGCTTCCAGGTGGCGCAGCGCCACCGTACCGACTGCACCGTCCAGTCCACCTTCGAGCTCTGGACCGAGATCGATCCCGCCGGGACGTCGCTGATTTTTGCGCGCGCCGACGCGCCGCGCAGCTTGCGCGGTCTCGTCGACCTGCCGGCCATCGGCTTCAACGAGAAGGGCGTGACGCCGATCCATGTCATCGCGCCCGGCAGCAACCAGCCGACGATCGCGCCGCATCTCCTGAAGCTCGTCCAAGCGCTCGCCCTGACCGGCAACTATCCGAACCCGGTCGTCACGGTCTCCGAGACCGTGACCAAGCCGGATGGCGACGGCTCGCTGACCGTCGTGCTCGGCGTTGCGAGCGAGATCAGCGCGGCCCTGACGCATCCCCCCGCGGATGCGATCTCCCGTCCGATCGTCGGCTTCGTCGATGATGAGAGGCTCGGTACGTCCGTCCTGGTTGTCTCCGGCGCCAACTGGGGTCAGATCGGTACGGCCATCGAGACGATGGCGGCGGCGGTCGATCGCCCGATCAGCGTCGTGCGCACCGTCATGAACACGGCGCCCTGGCTCTCGCCGGACGTCCGCTTTGTCACCGGCAAGGACAGCTTCCGAATCGCCGATGCGGGCGCCGGCACGCAGGAATTCTCCGGCCGCCGCTTCCATACGGAATTCGCGGTGGGCGTGCCCTCCGATTTCTACGCCGAGGCCTATGGCGAGGCCACGCTGCTGCTCGACGCGGCCTATACCTCGGCCGTCCGCCCGGCCAGCCACATCGACATCTATGTGAACGACCAGATCGCGGCGACGACACGCATCACGCGGCAGCAGGGCGGCATCTACCGCCAGTTTCCGATCCAGGTCCCGCTTCGCCACTTCCGGCCGGGCGTCAACCGGATTTCGATCAACGCGATGCTCGATACGGCCGAGGACGCAGTCTGCGCGCCCGGCGGTTCGACGGCGGGCGGCCAGCGCTTCGTGCTGTTCGACACCACCACCTTCGCGATGCCGAACTTCGCGCGCATCGGGCGCCGGCCCAACCTGGCGGCCTTCGCCGGCACGGCCTTCCCCTACAACCGGGCGGAGGAGCCGAGCGCACTCGTTCTCGGCCGTGCCGATCCGACCATCTATTCGGCAGCCGCGAGCCTGGTGGCCCGGATGGCGATCCAGGCCGGCCGCATCGTGCCGCTGACGCCGACGCCGGCCGCCAGCGTCGGCGACCGCTCCGCCATCTTCGTCGGCACGGCGGCACAGATGCCCGCCAGCGTGCTCGGCCAGGTCCATGTCGCGGAAAGCATCCGCACCAGCTGGCGCGACGAGACGAGCGCGGGCAAGCGTGTCATGCCCGCCTCGGCTGCTGCCGGGTTCGAGGCGCTCGACGGCGCCCTGCATCGCCCGGGCACCGAGATCGGCCAGGCGCCGGCCTCCAGCCCGGAGACCGAGGACACCAGCGCAACCTTCAATCGCTGGCGCAGCGAGGTCGGTGGCGGCGGGCTGCAGGGGCAGCTCGCCGGCTTCGAAGGCTGGCTGCAGCGCAATTTCGACATCTCGTTCTCGACCTTCCGCCTGCGCGAGGCGGCGGCGCCTCCCTATGACCCGGCGCCGAAGACGAGCCTGATCGTGGCGCAGCAGGCGAGCCCGAACGGCGGCGGCACCTGGACCGTTCTGACGGCGCCTTCCGAGGAGCGGCTGATCACCGGCATCCAGTCGATCTCGACGGTCCAGCGCTGGCCGCTGCTCGGGGGGGCGCTCACCACATATTCCGCGACGACCGACGCGATCGAGAGCCGGCCGCTGCTGACCTTCGAATTCGTGATGACCCAGCCGGTCGCGCCGGGGAATCTGCGCCTGATCGCCGCCAACTGGCTGTCCAGCAACGTCGTGGTCTACGCGATCGGGCTGGTGGTTTTGTGTATCGTTCTCGGCATTGTCACGACGGGCCTTCTGGCACGCCTGGGGAGACGGTCATGATTGGTTCTTTCCTCCGCATTTCGGGTGTCGCATCCCTGATCGCCGGCGGCTTGATGTCGGTGGCGGTGGCCGCCCACGCGGAGCAACTCACCATGCGCGGCACCGTCTCGGCCGATGACTGGAAGACCTACAGCGATCGCTTCGTCGCTCCCAACGGACGCGTCATCGACGACGCCAACGGCGACATCAGCCACAGCGAAGGGCAGGGCTACGGACTGCTGCTTGCCTTCGCCGCCGATGACCGCGCCGCCTTCGAGCGGATCTGGAGCTTCACGCGCACCGAACTGCTCCTGCGCGACGACGGCCTGGCCGTCTGGAGCTGGCGGCCGACGCTGCCGCATGTGCCCGACACCAACAATGCCAGCGACGGCGACCTGCTGATCGCCTATGCGCTCGCCGAGGCGGGCTGGGCGTGGAAGGAGAAGGGCTATCTCCAGTCGGCCACGGCGATCGCCACCGCGCTCGGCAAGAAGACCGTGGTGAAGGATCTCGGCCGGGAGCTGCTGCTGCCCGGCGTCGATGGCTTCAGCCGCTCGGCGCGCCCGGACGGGCCGATCGTCAATCTCTCCTACTGGATCTTCGAGGCGTTTCCCGTGATGGCACAGCTGGCGCCGGCGACCAACTGGAAGGGACTTGCGAATTCCGGCCTGTCGCTGCTGCGGCAGGCGCAGTTCGGCGAGGAGCATCTGCCGACCGACTGGATCACGGTGCATGAAAAGCGGGTGGAGCCGGCCGAGGGCTTCGATCCCGTCTTCGGCTACAATTCCATCCGCATCCCGCTCTACATCCTGCGTGCCGGCATCACCGACGCCGCGCTGCTCGGGCCCTATGAAAAGGCCTGGTTCGGACCCGGCAAGCCGGGTCCCGCCGTGATCAACGTCAAGACCAACGCGGTCGAGAGCACGCTGGGCGAGCCCGGCTATCGCATCGTCGCCGCGGCGCTGGCCTGCGTGCGGGACGGCAAGCCGGTTCCGGACGACCTCAAGACCTTCTCGCCGACGCTCTACTACCCGTCGACCCTCCACCTTCTCTCCTTGTCCTTTCTGAAAGAAAGGCGCGCGGAATGCCTGTGAAGCAGCAGCTCCTGATCCTCGGCGCCTTTGTGGTCATCGGCCTGGAAGGCGCCTATCTCCTCGACCAGGCGCTGTCGCCGGCGGAAGCGGGCGACGAAACCGCGCAGATGCTTCAGGTGCGGCGGGTGCAAGACGCCGCCACCGACTTTTATGGCTCGTCCGCGAGCGTCCCGGTCGTGCCGACGCGAACCGTCCGCATGGCGCAGGCCCCGGCGGCGCCCGCGGCTCCGGCTGTCGCGCCTGCGGCGCCGGCCCCCGCCATCGCCCCGGCGCCGGCGCTGGCGGCAGCTCCCGCTGTCGACGAGACTGCGCTCCGCTATTTTGCCCGCCAGGGTGACCAGCGTCGTCTGCAGGCGGAGATCGCCCGGCTTCGAGCCCTCAACCCCGATTGGACACCGCCGGACGATTTCTCGGCGCCGGTGCCGATTTCCGATCCGGTGCTTGACCAGATGTGGAAACTCTATGGCGACGGCCAGTATGCCGCCGTGCGCAGCGCCATCGCCGCACGGCTCGCCCGCGAGCCCAACTGGCAGGTGCCGCCGGACCTGCTCGCCCGCCTCGAAGTGGGCGAGGCGCGCGACCGGCTGGTCAATGCCTCCAACGCGCAGCAGTGGAACACGGTCGTCTCGGTCGCCGCCGCGACGCCGGCTCTCCTGACCTGTGCCGATGTCGACGTGCTCTGGCGCGTCGCCGAAGGCTTCGCCAAGACCGCGCGGACGCCGCGCGCCCGCGATGTCGGCGTCTACATCCTGACGAACTGCCAGGACCCGAAGGAACGTCTCGCCACCGTCCAGAAGGCGATGGGCTATCTCGACGATGCCGAGCTCAACGAATTGCTCAAGCTGGAGCGCACCGGTCCGGACGGGCAAGGCGAGTTCGCGCCGGTCAAGGGCGACCTGGCCCGGCGCCGCCTCGCCGCCGGCGCCAAGGATCCGAGCCTCGCGGTGGCGCCCGACGATATCGCGCTCGTCGAGCGGCTGGTGCGGGAGGGCACGGGCCCGGACGATGCGGTGCTTCTCGGCTCCTATTGGTTCCAGCACAACGACCCGACCCGTGCGGCGCAGTGGTTCGAACTCGCCAAGGGGCGAGCCGACACGGCGGAGATCGCGCGCGGCTATGCCTATGTGCTGAACGCGCTGAAGCGGCCCGTCGATGCCGAAACCGCTGCCTACAAGTGGCGCGACGCCACCAAGGAAAACACCGACGCCTATCTCGTCGTCGCGACCGCCACGCTCGCCATCGATCCGCCGGTGAAGCTGGAGCGCGACGTGCTGACCCGCATGGCCACCGCGATCAGCGACGCCAAGTATGGCCCCGGCGCGCAGGAATTCGGCTGGTACGCCTACAAGATCGGCCAGACGGCGATCGCCGCCCGCTGGTTCGCCACCGCGCTGTCGCTGATGCCGAACGACGAGCCCTCCGCCTATGGCCTGGCGCTCGCCAACCAGAAGCTCAAGGACAAGGCCGGCTTCGAGAAGATCATTCGGGAGTGGGGTCCGCGTTCGCCGCGCATCGCCGCGCTGGCGGATCCGAAGGCGGCCCGGCAGCGGATCCCGGCCGCCGAGGCCATTCCCGGTCCCGATGGAGCCGTGGCGGTCGACGATCCCGCCCCGGCGGCGCGGGTGGAGACCGTTGCCGACGAGGAAGAGGCGGATCCCGCCCCGGTGGCGCGTCCGGCTCGCCGGCAGCAGGCCGCTGCCCAGCCGGCCGAGCGCCGCGCCGCCCCGCGCAATGCCTCCCGCAGCCGCGGCCGCACCTGCACCGGCGAAGTGCGTCCGGCGCTGCTTTCGTCGATGAGCGCGCTCAATCGCGGCTGGTGCCTGATGGACCTGAACCGTCCGATCGAGGCGGCCGACGCGTTCGACGTCGCGCTCCGCACCAGCTACGGCCAGGTCGCGCAGGACGCCGCTTATGGCAAGACGCTCGCCTATCTGCGCGCCGGGCTGACGGACCAGGCAGCAGCTTCCGCCGCGCAGACCTCGCAGACCGTCCAGCGCGCGATCGAGCTCAAGACCGAGATCCTGACCCAGCGCGCCATCGGCTCCTACAATGATGGCCGCTACATCGAGACGCTCCTGATGCTCGACGAGCGTTCGCGCATCGCACCCGAGCAGAACGACCTGATGATGATGCGGGGCTGGTCCTACTTTCACCTGCGCCGTTGGAACGACGCCAAGACGATCTTCGTCGCGGTCGCCGGCACCGGCTCGCGCGAGGCGCAGCGCGCCCTGGCGACGCTGGCCGAGGCGATGAAGCCGCACTGAGCGGACGCGGCGCCAGCGCTGCGTTCCCTCGGATAGGGCCTAGCGGACGACGCAGCCGCGCGTATAGCCGACATGGCCGCAGCGGACGGCGGGCGCCGCCGCAGGCGGACGCTGGACGCAGCCCCTGACATAGGCGCCGGCGCGGCAATAGACGACGGCCTCGCCGGGCGAGGTGGCCATCAGTGTGGTCATTGCCATGATCACGGCGAGGCCGGCCAGTCGGGCACGACCCAAGGCTGAAGATTTCATGATGATCTCTCCTGCGTTCCGGGGATGGGCAACAGCCCGCCAGCCGTCACGCTAGGACTACCACGCGGCCGAATCGCCCTTTCTACATATCGCCGTGATCCGTGCGTGTCGGGGCTTCCCCGGGCGTGGGAGGGCCGCATTGAGCCGTCCTGAAGGATGGGCGAAACTTGCGCCTTCGAATGTCGGAAGGCGAGGGCGGCGAGATGACAGGAAATTTTCTCTTCGATGGCCCGGAAGACGCGCGGGCGACCATCCTGCTGGCGCATGGCGCCGGGGCGCCGATGGATTCGGCCTCGATGACGGCGTCGGCGAGGGCGCTCGCGACGGCGGGCCTCCGTGTCGCGCGATTCGAGTTCGCCTATATGGCCGAGCGGCGGAGCGGAACCGGCCGCAAGCCGCCGCCGCGCGCCGACAGGCTGATGCCCGAATATCGCGAAGCGATTGCGGCGCTCGCCGCCTCGACGCCGCTTATCATCGGCGGCAAGTCGATGGGCGGGCGCGTCGCCAGCATGGTCGCCGACGAATTCCATGCCGCCGGCGAGATCGCCGGTCTGCTCTGCCTCGGCTATCCATTCCATCCGCCGACCAAGCCGGACGAACTGCGCACGGCCCATCTCGTCGAGCTGCGGACGCCGACGCTGATCTGCCAGGGCACGCGCGACGAATTCGGAACACGGGAAGAGGTTGGCGGCTATGCGCTGTCGCCACGAATCGAGGTTCTCTGGCTCGAGGATGGCGACCACGACCTGAAGCCGCGCAAGAGCGTCTCCGGCTTCACGGCGGCGGACCATCTTAAGACGATGTCGGCCCGGGCATCGAGCTGGATCCACGGGTTGGTGGACCGCTGATAGCCAGAGCGGTCGCAACAGGCGGAGCGGAGGGGACGCGACCTGCGAACCTGCCGGGAGCCAGGCGAAACGTTGGGGGACGCGTGGGCTTTTCTGGAAAATGGTGCCGGTTGAGGGGATTGAACCCCCGACCTTCGGTTTACAAAACCGCTGCTCTACCGCTGAGCTAAACCGGCCCGGTGACGGGTGTAGTGAGGACCGCACCCGCCGGTCAAGCGCGGATCGCGCAGATTTCCGCAATCGATCGCTTTTCCCTCCGCTGCCGCTTTGGCCGTGCGCGGGGAGGGCGGCGGGGTGGAATCACGCGGGAGGCGTTGGCTCGCGCGTGATTCGCAGTCGTGCCCGCCTCAGGCGGTGGGCGTGCCGAGATGGCGGTGGGCCAGGTAGAGCGACAGCACCGCCGCGTTGGAGACGTTGAGGCTCTTGATCGCGCCAGGCATGTCGAGCCGGGCGACGACGTCGCAGCGGTCGCGCGTCAGACGGCGCAGGCCCTTGCCTTCCGCGCCCAGCACGAGGGCGATCCTGTCGCCCTGCATGCCGTCCTCGATCGAGGTCGTGCCTTCGCTGTCGAGGCCGACGCAGGTGTAGCCCATGTCGCGGAGATCGGTGAGCGCGGTTGCGAGATTCGGCACTTCGATCATCGCGATGTGCTCGAGCGCGCCGGATGCCGACTTGGCGAGCACGCCGGTCTCGGTCGGGGCGTGGCGGCCTGTGGTGACCAGCGCATCGGCGCCGAACGCCACGGCCGAGCGCAGGATCGCGCCGACATTATGCGGATCCGTCACCTGGTCGAGCACGACGACGAGGCGGGCGTCGCCGAGCGCGTCGAGATCGAGCGGCTCCAGAGGTGCGACTTCGACGGCGACGCCCTGATGCACCGCCTCGGCGCCGAGCAGTTTGTCGAGATCGCGCGGCGACGCGTCCTTGAGGCCGGCGGGGAGGGAGGCGCCCTCCTCGACGAGCCGTGCTGCGGCATTCTGCGTCGCCAGCAGCGTCAAAACCCTGCGCCGGGGATTCGAAAGCACCGCTGCCACGGCGTGGATGCCATATATCCACAGCTGATCGGGCCGGCGTTCGGCCGGCGCGTTGGAGCCGAAACGGCGTTGGCCGTGTTGGCCGGGCTTGCCCTTGCCGCCCCGGAAATGGCCGGGTTGCCGCGGGGATTTGCTATGTTTGTTTTCGTCGGTCATGCCCCGCTTATACGGGCGGCGCGCGAAACCGGCAATCGAACCGGCCGCCGGATTCGGGCCCATGCACCGAAGCCGTGGAAGTTGGTTGGATATGCGTTGACAGGGCCGGGCAAGGTCGCCATAAGACGCCCATCGAACGACCCGCCCGGCGGGTTCGTCCGGTGACTGCCTGAACGGTAACGCTCTGCCGAAGTGATTTGGAGGAGTGCCCGAGTGGTTAAAGGGGACGGACTGTAAATCCGTTGGCTTAGCCTACGTTGGTTCGAATCCAACCTCCTCCACCATTTCGACGGAACGTTAGCGTGCGGGTGTAGCTCAATGGTAGAGCAGCAGCCTTCCAAGCTGAATACGAGGGTTCGATTCCCTTCACCCGCTCCATCAACTGAGCCTTGCGCTTCTGGCGCGATCTGAGCGCGTTGCGCAGCGGTTTGATGGTGCAGTTCGAGCCGTCCGGCTCGTAGGAACGAGACGACAGGAAGCGACGTCGATGGCAAAAGAGAAATTCCAGCGCAACAAGCCGCACTGCAACATTGGCACGATCGGCCACGTTGACCACGGCAAGACCTCGCTGACCGCGGCGAT